>DATEGW010000056.1:0-14592 GCA_035279845.1 Candidatus Acidiferrales bacterium | reverse complement strand
CGCGCGGCGACTTGTCGCGCAAGATCACAGTGGACGTAAAGGGCGAGATTCTCGAACTGAAAGACACCATCAACACGATGGTGGATCAATTGAACGGCTTCGCCGGCGAAGTGACCCGCGTCGCCCGCGAAGTGGGAACGGAAGGAAAGCTCGGTGGTCAGGCACAGGTCCCCGGGGTGGCCGGCACGTGGAAAGACCTTACCGACAACGTCAACTCGATGGCCGGCAACCTCACCGCCCAGGTCCGGAACATTGCCGAAGTCACGACGGCAGTCGCGCGCGGAGACTTGTCGCGCAAGATCACGGTCGACGTGAAGGGCGAAATTCTCGAGCTGAAAAACACGATTAACACGATGGTGGATCAGCTGAACGCGTTCGCCGGCGAAGTGACCCGCGTCGCCCGCGAAGTCGGTACCGAAGGAAAGCTCGGCGGCCAGGCTGCAGTCCCTGGCGTCGGCGGCACGTGGAAAGACCTCACAGACAACGTGAATTTTATGGCCAGCAACCTCACGGGCCAGGTGCGGAACATCGCCGAAGTCGCCACTGCCATCGCTACCGGCGACCTCTCGCGTAAAATCACCGTCGATGTTCGCGGCGAAATCCTCCAGCTCAAAGAAACGCTCAACACGATGGTCGACCAGCTCAATCGGTTCGCCGGTGAAGTGACGCGCGTCGCCCGCGAAGTCGGCACAGACGGAAAACTCGGCGGACAAGCGCAAGTGCCCGGCGTCGCCGGAACGTGGAAAGACCTCACCGAGTCCGTGAATTCGATGGCCGGAAACCTCACCGACCAGGTCCGCAATATCGCCGAAGTTGCCACGGCTGTCGCGCGCGGTGACCTCTCGCGCAAGATCACCGTCGATGTGAAGGGCGAAATTCTCGAACTGAAAGATACGCTCAACACGATGGTGGACCAGCTCAACGGCTTCGCGGGCGAGGTGACCCGCGTGGCGAGAGAAGTGGGTACGGAAGGAAAACTGGGAGGCCAGGCTGCTGTCCCCGGTGTGGCCGGCACGTGGAAAGATCTCACGGACAATGTCAACTTCATGGCCAGCAACCTCACCGGCCAGGTCCGCAACATCGCCGAAGTCACCACCGCCGTCGCCCGCGGTGACCTCTCGCGCAAAATCACCGTCGATGTGAAAGGCGAAATTCTCGAACTGAAGGACACCATGAACACGATGGTGGACCAGCTGCGCGCCTTCGCTTCCGAAGTAACGCGCGTCGCTCGCGAAGTCGGCACCGACGGCAAACTCGGCGGCCAGGCGCTTGTGCCAGGCGTCGCCGGCACGTGGAAAGATTTAACCGATTCGGTCAACTCCATGGCCAGCAACCTCACCGGCCAGGTCCGCAACATCGCCGACGTCTCTACCGCAATCGCGAGCGGAGACCTTTCAAAGAAGATTACGGTGAACGTCAGCGGCGAAATTCTGCTCCTGAAAGACACCATCAATACCATGGTCGATCAGTTGCGTTCCTTCGCATCCGAAGTCACGCGCGTGGCTCGTGAGGTCGGCACGGAAGGGCGTCTCGGCGGACAGGCGAATGTGCCCGGCGTCGCTGGCACGTGGAAAGATTTGACGGACTCGGTCAACTCGATGGCCGGTAACCTCACAGGCCAAGTACGTAACATCGCTGAAGTCACCACCGCCGTCGCCCTCGGCGACCTCTCGCGCAAGATCACCGTCGACGTGAAGGGTGAAATTCTCGAGCTAAAGAACACGATCAACACCATGGTGGACCAGTTAAACGCGTTCGCGGGCGAAGTGACCCGCGTGGCCCGCGAAGTCGGCACGGAAGGAAAACTCGGCGGTCAGGCGCAGGTGCCCGGTGTCGCCGGCACCTGGAAGGACCTCACCGACAACGTGAACTTCATGGCCGGCAACCTTACGGCGCAGGTCCGCAACATCGCCGAAGTCGCCACCGCCATCGCAACCGGCGACCTCTCCAAGAAAATCACTGTGGACGTCCGCGGCGAAATCCTCCAACTCAAGGAAACGCTGAACACGATGGTCGAGCAGCTCCGCTCGTTTGCGGCGGAGGTAACGCGCGTGGCGAGAGAAGTCGGCAGCGAAGGACGCCTGGGCGGCCAGGCAAACGTGGCGGGCGTCGCGGGAACGTGGAAAGATCTCACGGATTCCGTGAACGCAATGGCCGGCAATCTCACCGGCCAGGTCCGCAACATCGCCGAGGTGACGACCGCCGTCGCACGCGGCGACCTTTCGCGCAAAATCACCGTCGACGTGAAAGGCGAAATTCTCGAGCTCAAGAACACGATCAATACCATGGTCGACCAGCTCAACGCGTTCGCCGCTGAAGTGACGCGCGTCGCCCGCGAAGTCGGCACCGAAGGCAAACTCGGCGGCCAGGCGCAGGTGCCCGGCGTCGCCGGTACGTGGGGCGACCTCACGGACAACGTAAACGTCATGGCTGCAAACCTCACCGAGCAGGTGCGCGGCATCGTGAAAGTCGTCACGGCCGTCGCGAACGGCGAACTGACGCAAAAGCTCACGGTGAATGCGAAGGGCGAAGTCGCCGCTCTCGCCGAAACCATCAACAATATGACGGGTACGCTCGCCACTTTCGCTGACCAAGTAACCACCGTCGCTCGCGAAGTCGGCGTCGAAGGCCGCTTGGGCGGTCAGGCCAACGTTCCGGGCGCCTCCGGCACGTGGAAAGACCTCACCGGCAACGTCAATCTCCTTGCCGATAACTTGACGCGCCAGGTGCGTGCCATCGCCGAAGTCGCCACCGCCGTCACAAAGGGAGACCTTACCCGTTCGATTCAAGTCGAGGCCAGCGGCGAAGTCGCCGAGCTGAAGGACAACATCAACACGATGATTGATAACCTTCGGCTCACCACTGATCGCAACAAGGAGCAGGATTGGCTCAAAACCAACCTCGCTCGCTTCACCGCCATGCTGCAAGGTCAGCGCGACCTCACCACGGTAGGCCGCACGCTTCTTTCCGAACTCGCCCCACTCGTTAACGCGCAGCAGGGCGTCATCTATCAGATGGAAACCGACGGGACGGCTGAGCTTATTCTACTTTCTGCCTACGCAGACAACATCGAGGCCGGCCATCCCACGCGTCTCCAGTTGGGCGAAGGACTCGTCGGCCAATGCGCTGCCGAAAAGCGGCGCATGTTCATCACGGATTTACCCGAACGCACCACTCCCATCCGCTCGGGCCTTTTCACCGCAGTGCCGCAAAACGTGATTGTTTTGCCCGTACTCTTTGAAGACCGCGTCAAAGCCGTGATCGAGCTCGCGACTCTCAACACATTCACCACATCGCACCTCGCGTTCCTCGAGCAGCTCACTGCGAGCATTGGCATCGTGCTCAACTCCATCGAAGCCACGATGCAGACCGAGAGCCTGCTGAAGCAATCGCAGCAGCTCGCGGGCGAACTCACCACGCAGCAGCGTGAGTTGCAGCAGAAAAACGAGCAGCTCGCTCTGAAGGCGCAACAGCTCGCCGAACAAAACGCCGAAGTCGAACGCAAAAATCAGGAAATCGAACAAGCTCGCCGAGCGCTGGAAGAGAAGGCCAAGGAACTCGCGCTCACCTCCAAGTACAAGTCAGACTTTCTGGCGAACATGTCGCATGAGTTGCGTACGCCTCTCAACAGCATCCTGGTCCTCGGCCAGCAGCTCGGCGAAAATCTCGACGGCAATCTAAGCCCCAAGCAGGTGGAATTCGCGCGCACGATCCACGGCGCCGGCACCGACCTGCTCAACCTGATCAGCGACATCCTCGACCTCTCGAAGATCGAATCGGGGACCGTCTCCGTGCAAGCGGAGGAAGTCTTCTTCACCAGCCTGCTCGAAATGGCGGCCCGCCCGTTCCGTCACGAAGCGGAAAACCGCCGTCTCACCTTCGAAGTTCAGGCCGACTCGCATCTGCCGCGCGGCTTCGTCACGGACTCGAAGCGTTTGCAACAAGTGCTTAAGAATCTGTTGTCTAACGCCTTTAAGTTCACCGAACAGGGTAAGGTGCGTCTCTCGGTAAGCCCCGTTACAAGCGGCTGGTCGCCGGATCATTCCGTTCTCAGCACCGTCAGTTCCGTGATCGCATTCGAAGTCTCCGACACCGGCATCGGCATTCCGCAGGAGAAGCAGCGCATCATCTTCGAGGCGTTCCAGCAGGCTGACGCAGGCACGGCCCGCAAGTACGGCGGCACAGGTCTCGGTCTCGCGATCAGCCGCGAACTTGCCAGCCTCCTCGGCGGCGAAATTCAGCTCAAGAGCGCACCCGGCGAAGGCAGCACCTTCACGCTCTACTTGCCCCAGATGTACGTCGCCCCGCCGGTCGCTTCCAAACTCCAACAGCCGGAAATCGCGGCATCGCACATGCACTCCGCCAGCGCAGTCATCGCCGAGAGCGTCGTCGAGCAAATTGTCGATGATCGCAACAACCTCGAGCCGGGCGACATTACCCTGCTCATCGTCGAAGACGATCTACACTACGCGCACGTCCTCCGCGAAGTTGGACACGATAGAGGCTTTAAGGTCCTCCTTGCCACGCGAGGCTCGGATGCGCTCATGATTGCCCGCGAATTCACTCCAACGGCCATCTCGCTGGATGTCTACCTTCCGGACATGCTCGGCTGGACCGTCCTGAATCACCTGAAACGCGACCCCGCCACGCGCCACATCCCCGTGCAAATGCTCACGCTCGACGAAGACCGCAGCCACGCTCTTGCTCGCGGCGCTTTTGCCTTCGTCAATAAGCCCGCTTCGCGCGAATCGCTCGATGCTGCACTCTCGCGCATAAAAGATTACGCGCAACCTCGCAGCAAGCGGCTCCTGATCGTCGAAGACAATGCCGCGGAACAAATGAGCATTCGCGAACTGCTCGTTCACGACGATATAGACGCCCATGTCGTTGCCAGCGGAAAAGAAGCCCTCGACGCAATGCATCAAGCTCAATACGATTGTATGGTGCTCGATTTGCGCTTGCCCGATATGACTGGCTTCGATGTGCTCGATCGCATCGCCGAAAATCCTTCATTGGCTGACATGCCCGTCGTTGTCTTCACCGGAAAAGAGCTTTCGCCCGAAGAAGACGCCCGGCTTCACGAATTCGCCCGCAGCGTGGTGGTAAAAGGCGTGGAATCGCCCGAGCGCCTGCTGGACGAAACAGCCCTTTTCCTCCACCGCGACATCACGAAGCTGCCGCCGAATAAGCAGAAGATGCTCGACCGGCTGCATCATTCGGATGAGGCGCTCGTCGGCAGGAAAGTGCTTGTCGTGGACGACGACGTACGCAACATATTTGCCTTGAGCAGCGTCTTGGAGCGCCGCGGGATGGTCGTGCTCGCCGCCGGAACGGGCGCCGAAGCCATCGCCATTCTCGAGTCCACTCCAAACGTCGCGATCGCCTTGATGGACATCATGATGCCGCAGATGGATGGGTACGAAACGATGCAGGTGATTCGCGAGAAGCCGCTGTTCCATCGTCTGCCCATCATCGCCCTCACCGCGAAAGCCATGAAAGGCGACCGCGAGCGATGCCTCGAAGCCGGCGCATCGGAATATCTCGCGAAGCCTGTAAATACAGACCAACTGCTCTCAACGCTTCGCATGTGGCTGCACAGGTGATAGCCTCAACAATGGTCCGAAGGGACGCCGCTTGCTGCGCCCTTTTGTACACGTTAGGATATGAACTGAAATTATGGAACCAGGCCTTCGCTTGAACGACAAAGTCAACATTCTCATGGTCGACGACCAGCCGGCCAAACTGCTCGCCTACGAAGCTATCCTCGGTGAACTTGACGAGAACCTCATCAAGGCGAATTCAGCGCGCGAGGCTCTCGATCAACTTCTCCGCAACGACATCGCCGTCGTCCTGATGGACGTCAGCATGCCCGAAATCGACGGCTTCGAGCTCGCCGATACCATTCGCCAGCATCCGCGCTTTCAAAAGACGGCCATCATTTTCGTTTCCGCCGTGCACATGACCGATCTCGACCGCCTCAAGGGATATTCCCGCGGTGCCGTCGATTACCTTTCCGTTCCGGTCATTCCCGAGTTGCTCCGTGCGAAAGTGAGCGTCTTCGCCGAATTGCATCGCAAAGCGCATCAGACCGAAGTCCTCAACCAGGAGCTTCGCCGGCTTTCCAGCATGTTAATCACTACGCAGGACGAAGAGCGCCGCCGCATCGCGCGCGATCTGCATGATGGCCTGGGCCAGGATCTCACCGCCGCGAAAATCATGCTCGAGGGCGTTCTGCACGGCGCCAAACTTCTCGACGGCAACGAGCAGACGGCGCTCGATCTTCGCGGATTGATCGACCGCCTGATTCAGGAAGTCCGCAACATTTCTCACCTGCTTCATCCGCCCATGCTCGACGAAATCGGCCTCGCATTTGCGCTCGCGTGGTACCTCGACGGTTTCAGTAAGCGCAGTGGGATTGGCACTACTCTGGATGCCTCACCCTCCGATTTTCCGCGCTTGGCCCTCGAAGTCGAGACCGCGTTTTTCCGTGTGGTTCAGGAAGCACTCACGAACATTTTCCGGCATGCCGAAGCGAAACACGCCTGGGTTCAGCTTACAAAACGCGATACCGAAATCATGCTACGCGTCCGCGATGACGGAAAGGGCATCTCCAACGACACTCTCGGTCTTCGCCCCGGTAGCGTAGGCGTAGGCATCTCCGGCATGAAGCAGCGCATAAAGGAACTCGGTGGCGACCTTCAATTGCGCCACGGCGAACCCGGCACCATTGTCGAAGTCACCATCCCCATCCAAACCGCCGCCCCGCTGCAAGCCTCCCAAGTCTCCATCGCGTAATCGCGTTCTATCTCGGCCACCATGCAGCCGCTCCTGGCTGTGCAGGTTTCGCGTGCGCCTTTTCGCTCCTGCAGCGCTCCTGTAACGGCCGACTGGCCGTTCGATCCGGCGCGCTCGCCTCCATTTTGCAGCGCCGTTATCTTCGCGCCTTCTCAGAATCTTCTCTTGCAATCCAACATTCGCAATGAGACACTGCCTGTAATATTGGTATCCAATACATGCCCACTCCTCAAATGCGACCGTGCATCAATGAATAATTTTCGCGCCTTTTGTGGCACAGTCACTCTTGTCTGTGCATATTTCTCTCACATGGTGTATGAATGACGAAATTTCGAGCGCTGCTCCAACGCATTACCGCCTTATTCCACCGCGATCATCGCGACGTCGATCTCGCCGCCGAACTCGAATCTCATCTCCAATTCCATATCGAAGACAATCTCCGCGCCGGCATGTCTGCCGAGGAGGCCCGCCGCCAAGCTCTCATCAAATTAGGCGGCCTTGACCAAACCAAAGAATCCGTCCGCGCCCGCCGCGGCCTCCCCTGGCTCGAGCACTGGATTTGCGATGCTCGTATTTCGGTTCGAGTCCTCGCAAAAGATGCACGGTTCAGCATCCTTGCAATCCTCGGGCTTGCCTTAGGACTGGGAGTGAGCACAGCGATTTTCGCACTGATAAATGCCTCGGCTACCGCAGGAGATCGAGCCGCCGTCCAAAATCGCTCCTCATATGTCGGCCTTTATGCCTCGATCAACGGTCGTGCGGGCTACGACCTCTCTTATGACGACTACCGTTATTACCAAACGCGAGCGAAGTCATTCTCGCTTGTTAATGCGGAATCGGGTCGCTTCAGCTTCGTTCTGGGCGCGCGGCAAGGCTCGGCTTGGCTCAATCAAGCGGAAGACGTCGAGGGACGATTCGAATCCGAAGATTTTTTATCGGTCCTAGGTTTGCGACCCGCACTGGGCAGAATCTTTTCGAAAGAGGAAGCTTTGACAGGCTCGCAGGTGGCGGTCCTCAATTTTCGGTTCTGGAAGAATCATTTCGGCGGCGATGAGCGCGTTCTTGGCAAAACAATCGTACTGAATGCTCATCCCCTTACAATTGTCGGCATCGCCAGCGCAAATTTTGCGACGGTCGACCCTTCGGGCATTTATCTTCCGCTCGAACTCGAGCCCACACTATCCGCCGGCCACGATATGGTGCACGACCGAGCGTCGCGCTGGCTACATTTGGACGCGCGCCTCCAAGACGGCGTAACGTCAGCCCAGTCGCAAGCGGAGCTTAATGTGTTATTGGACGCGTTGGTTCAGTCTAAGCCGGTCGGTTTGCCCGCACAGCACGAAGGCATCCTTGTATCTCCTGGCGGAGACAACCCGGCAAAACACGCAGAGCTGGTGGCTCTTGCTGCCGCTGTCATCGCAATTGTTTCGATGATTCTGTTAATTGCGTGCGCGAATCTGGCCAGCATTCTTCTGGCACGGGCCGTCATGCGTCGTCGTGAAATTGGAGTCCGCCTATCCTTGGGAGCGAGTCGCGCTCGCGTGATTTCCATGCTGATGACCGAAAGCATCTTGCTCGCTTGCATTGGAGGCGCAACCGGGCTCCTATTTGCCCATTCGCTGGCCGGCTTGCTGTTCAGACTTATCGGTGCTCCGGCAGGATTTGTCTTGAAAGTCGATCCGCGCGAATTTATTTACGCATTTTCGCTGTCAGTCGCGTCGGCCGTTTGCTTTGGACTAGGGCCTGCGCTTATCGCGACTCGAACGAGTCTCGCTCAAGTACTGCATTCCGAGGGGCTCGCCGGGGGTCTGCGTTTCAGATCGCAAGCGATTTGGGCCCCTCGTAACATGCTCGTCATCGCGCCGCTAGCAATGTCGCTCATGTTATTACTGGCAGCCGGTACAACACTGCGCGGCATGCAACAGCATTACCTTCACGGCCCAAATTTTGATACATCCCGGCTCACCGCGCTGCGCCTTGAGCTCACCGCGCAAGGCTACAGTGAACCGCGCACGCGGGAGTTCCAAGAAGCCCTGCTTCAAAGGATCGCAATGATGCCCGGCGTCACGTCCGTCGCCATGGCATCTAATGCGCCGCTGGACGAAGGCCTGGCCTCCTTCCCTTTGGTCACTGAAGCTTCGACACCTGGTTCAAGTGACTTTTCCGGCCGAGCCGACTATAACGTTATCTCTCCCGATTTCTTCCCGACGGTCGGAATTTCTATCGAGCGGGGCCGCAGCTTCACAGCCGCTGACCGCGAGGGAGCGGCACCCGTCGCCATAGTCAATCGTAGTCTGGCCAGGAGGTATTGGAACAATGAAGACCCGCTCGGCAGGCAGATCCGCCTTGGCAATGGAACCGGGCCTTATTTTCAAGTCGTCGGCGTGACGCCTGATTTCGAAGACCCGAATGGTCCCTTCAATAGTGTTCGGCCGACCGTCTACGTGCCTTACGGCCAGGAGAAAGAGTTTCTTGCAGGTATTCAAACCGACATGCCGCCGTATCAGATGCAGTTTCTTGTTCGAACGAGCGGAGTTCCGTCGGGACTGAAAACGGCTTTGGGTGAAGAGGTTCGCGCACGCGATTCATCTCTTATCGTTCATATTGCAACAATCCGGGAAATGCTAGACGCGCTCTACGGCCCGGTCCGCACTATCTCCATTCTGTTGAGTGCACTGGGCGGACTGGCGCTCGTTATGGCGTCGGTTGGGATCTATGCCATCGTGGCTTTTACGGTCAGCCAGCAAACGAAACAGATCGGCATTCGTGTCGCACTGGGGGCGAGTCACCGCGACATCCTTTCTATGGTTACGCGGAGGACTCTTGTGATGATCGTCTCGGGTTTGAGCCTTGGTCTCACAGGAGGGCTCGCGGTGGATCGACTCTTTTCAAGCGTTCTAGCCGATTTCGGACACCTCGACGCTGGCACGTGCATCACAGCTAGCCTCCTGCTGGCTATCGTCACTCTCCTTGCCACCTCCGTGCCAGCCCGCAAGGCTCTGCGCGTCGACCCAATGGTTGCCCTCCGCCACGAATAACCGCAACCTAACATGTTGCGCGCCGTCCCAGTCGCTTCTGTGCCTCCTAAGTTTCCTCCATAGTCATCTCATCCAACAATTTCACCACATCTCCGTCTCTCAATTTCCGGCAAACGCGAATCAACGTGTCCTGCTCCCGCATACTGAGCGCGCGCATGAATGCGAACACGAGCTTCGCGTGGCGCGGGAAGATAGCGTGAACGAACTTCTTCCCCTCAGGTGTCAGACTTAGGCGTCCCATCCGCCGCCCGCGCCGAGGTTGTCCCTCTAGTCGCTTTGCCAGGTGTGCGTCCTCCCATTCATTCACGGGTTCGCGCGCGAAGACCTCGTAATTCACCCACAGCCGCTCTTCCAGCGGCTTGATCAGCCTGTCGAAAGCCTGCCTGCTGCATCGTCGCCGCTTGCAGAACTCTTCTGTGGTAATAGGACCCTCCCGATAAAGGATCTCCAACAGCCGGAATCCATCGATCGTCAGGTCAAACGCGTCCAGTTGGTTGATCAGTTGCCGCCGTAGCCACTCCGCCGTGTCTAGTACCTCCAGGTAAGCCCGAAACGACCGTACCTTCCGCTCTTCAATATCGGACCGGACCAGGCTCTTGCGGCCAGCCGAAGGAACGGCCTGCTCAGTTGCCGGGTCGGCCTCCACAGATTCAGGCATGCCTTCGTAGAAGGTGTCATTCATGGCAAAACGTGTCCTCTTATCGAGTTTTGGGGCAACTTAAGCGTTATTTTGCGTCAACGCGGTTGACGCAATCGGAGCACATAATTCCTGCTTACAAAACAACGCAACCTCCTGCCCCTGCCACCCTCGGCCTGGCCAACGGCGGACGGCCGCTCCAAAAAGGAATGTGGAACTTTTGCGGAGCGGGGATCGTATCTGGTGGCATAGGAGGAATCACATGCAGACGAGAAGCGTTGTTTCTACCACGTGGCGGTTGGCCGCTGCAGCGGCGGCTTTGCTTTGCGCGGCGTTTTTGATGGCAAAGGCGGCTACGGCCGCGCCCGCGCCGGAAGAGAAATTCTTGCACGTTCAGGTGTCCGATACGAAAGCGAGCGGCGAGAACGTGAACGTGAATTTGCCGCTGACGGTGGCGGAGAAAGTGTTGCCGACGATCAACCGCGGACCATTGCACAACGGGCGCGTAATGCTGGATCGGGATCAACTCCAGGGCATTGATCTGCCGACGATCATTGATGCGATCAAGACTTCGCCAGACAACAAAATGGTGACCGTGCGACAGAAAAACGAGAACATTGACGTCTCGAAGGCGGGCGGCAACATTGTGGTACATGTGAACGACACGGGAAAGCACGGCGACAACGTCAACGTAACGGTGCCTATTTCCGTGGTGGATGCGCTGTTTTCGACAACGCAGAAGAATGAAATTGACGTGGCGGCGGCGTTGCAGGCGCTCGATAAAGCGAGCGATGCGTTTATGGTGACGGTGGAGAATACGAGCGAGCACGTGCGCGTTTGGATCGATAGCCACAGCCAGCCGCAGTGATTGGCGCATGGGCGTGATTGGAGGACCGGTGAGGACAATCGCATGTACGTTTGCGCTGGTTGCTCTCTTACTGATGCCGCGAGCAAGCGTATTTGCGCAGCAGGCGGTGTCAGAATTAAGCATCGACAAGCTCACGTTGCAGAACGTGAAAGCCGAGGCGGTGACGTATCGCGGACGCGGGGCGATCCGCATCACCGATCACGGCCCGGCGGACCTCGGCGACGCCGGGCGGCTTGCGATCGTTTCAGGGAGTTCGTTTGAGGATGGGACGATCGATGTGGATTTGAGTGGTGACACCGCTCCCAATGCCAATGTGGGCTTTCGCGGGTTCGTCGGCGTGGCATTTCGCGTCAGTGCGGACAGATCGCACTTCGAATGTTTTTACCTGCGTCCGAAGAATGGCCGTTCTGAAGATCAGCTGCAGCGGAACCATTCGGCGCAGTACATTTCGCTGCCGGGGTTCGGCTGGGAAAAGCTGCGGAATGAAACGCCGGGCAAATATGAGTCTTACGTCGACCTCGTGCCGGGAGAATGGACGCACGTAAAAATTCAAGTTTCCGGGACGCGTGCGCGTCTCTATGTGAACGGGAGCGCGCAACCGGTCCTCGTCGTCAACGATCTGAAGCAACCGATGGCGAAAGGCTCTATCGCGCTCTGGGTTGGACCGGGGACAATCGCGCACTTCGCAAACCTAAAGGTGGGGCCGTAGACGTTCGAGCCGCAAAAGGAAGGCACCGATGATACTGCTGGGAAAAATTGCGTTGGGGATGGTGGGCGCGGCGGTGGCAGGCGCGGGGCTGCTTTGCAGCGAAGGATTCGTGGATGTGAACGTGGTGCAGCGCCGCGATTCGCCGCCACACATTCACGTGATCGCGCCGGCGATGCTTGCGCCGATTGCGGTGCGCCTGGTGCCGGATGAAAAGCTGGCGCGCGCGTCCGAGCAGATTCAGCCGTTTTTGCCGGCGATTCGTGCGGCGCTCGACGGGCTGAGCGACGGGCCGGATATGACACTCGTCGAGGTGTCCGATCCGAACGAATACGTCCACGTGGCGAAGTACGGCGGCGATATCGTGGTCGACGTGGCCGATGGCAAGGATACGGTGCACGTCTCGGCGCCGATACGCGCGATAGGCAGCACGATAGCTGCTTTGGCCTCGGCTGCACCTCAGCAGTTTAGCGGCGAATAGAACTCGCGCCGAACTCAAAAGCAAAACCAAAAGCCGCCCCGACCGAACTGCCGGTCGGCTGTACGAAAAGCAAAAGCAAAATTAAGACGAAATGGCTACTTCGCGGCGGTGACAGGGTCGGCTGTGGCGAGTTGACTATTCGCGGACGCCCAACTAAGCAGGCGGCGCGTGTCCCAGAAGCGCATGGAGCTGCTGCCTGCGCCCAAGACGACAACCGCGATCTGATTGCCTTGCGGGATTTGCAAGAGTGTGGCCAGACAATAGCCGGCCTTGTTGATGAAGCCGGTCTTGCCGCCACGGACGTCGATGCCGGTGCCGAGCAGCTTGTTCGTGCTGTGGATCGGGATCACGCGAGTGACGGTGCGCACGTCGTATTTTTCGGTGCGAATGATCGGGCCGATGGTCTCATCCGACGACGCAAAAGCGATCAGGTGCGAAATGTCGTAGGCGGTCGAGACGTCGTTCGCGTCGAGGCCGGTGGGGTCTTCATAGTGCGTATTCGCGAGGCCGAGAAACTGCGCCATGGTGTTCATGCGATCGACGAAGGCGGGCGTCGAGCCATCGGATGTGCGCGCGAGGACGCGGGCGGCGCCGTTATCCGAAGCGATCAGCATGAGGTGGAGAAGCTCGCCTAATTCAACTTGATCGCCGGCGCGAAGATGCGTCACCGAGGCGTTCGTGACGTCGGGCCGGGTGACTTCGACGACGCGCGTCATATCCGGGTCATCGGCGAGGAAGACAACGGATGTCATCAATTTCGTGAGGCTTGCGATGGAGCGCTGCTCTTTTGAGTGCTCTTCCCACAGGACGACGCCCGTTGAAGGATTAAAGACGATGGCGGCAGCAGCGCGGATCTTGGGAATCAGATTGCCGTTGCTATCGCGCTTGAATTCGGTGCGCTCAAGCTGGCGTTGGCGCGACGCGGCGAGGCGCGCGCGGTATGCAGCGGCGGCGCGGGCCCGCGCTAGTCTGGCGTGGCGGCTTACGCGAGTGGGCCGCGAGGTGTGCGCAACGGTCCGAGCAGATACCTTTTTTGCCGACGAAGAATGCTTGATTGCAGGTTTAGCGGCAGATGTTGATCGCGTGGAGGCATGCGTGACGGTTGCTGAATGGGCTCGTCGGGCAGCGGCGCTCGCGCACACAAAGGGTATTGCGCTGAAGACTGCTGAGAGAACGACGCGAGATATCCAACCACCGCGGGGCCGAAAAGACATGTTGTCGAACAGTTCCCCTAGAACACTTTCTGGCCCGCGATACCACTATTGCGGCCGCAAAACGCGAAAAACGCGTCGAGCGGAAAGATCATAACACTGCCATTGAGGAACCCACAATGCGAAACAAGCGATATTGACAAATTTTGTCGCGAAAACGGCACGTACGACGGGAAATCAGGGCTCTTACGACCTGCTTCCCGCTGCCGATCGCGAATCGAGCGCAGCGCATTCGACAAAAAAGGCGGGTGTGGGCTTGTAATCGCTGTCGAACGGTAGCGGACGCTGTGGTTGGCCATCGGGACGAGCATATCTTGGGCTGTTAAGCCACGTGTAGCGATCTGTGATGCCCCAAGTGAGGACGGCGGTGACATTCGGCTCGGCAAGCATATGCGTGAGGTATTCACGGTAGATGTGGGCGACTTCCGCGTCACGGTCGGCGACAGTTCCTTGCGCTTTCTGCGTGTTCACGTCAAGTTCAGTGACAAAGACTTGCAGCCCCATGCCGTGGAGTTCACGGACGAAATCGCGAAGGCCAGAACTGGAAACGTCGTCGCCCGCGCTGAGATGGCTTTGGACGCCGACGGCATCAATGATGCCGCTCTTGTGCAGGCGCTGTACGAGCGCGAGAACCTTTGCCCTCTTGTCCGCCTGCTTCGGCGTATCGAGCTCGATGCCGTAGTCGTTATAGGTCAGAAGCGCTTTCGGGTCGGCTTGGCGGGCGGTGCGAAAGGCGAGTTCGATGTAGTCTTCGCCGGCGAGCTCGAGCCATGGGCTGGCGCGGAGCCCGTCGGGACGCGGGCTGGCAGGATCGATGGCTTCGTTGACCACATCCCACGAATGCAATTTTCCGGCG
>DATEGW010000055.1:0-6208 GCA_035279845.1 Candidatus Acidiferrales bacterium | reverse complement strand
GGCAGGCAGGCGGCTTCCCGATGGAAATGCCCGCACTCTCGCTCGGCGAAACATTCATGAAGCCGACGACGATGATGTATCGCAATCTGCTCGCGATGGAGACCGAGGAGTTGCTGCGGTCCTATCCCGTCGATGGCGCCGTGTTGCTCGGCGGTTGCGATAAAAACACGCCCGCGCTTCTGATGGGCGCGATCAGCATGAACGTCCCCGCGATTTACGTTCCGGCCGGTCCAATGCTGCGCGGAAATTGGCACGGAAGTGTTCTCGGCAGCGGCGCGGACGTGATTAAGTACTGGTCGGAATTGCGCGCAGGCACGATCGACGAGCAAGCATGGAGCGAAATCGAAGAGGGAATCGCGCGTTCAGCGGGCACGTGCATGACGATGGGCACCGCTTCCACCATGACGAGTCTCGCGGAAGCGCTCGGTTTTTCGCTTCCCGGCGCAAGTTCCATCCCGGCCGTGGACGCAAATCATCGCAAGCTCGCGGATCGGTCGGGACGCCGCATTGTCGAAATGGTGTGGGAGGACCTGAAGCCACGCGACATTTTGAACGAAGCATCGTTCAAGAACGCCATCGTGACGGATCTGGCGCTCAGTGGCTCGACAAACGCGGTGATCCATATCATCGCGCTCGCCGGGCGAGCCGGCATCAAGCTGAGCCTGGATAATTTTGACGCGCTCTCGAAAAAGACGCCCGTGCTCGCGAACATCCGGCCGACCGGCGCGTACTTAATGGAGGATTTTTACTACGCTGGCGGACTTCCTGCGCTAATGAAGGCGCTTGCGCCGCATCTCGACCTGAATTGCATGACGGTCACCGGCAAAACACTCGGCGAAAATATTCAGAAAGCGCAGATTTTTATTCCGGATGTAATTCGCACCCTAGACAATCCACTGTTCCCATCTGGCGGACTCGTCGTTTTGCGCGGAAATCTCGCGCCCACAGGAGCGGTGATCAAAGCTGCCGCAGCAAAAGCATCTCTGCTCAAACACTCGGGCCGCGCAGTTGTTTTCGAAGACTACGACGACATGAACGCACGGCTCGATGATCCCGCGCTCGACGTGGATGCAAACAGCGTGCTCGTCTTGCGCAACGCCGGGCCGAAAGGCGCGCCCGGTATGCCCGAATGGGGCAATTTGCCAATCCCAAAGAAACTTTTGAAACAGGGTGTGCGCGATATGGTCCGAGTTTCCGATGCGCGCATGAGCGGCACAAACTACGGCACCTGCGTCCTCCACGTCTCGCCCGAATCGTTTGTGGGAGGGCCACTGGCGCTGTTGAAGGAAGGAGACGTTGTTGAAATAGACGTCGCACAGCAATCGATCAATATGCGCGTAAGCGAAGACGAACTCTCGCGTCGTCGCGTTGCCTGGCGTCCGAAGGAGGGAATTTACCCGCGCGGCTACGGTAAGCTCTTCATGCAACACATCACACAGGCTGACGAGGGCTGCGACTTCGATTTTCTGGAAGGCACCGCGCCTATACCCGAACCCGAAATCCACTGAGAGAGGGCGTGACGCGTGACCGTCTGCTCCCATTTGTCTCATGGAAACAGCGCGGGTATATCGCTCTTTACTGCCTCGGCCCCTTTGGTATAGTCGTGGTTGCTTGCGTTCCTCCCTTGGGGCACTGCGCGATAGCGCCCGCGCTTCCCCTGGCATACGCGGGAGGCCTTCCCCTATTCAATTTGGCCCAGCCAAGTCCCGTTCGCGGGGCTTCAGGGGTACACTTGTGGGACCCGCCCTGCGGGAGCCCGAGGACGGATTCGTGCAAATTTTGACGCCCACGGAAAACAAACGCGTAAATGAACTGATCGGTTTTGTCGGTCTGAGCATGGCGGTGCTGCTTGCCCTGGCCCTAATCTCCTACTCGCCGCAGGACCCATCCTTTAACGTCGCTGCGCCAGCCTTCGGCGGTTCGCCAGCGCGCAATTGGATCGGGCCGGTCGGCGCGCATATGGCCGATCTGTTCTTCCAGGGTTTCGGCTACGCCGCGTTTCTTTTCCCGATTGGGATGTTCGCGATGGCAATGCGCTGGTTCCGCAGCCAGAAGACCGACGCCGCCGTTGCGAAAGTTGTAGGGGCTGTGCTGCTCATTGCTGCCTTTGCGGCGGAGTTGGATCTGTTGCATTTCCCTGACGTGCGCGGCGCATTGCCGGCGGGCGGCTTACTTGGAACGGTGCTCGCCGAGGGCCTTCGCGGCGCGTTTAATCCTTTGGGCGCCAATCTTGTTTCCCTAATGACCCTGCTTGCGGCGCTCTTTCTAGCCACTAGCTTTTCATTCACTGCCGCCGCCGAATGGATGAAGAAGCCGCTTGCGGCAAGCGGGTCTGTAGGGAAGCTGCGCGCGCGCCTCGATAAGTGGCAAGAAGATCGCGAATCGAAGAAGCTGCGCCGGAAAGTGGAAGATAACAAGATTTCTGGCCGCAAGCCCGTGATCCAGCAGCGCGTCTCGACTCGCGAAGTGGAAGAGGAAGACGAAGAAGATTTGGATACACCCGAAGCGGCAGAATCGTTTGCTCCGACCGATCCTTCGGAAGCCGGGCCGGCTGTAATCAAGTTCCACGAGCCCGAGCCTGTGCCTGCGCCGAAGAAGCGCGGTCCAGAGCCGAAAGTCGCGCAGAGCAGGACGAATTTCAAGCTGCCGCCGACCAACCTGCTGCACGCGGCCGAGCGCTCGCAAAAAATGGACGAAAGCGAGCTGAAAGAGTCCGCGCGTGCGATCGAGTTGAAGTGCGCCGAATTCGAAGTGTCCGGGCACATAACGCAAATCAATCCCGGTCCGGTGGTCACCACGTTCGAGTTCAAGCCGGAAGCAGGCATTAAGTACAGCCGCATTACCGGCCTCGGCGACGATCTTTGCCTTGCGCTGCAGGCCGAATCGATCCTCATCGAGCGGATCCCCGGCAAATCGACAGTCGGCATTGAAGTGCCCAATGTCCGTCGGGAAACGATCGCTCTGCGCGACGTAATCGAATCGCCCGAGTTTTCGCACACCACCTCAAAGCTCGCGATTCCGCTGGGCAAGGACCTGATTGGACGCATCCGCGCCGCCGATCTTGCCTCCATGCCTCACCTTCTGATCGCCGGCTCGACGGGCACCGGCAAAAGCGTTTTTATCAATTCGCTGCTGATGGGCTTGCTGTATAAATCGACGCCGGAAGAACTGAAACTCGTTCTTGTCGATCCGAAGCGGCTCGAACTCGGCCTATACGCGGATATTCCGCACCTTTTCACGCCTGTCGTGACCGATCCGCGGGTTGCGGCCAACGTGCTGCGCAACGCCACGCGCGAAATGGAGCGCCGCCTGAAAATCCTCGCGCAACGCGGCGTTCGCAACATCGAGCAGTACAATCGCACGTTCGAAAAGGGCCAATCGCTCTCGCTCTTCGAAGGCCAAGCGGAAGACGAGCATCGCCCGCTTCCATACATGGTCATCGTGATTGATGAGCTCGCTGATTTGATGATGGTCGATACGAACGGCGTCGAAGAGTCGATCACGCGCCTCGCGCAGATGGCGCGCGCCGTCGGTATCCACTTGATCCTTGCGACGCAGCGGCCGTCGGTGGACGTCATCACCGGGCTCATCAAAGCGAATTTCCCGGCGCGCATTTCATTCCGTGTCGCCAGCAAAGTCGATTCGCGCACGATCCTCGATTCCAACGGCTCCGAATCGCTGCTCGGCAAAGGCGACATGCTCTATCTGCCGGCCGGTTCGTCGCGTTTGCATCGCATTCACGGACCGTACGTTGGCGAAAAGGAAGTTGAAGAAGTCTGCGAATTCTGGCGCGAACAGGCCAAGGCAATCTACAACGAAGAGCTACTTAAGCCGCCCAGGGATGAGAATGCGATGTCCGGTGGCGGCGCTTCCGGCGAGGAGGGCGGGGAAGAGGTTGACGACGAGCTATATCAGGACGCTGTCCGCGTGGTTTGCGAAATGGGCCGCGCTTCCACTTCAACATTGCAGCGCCGACTGCGCGTCGGGTATGGCCGTGCGGCGCGCCTGATCGATCTTATGGAAAAGGATGGTATTGTTGGGCCGCCTGACGGCTCCAAGCCGCGCGAAGTGCTCAAGAAACGCGATTGGATGCGCGAGGTCGACGAATCCGCGCGCTAGCCACTATCCATTCGACGGCGCTCAATCGGAAGAAGCAGCCGACGCCGAGCGTTTTCGCTTTGCGCGGCTCCGCATTTTCCGTAAAATCTTAGGCACCGCACGGTGCCGAGGTAGCTCACCGGTAGAGCGCGGCCCTGAAAAGGCCGGCGTAGGCAGTTCAACTCTGCCCCTCGGCACATACCATTTGCGCTTGGTCAAGACCGCCAAGCAACTCCCAACGGGATGTGACCGCGTAAGTCTTCTTGCCGTCTTCCTGTATAGGCGTCAGCGTGATCTCAGGCATGTGCCGCGCGAGCATGGCTTTGGCGCTCACGGGATCGCCGTTGAGGACGTCACGATAGCCTTCAAACTTTGTCTCGATGAAAGTCCTAATGTGCTTGATGTCGGTGCTGACGGTCTCCGGCTTCGACGCCCGGAGTTGGCGATCGGTGTCACAAATGATTTGCTCGGCAACGGGATTCGGGTGTGCAAGGATTGCGCGCTGCGGAGTGCTGCGAATAAGAAGCGGCGTTAATCGCTGCTCTTGATTTCTTTCAGGCAAGTGTTCGTTTCCACCTGCTTATCCATAAGGCGGCTCGTCATATCTACATGCATGGCAGTGGTCTGGTAAACCAGATTTACAATCTCAACGAATGCAGTTACGAGAAGAATGCAAAAGATTCCAGCAACGTCCATCGAAATGAACGCCACATCGCCACGTGTGATCGGTCCTTCTTTGTGGATATTCCGATACAGCATGAAGATCGTCCATATCAACGCTGCGCCGTTGTAAAGACGAGAAGAGTTTTTTGACACGAAGACTCGAACTACATTTGGAGGTGGCTTCAATGGCACAGATGGATCAAGACGATGCAGCTCGATTTGGCGACTTTGCCGGCGAGCCATGTACGCGACGATCAGCGCGACAATTCCCGCTCCCGCAACACCAATCAAAGTAACAACGATCTGCTTCCACATGAGATCAGAAAGAGATACACGGAGCGCGCAGAAAAATCAACCTTCTTCGCCCGCTCGCGCTGATGACTATAGATGAGCGGCAACACGTCGTCGGCGATATGGTGCATAAATTGATTTATCGTCTGCATCCGCTTTCGGCAAGCCGGACAGCCGACCACGACAACGCCGCCGCCTCCTTCCGCCATCGAGGGCGGCTCGTCCAAAAAGTTGTCAAAGCTGTGCCGGAGGAGTTCGGTGCGGGCTTGTTCGATTGTCATCATGGAGTAAGTTTATCAAGGCCGCGCACCGGCGATAGTTTTCAACATGTCCGAAATATCCACAATGAAGTCTCGTTGACGACCGCCCGTGTTTTAACGACAATCATGGCCTGAATTGGAGGCACTTATGAGCAAGGCGTTTGATATGGACGATATATTTCCTGAAGAGCGGCGCCGTCGTTGGAACGTCACGATATTCAAGCCCCAGGTGATCGAAAGCAAAGTATGCCTCGTACCTGATGAGTGCTTTGAGAATGTGCGCCAGCGGGCTGTTTCGGCGGCATCGTGCATGATGATGTCGTAAGCTTTATCCTCAACTCCGGCAAAGAGGTTAGCTTTTCAACATCGATCCCGTTCGTTATACGAGAGATTGAATCGGTCGCAAAGAGTTCGTCCGAAGATGAAGTTGCCAGCGAAGTTGGTTCCGGTTCCGTTACTCCTTAAGGCTGAGAACCCGTTTCAAGGGGATGGCGCATTTCGTACGTCTCCCGCCCTCGGCACCACTTTTAGCATTTTTGCCAATTTCCAAATTTGCCCAGAACTGCGGCATCGGGGAGGAGAATTGGAAGCCGATGTTCATGCCGCTGGGGCTTTTCGGTTTGGCCCAGACGACCAGAGCCTCTTCCGTTCGCCCGTTTCCGTGGTTGGTTACACGCAGCCTCTGACCGGCCAAAACCGGCATCAGCAACGACATCTGTCCGCCATTTGCGTTGATGGAGATCGTGCGAGTGTCTTCCGAGAACGAGGATGTGCGCGGTCCCTGTCCTTGAACGGAGAGGGGTATCTGCACTTGGATGCGTCTCGTCAGACGGCGATCCGCACGTCGACCGAGCACCGCATTTCGCAATCCCTGGAATGGGCGAATCATGAGTCCT
>DATEGW010000054.1:0-3890 GCA_035279845.1 Candidatus Acidiferrales bacterium | reverse complement strand
GGGAGGGGCATTTGGCGGCGCGCATTCTGAACGGCAACGCGATTCGCGATCAGATCTACGCGGAACTTAGCGGCGAAATTGCAGCGCTCGCGGCGGGAGGCGTGCGGCCCGGGCTCGCTGCGGTGCGCGTGGGCGACGATCCGGCGTCGAAGCTTTACGTGACGAGCAAGATTGCGGCATGCCAAAAATTGGGCCTCGCCAGTTTTCACATCACGCCCCCGGCGACAATCTCGACAGAGGAATTGCTGGCGCTGGTTAGCGAATTGAACGCGCGCGACGAAGTGGATGGCATTCTGGTGCAGATGCCGCTGCCGCGCGGAATCGATTCGAAGCGAATTCTCGACGCTGTCTCTTCTGAGAAAGATGTGGACGGATTTCATCCCATCAATGTGGGCCATTTAGTGGCTGGGCGGCCGTCGCTCGTCGCTTGCACTCCAGCGGGCGTGATGGAAATTCTGCGGCGCAGCGGGATTCCAATCGAGGGCGCAAATGCCGTGGTGATCGGGCGCAGCGATATTGTGGGCAAGCCTATGGCGCTATTGCTCCTGCACGCGAATGCAACTGTGACCGTTTGCCATTCGAAGAGCCGCGATTTGCCGGGAATCGCGCGGCACGCGGATATTCTGGTGGCGGCGATCGGCCGCGCTGCGATGGTGACGCCGGATTTCGTGAAACCTGGCGCGACGGTGATCGATGTGGGGCAAATCGTTGTGAAAGACGCTGTCGAGGCTGAGCGGATCTTTGCGAAGTTCCCGGCGAAGCTCGAATCATTTCGCACGAAGGGTTCTGTGCTCGTGGGCGACGTGCATCCTGAAGTGGGAGAGACTGCGGGCGCGATTACGCCGGTGCCGGGCGGCGTGGGTCCGCTGACAATTGCGATGCTGATGAGCAACACGGTGCGCGCGGCTCGGATGAGGCGCGGAGTTAAACTGGCCGGGGCCGTCGGAAGAGTGTGATGCTGCGCGTCGGGCTGACCGGCGGAATCGCATCGGGGAAAACTGCCGTCGCAGCGCTGCTGCGGGCGCACGGATATGAGGTGCTGGACGCGGATGCGCTCGGCCACGAACTGATGCGCCCGGGCCAAGCCGCTTACGACGATATCCTGCGCGAATT
The DNA here is from genome assembly GCA_035279845.1 of Candidatus Acidiferrales bacterium. Taxonomy (GTDB): domain Bacteria; phylum Acidobacteriota; class Terriglobia; order Acidiferrales; family UBA7541; genus Palsa-295. The sequence continues at coordinate 2,777 of DATEGW010000054.1, read as the reverse complement.
CGGGCGCGACGTGCTCGCGGAAGACATGACCGTGGATCGCGCGAGGCTGGGCGCGATTGTTTTTGGCGATGAGGAGAAACGCGCGGCACTGAACTGCATTTTGCATCCGCGCATTCTGGATGCGGTGCAGCGGTGGTTTGCGGCGCTCGATCGCGCCGGAGGACCGCCATTTGCATTTGTGGAGGCAGCGCTGCTGGTTGAAGCGGGATACCGCAGGATCCTCGATCGGCTAATCGTCTGTTGGAGCAAACCTGAGCAGCAGAATGAGCGCCTCGTTGCGCGCGGGCTTTCTGCGGAGCAGGCGCGTTTGCGCGTTGCAGCGCAGATGCCGATAGAAGAAAAGCGCCGCGTGGCCGATGACGTGATCGATTGCTCCGGCTCGCTGGCGGAAACGGAACGGCAGGTGGAAAAGCTCCTCGAAACGCTTAACCTCGCCGCAGGCACGCCACGCAACATTTCCTGAGTGAACTACGTAGAACAAAATAGAATGATAGTGCTTGTCGTCTGGCGTGAGACGGAAGGAAGGTGCGCATGTCGGGGCGTCATAATCTTCGCAATGCTGTGCGGCTGCTCGCGATCGGATTGATCATCGGGCTCGGGTCGTATTGGATCGGATCGCACTACGGCGAGCGCCCCCCGACGACCGTAGAGGCGCTGCGACTGCCGGCTGCGACGGCGGCGCCTACGCTGGATACTGAAGAAACCGAAAACGTCAGTATTTACAAGCAGGCCGCGCCTTCGGTGGCGAACATCGTGACGCGCGCGGTGGCATACGATTTTTTCTATGGCGCTGTGCCGACGGAGGGCGCCGGGTCTGGATTCCTGATCGACGATGAGGGACATATCCTCACGAACAATCACGTGGTCGACGGAGCGCAGACGATTGAAGTGACGTTTGGCGGGCCGGACCACACCGCGTATAAGGCGAAATTTATCGGCGCCGATACGCGCAACGATATTGCGCTGCTGAAGATAAATCTGGGGTCGCACAAGCTGGTGCCTTTGACGCTGGGCGATTCGAATGGCCTGCAAGTCGGCCAGCGCGTGCTGGCGATCGGGAATCCATTTGGGCAATTTTCCAGTACGCTGACGACGGGCGTGGTGAGCGCGCTCGGACGTACCGTGCAGACGAGCGACACTACGTTCATCGATCAGGCGATTCAGACGGACGCGGCGATTAATCGCGGCAATTCGGGAGGGCCGCTGCTCAATTCGCACGGCCAGGTGATCGGCATTAACAGCGCCATCTTCTCGCCGACCGAAAGCGAGACTACGGTTGGAATCGGATTTGCTATCCCGATCAATACGGCGCGGCGCGTGGCGGAAGATCTAATCACCACCGGCCACGTGCAAATGGCCGTATTGGGAATTCAAGGGCGCGCTCTGTGGCCGGAACTGGCGAATGCGCTGAATCTTCAGACGGATCAAGGCGTGTTGATCGAACAAGTGGTCTCGAATGGTCCCGCCGCGCAAGCCGGGATTCGGGGCGGGTCGCGGACGATATTGGCGGGTCTACAGGAGTTGCGCATCGGTGGCGACGTTCTTACCGCGATCGATGGGACGCCCGTGACGAACAACTCGGATTTGACGATTCTGCTCAACCGGCATCGGCCGGGCGATACCGTTACTGCGACGATCATCCGCGACGGAAAGAAGATGAATATAAAGGTGAAGCTCGGCAGCGGACAGTAAGGCCGCCTGCTATTCATCTGGTTCGCGTTCGCGCTGACGGGCTGCGGTGCTGTCGGCGAACGCGCTCCACTCTTCGCGCAGCTTATCGCGCTCGCGCTCCGTTAGCCCAAACCACGATTCGGCTACATCGCGAACGCGTTCGAGGGCGGCCTGCACTTCCTCCTGCTTCTGCTTCATCGCTTCGCTATCGGCGTCCATCGGAACACGAATCGGCGGCGCGATCACCACAATGGAGCGCGAGAATGGATAGGGCAATTGAAATAAGTCCCAAGACTTTCGGAACGTGTAGGCATGTTTTAAAGCGATATGAAACACGGAGATGGGCTTGCCTGTGCGCCGCGCAAGGATCACCGCACCCGGCTTTGCGACGTACCTGGGACCCCGCGGTCCATCAATCGTTAGAGCCACGTTTCGGCCTTGTTCCAGACACTTCGCCATGGCAGTGAGTCCTTCGATTCCTCCGCGCGTCGAACTTCCCTGCGCGGTGCCGAAGCCCAGCCGCTCGATGGCCCTTCGCGTCCATTGGCCGTCGAAGTTCACTGTGTTGAGGACCACGATGCCGCGATTTCTCCAAAACCAGATCGCGACGAAAATGCAGCGGTGCCAGAATGCACCAATCGCAGGTTCGCCGCGATCGCGAATCTGGACGGCATTATGAACGCCGACGATTTCGGTCCGCAGCGTGGGACCGATCAAACGGACGAGCCAGTAGGCAGCCGCCGCAATCACGGGGATTTGCATTCGTCGCCAGCGCGAAAGCTGGGGCATCCGCGCTTCGAACGGCGAATTCGACGCCGTACCCTGCGACGGGCTCGGTGTAGTGGGAAAGGTCACTGCTGTATATTATAGGAAGCTTCCGTGAGGCTTCATTTCCAATTCGCGGCTAGCCGCCTTTTATCGGGAAGATTGCGGCGCCTGCTCTGCGCAGCCGCGCTGGCAGCCCCGGTTCTCGTTTGCCCTTCCGCTCGTGCAGCCAAGCAAACTTCGGCTTCCGATGTCATAGCGCGCATCCAAGGCAGCAATATCTCGATCAACGGCCAGTTGCTCACGCCTGTATCGACGCTCGTCTCGGTGGCGAATGGCAA
>DATEGW010000053.1:0-37169 GCA_035279845.1 Candidatus Acidiferrales bacterium | reverse complement strand
ACGCAGCGCAATATTTTTATCGCTGCCCCTCCTCCTGCACCACGCGAAGCTATGACCCATACAGAAGCTCCGCCGCCGTTTGTCGGCCCACAGCCGCCTCCGCCTCCGCCGCCCTTGCAGGTTCCCGTGGAATTCTATGGTATTGAATCTTCTGAAGGCAGGCAGGTGGCTCTGCTTAAGGACGGCGACGATGTGCTGATTGTGGCGCCGGGCGATACCTTCATAAACCGCTTCCGGCTGCTGCGCATTGGCAATGAATCCGCGGAAGTGGAAGAGATCTCTTCGGGGCGGCACGCGACATTGCCGCTGGTGCCGCCTGTCGATCAAGGCTCAGGACCGAATAACTGAGGTTCGCGTTGAATCTCCCGCAAAATTCGAAACGTGCGCAGCCCGCGACGGCGTGCAGCCGTCTGGTGAGACGGCGCGAGCTCGGCGATTCCGGCTATGCCTACATCATGGCTCTATTTATGGTGTTGACTGTGATCATTGGCTCGCAGGTGGTGCTGCGCAATATGGTGACGGTGAGCCGCAGTCAGCGTGAAGCGCAAGCGATCTGGCGCGGCAATCAGTATGCCCGCGCAATCAAAATGTATTACCGCAAGACCGGGCATTTTCCCACATCGCAGGACGATCTCCTCACCGGCGTGCCCGGTATGCATTTTCTGCGTTCGGAAGTGATGAAAGACCCGATGAATAATCAAGAGGGCACATGGCGCTTTATCTACACGAATGCTTCGGGCGCGATTATCGGGAGCGTGAAATATGGTTCGATGCAGCAGATGGCTCTGATGGATATGAACGGCGGGCAGATGCCCAGTACGCAGCAATCTAATGGAAATGGTAGTTCGAACGGCCTGATGGGCCTGGGATCTTCTACGTCGACGACGACCAGCTCCAATTCCACGAATTCTACGAACGGCGGCTTCTCGCTGCCGTCAATGGGTGGCACTTCGACCACTGGCACTGGAAGGGGCGGATCTACATTGGGTCCGCTAGGACAGCCTGTGACCGGCACGACAACAATGGGACCTGCACCTACAGGGCCGGTTAGCGGGACCGTATTCGGTGGTCAATTGATTGGCGTGGGGAGCACCGTCGATAGGGCTTCGGTGCGCGTCTACAAAGGCGGGACGAAATACAACGAGTGGGAATTTATCTGGAACCCGATTGAAGAACAGGCGCGCGCCATTCAGCAAGGGCTTGGCGGCGTGACGGGCGCTTCCGGCGCGGGCGGCATTCCCGGACTGGGCTTGCCGATTGCGCCCATCGGCGGAGGCACTCCGGTGCCAACAGCACCTGGCGGCAGTGCAAACCCGACGTCGGGGCCGAGTGGCAATTCGAATACTCCCGGCGACGCGAACTCGCCAGGCGGTTCGAATACCAACCCATCTAATCCTTCTCAGTGAAAACTTCGCGCGATCAACTTTAATCGTTTTAACTGCCTGGAGTGAGAGATTAATTTTTCGCGGGGGCTTTTGCGAGGCTCGCCGTGATGCGGGAGACGTATTTCCGCGTTTCGGGATACGGCGGAATGCCGGCGTAACGGTCGACGATGTCCGGGCCTGCGTTGTATGCGGCGAGCGCGAGTTTCACGTTGCCGCGATAGCGCAAGAGCAAGTCTTTCAGGTACTGCGCGCCGGCTTCGATGTTTTGCTTTGGATCAAAGATGTTCGCGACTGAGTAGCGCGCTGCCGTTTGTGGCAGGAGTTGCATTAGACCTTCGGCGTTTTTGGGCGAGACGGCGCGTGGATTGAAGTTCGATTCTTGGGCGATCACCTTGCGTATCAGGTTTTCGTCGAGGCCTGTTTTTGTTGCAGCCGTGTGGATCAGGTCGGCATACGGTTCGCTTGAGGTCGCCGCAGGAGCGGGCAGCGCCTGGAATTGCTCTTCCGGTTCGATAGCGACAAGGTCAGTGGCGGCGATTTCGGCGGAGCCGCCATTGAAACTGAGAGTTACGCGGCCGTTGGATTCCTGATAGCCGGTGATGTGGATTTTGGCGCCGGAGCGAAGTACGGCGTAATCGGCGCGTGCGATCGGTGCGATACATCCTGCCGCCAAGGCCACGAGTACTGCGAATCGGAGTTGCTTCATCGGGCGTTTCCGTTGAGCGCGTATTTGCGAATGGCGTGAGCGACGCCGTTTTCGTCATTCGAAAGCGTTTTTTGGCATCCCAAATCGTGCAATTCGGGAACGCAATTACCCATTATGACCGGCACACCGGCGAATTCGAGCATCTCGCGGTCATTCCAATTGTCGCCGAGCGCCATGATCTCTTCGCGCGCGATTCTCTGATGCGCCGCCCACGCTTCGAGCGCCGAACCTTTATTTACTCCACGGCGAAGAACGTCAAGCATCGAGAGATTGCGGTGGGCATAGACCGTTTGAGCGAGAGTGTATTCGCTCGCGCCGGGCAGGCCTTCGAGAATTTTCATGGCGCGGGCGATGCGATCGCATTCGCCGAGGAACATAACTTCAAGAGGATCTTCGTCGAGCGCATCGGTGAGCGGCGCGATCTCGGCGACGAAGTCGCGATGGCGGCTGAGATAGGGGCCGATGTAAGCACCGTTCCAATCGATTTTTTCGAAAATGACCTGGCGTTCGCGCACGCGGTCGAAGACCATGCCGGCGCAGGCACGAAATTCCTCAGTCGCGTCGAGCACTTGTCGCGCAATGCGTGCTGGGAGCAGATGGCGCTGCACTGTGACGCCGTCTTTCGATTTTACGAGGGCGCCGTTGGTGGCGATCACATTGAAGTCGCAGGGAAGCGCGTCGACTGTCCAGCGCGCGGAATGAAAGCGGCGGCCGGTGACGATTACGATCTGGATTCCTGCGGCGGCGGCATCGGCAATGGCGGCGATGTTTTCCGGGGAGAGGCGGGATTGGCTGTCCAAGAGCGTGCCGTCGATGTCCATAGCGATAAGTTTCACAGGCGACGGACGGCGCGCCGACGGGGGACGATTCGCAATAGTGGAGGCGGATGGCATGGCGTTCGGCTGGAAAGCTAATTTTACTATCGATTCGAAGCCGATCTCCCGCCTATTTTCAGCGCGTTGCGGTGAGGTCGCCTCAGCCTTTTCGGAGCTTTGAGAGTTTGGCTGCGGCGGCGGCGAGAGTCTCCTCTTTTTTGCAGAAGGTGAAGCGGAGAATGGATTTGCCGTCGGCGGGATCGCGAAAGAAGCTGGAGCCCGGCACGGCGGCGACGCCGATCTCTTCGACAAGATACTTGGCGAACGCGAAATCGTTCGGAAAACCGAACGCGGAAATGTCCGTCATGATGTAGTACGCGCCGCGCGGTTTGAAGCAGCGGAATCCGGCGTCGGTCAAAATTCCCAGCAAGCGTTCACGGCGAACGGCGTAATCGCGCGCGAGCTTTTCGTAGTAGCTCGCCGGAAATTCCATGGCGCGTGCGCCCGCTTCCTGAAGCGGGGCGGCGGCGCCAACCGTGAGGAAATCGTGCACTTTGCGGATTGAAGCGGTCACTTCGGGCGCGGCGATTGCCCAACCCACGCGCCAACCCGTGACGCAATACGTCTTCGAGAGGGCATTGATCGTGATTGTGCGGTCGCGCATGCCTTCGATGGCGGCGATGGAGATGTGCTCGGCGCCGTCGTAAAGCATGTGCTCGTAGATTTCGTCCGTGATCGCAAAGACGTTCCAGCGTACGCATAGGTCGCGAATCTGTTCGAGTTCAGCGTAATCGAACACTTTGCCCGTGGGATTGTTGGGCGAATTGAGGATGATTGCCTTGGTATTCGCGCTGAATGCGGCGGCAAGCTCGTCCGGATCGAATGTCCAGTGCGGCGGCTTCAGCTTCACATAACGCGGCGAAGCGCCGGAGAGAATCGCGTCCGGGCCATAATTTTCGTAGAAAGGCTCGAAGACGACGACTTCGTCGCCGGGGTTGATGATGGCGAGCATGGACGAAATCATCGCTTCGGTGGAACCACAGCAGACGGTGATTTCGCGCTCGGGATCGAGAGAGACGCCTTGCGTGCGCTGGAATTTCGCGGCGATGGCGTCGCGGAAGCGTTTTGCGCCCCACGTGATTGCGTATTGGTTAATGTCCGCGTCGATGGCTTCGCGCGCGGCCTGCTTGATTTCGGCGGGCGCGGAGAAATCGGGATAACCTTGCGACAGGTTCACGGCCCCGTGCTTGAAGGCGAGCCGCGTCATTTCACGGATCACGGATTCGGTGAATTTTTCAGCTTTCAAAGAAAGCTGGATGCGCTTTACGGCGGCGGCTTGCGTGATGTTGGTCGTCATGTCTCTTCCTGAGCTGTTTGGTCAGTGACCGCGAATGAGAAGGCGCGAAAAACAGTCTACGAAGTGGCCGCGAATTCCCGGATATCGATCTCCACCCCCACGCGGTGTGTCTGGCCTGCAGTAGCGAGCAAACTCCTGGTTACCTCCGCGCTGACGTACGCTTCTCCGCAGTTACCACAGATTTCGGCCGGTACGTTGCGCACAACGAGCGCGCCGCCATTCTTCTCCAATGTAACGGTGGTCCGGCCCGGCGCCGTGTCACCGTGCTTGCAGACGACACATTTCACCGTTTTCTCCTTTCGAAGTCCGGCTCCCATAGGGAGGGATCGGGTTCGTAAACAGTGATCACAATTATTGCATGTTCGGCAGTGGCGGCGACGCGTGTGCGGGTCGGCCTTTCACCCAAGCCAGCAACAGGCGGCTGGGATACGGATTGTCGTGCGGATAACTTTCGATTTCCTTTCCTTCGTGGAGTGCGCGTGAAATATCTTCCTCTTCAAATCCGCGCTCTGCCATGCGCTGCACGGCGTGAACACGATAGATGATCGGAAGTCGTTGTTCAGGCAAAAGGCACCAATCTCAGGCTCGCGATCCCGTGGTCGTCGCTTGCTCGCAATGATGCGCTTCTTGGCGAGCCAAAAAGCACCGGACCGAAAGGCGGTCGGCCGCCACAACGTCACAAAATACTTGGCCCGGCATAGCTATTTGCCTGTAGGGCCACGTGAAACGACGTCAAGTTATCTCATAAATGCGGACGGGGGGAAAGAAGGCAAAGCTGCATTCATGCCCCAGTAACTAAAAGGGTTCACGGCCGTGATAACTTCCAGTGCGCGGCAACACCTGGATTTGTTGTGGCATCTGACCTCGAATGCTAGACTCCTCGAAGCCCTCGAAAAAATTGTGTGGAGGTATGTATTGCGTCGCATAACATGCGCTTTTGCGCTCGCGTTTGCCGCCATCGTATTGGCCGGCTGCCCGAAGAATTCCAATCAGGATTTTGAGGCTGGCCGCAAAGCGGAGGCCATCGACGATTACGATACAGCTCTCGTTCATTACGACCGTGCTCTTCGCGATCAGCCCACGAATGCCGAATACAAGCTGCGCGCTCTCCACATGCGCATGGTGGACGCGCAATATCACGTAGAGCAGGGCGAAAAGGCGTTTCAGGGCGGCGACTTGCAGACCGCGCTTTCCGAATTCCAGCGCGCGCAAAATGTGGATCCGTCAAATGAGGCCGCGAGCCAGGGCATGAAGAAAACGGTGGCGGCAATCACCGCGAAGAACTCACCTCCCTCGGCGGCGAAAGAAAACACCGATCAGGAAGGCTTCCTCGAAGCGCCCCCGGAACTGAAGCCTCTTTCGCGCGCGCCCATCAGCATTAAGGCGACCGAAGACAGCCGGATGATTTATCAGACGATTGCTTCGCTCGCGGGCCTCACCGTCGAATTCGATCCGACGCTGACGTCGCGCCGCATCTCTGTTGACCTGGCGGGTGTGACGCTCGAGCAGGCGCTCGATGCCGTTGATATGGAGAGCGGCGATTTCTGGCAACCGCTTACGGGCACCGTGATTTTTGTTGCGCCAGACAATCCGCAGAAGCGCCGCGACCTGGAACCGGAGGTCGTGAAGACGTTTTACTTAGCCAATACGGACACGGCGCAAGACTTGACAGAAATCGTCACCAGTCTGCGGCAGCTATTGGATTTGCGCCGCGTGCAACCGATCGCTTCGCAGAACGCGATCGTGATTCGCGATACGCCGGATAAAATTGCGTTGGCTGGAAAGATTATCGATGACGCGGACAAAGCCAAGCCGGAAGTCCTGATCCACGTGCAGGTGTTGACGGCGAATCGCGACCGTTTGCGCGATTTGGGGATTTTGGGCGGACAGAGCGCCACATTGACGTTCAACCCACGCTGCCAGTTGCAGTCTCCGAACAACTCGTCGAACTGCACCAGCGCATCGTCAGGATCGGGATCAGGATCAGGAACCAATGGTAGCGCTGCTAACGCCGCGGGTATCGCACTCAATCAGTTGAAGAATCTCTCGACGGGAGACTATGAACTTTCCCTGCCGGGAGCGACAGTCAATGCGGTCCTCACCGATAATCAGACGCGCATCATTCAGGATCCGGAGATGCGCATCACGGATGGCACTAAGGCGACGCTAACCGTCGGTGAAAAAATCCCCGTCGCAACAGGCAGCTTTCAGGCCGGCGTGGGTGTGAGCACCACATCCGTCAGCCCTCTCGTCAACACACAATTCACATATCAAGACGTCGGCGTGAAGATCGTCGTCACTCCGCGCATTCACCCGGACGGGAGCATCACACTCGCACAGACTATAGATATTTCGTCGCTTGCGGGAAGCCAGAACATCGGCGGCATCAACCAGCCGATTATTGCCAACAATGAAGTCGATCACACCGTTCGCTTGCAGGATGGGTATTCCAGCGTTCTGGGCGGGTTAATCACGCGCACAGAAACGAAAAACCTGAACGGATATCCTGGGGTTTCGCAGCTTCCGCTTTTGAAGTACATGTTCGCGGACAACAGCAATCAGGTGCAGGACAATGAAGTGCTTATTGTTCTCACGCCGCATATCGTTCGCTTTCCGTCGATCACGAATGCGAATCTCGAAACAATTGCTTCCGGTACGGATACGAATGCGCGCGTCTATCGCTCTGACGAAGACCCGCTGCCATCCACGACGAACGTAAACGCATCCAACCAGCAACCGGCCGCTGTTGGTCCGCCGCAGGCCGCTGTTCCCGGTCCGGCGCAACCGAATACGCCCGGTGCGCCGACGCCTGGCGCCGCCGCGCAGCTTCATTTCGATCCGGCGAATACGACGATGAAAGTGGGCGATTCAACCGTAATCGGCGTCGCGGTTTCCGGCGTAAACGATCTGTATTCGATCCCGCTGATGATTCATTACAACCCGGCCGTGCTGAGCGTGCAGGAGGTTCGCGACGGAGGCTTCCTCTCGCAACCCGACGTGATCCTTCAGCACGTGGACGAAAAGCAGGGAGAGGTTGTCATCAACGCGGCGCGCGGCAAGACTCCGGGCGTGAACGGCGCAGGGACGCTCATCGGGCTTGTGGTTCGCGCGATTGCGCCCGGCACAAGCTCTCTGCAGGTGTTGCAGGTGAACGCGAAAAACTCCCAGCAGCAATCGATCCCGGTCGCCCCGTTTGAGGCAACGATTCAGGTTCAGCAGTAGCAATCGGCGAGATGCAAGCAGCGCGCAAATTCGCATTGATGTACGGGGCAGGGAAGTCGCCTGCGCAAGCGCGCCATTTGCGGCGTTGCGCGGGCATGACGCTGCTGGAACTGATGGTCGCGTGCTCGATCCTTATCATTCTCGCAACAGTGGCAATGCCAATGGAGCGCGTTGTGGTGCGGCGGCACAAAGAGGCGCAACTGCGTTACGACTTGCAGCAAATGCGCGACGCGGTCGATCGCTACAAAGACGCCGCGGATAAAAATCTCTTCCAGGTGGAAGCCGATACGGACGGATATCCCCCCGACCTTGAGACGCTCGTGGATGGAGTGGAGCTTACAGGGACAGGCAGCCCGACCGGTGCTTCCGGAGCACTGGGTGCATTGTCTTCGAATACGAATGCAGCCGAATCCAAGAGCCGCAAGCTTCATTTTCTGCGCGAAATTCCGGTCGATCCAATGACGGGGCAAAAGGATTGGGTTCTGCGCTCGGTGCAGGACGACCCCGATTCTAATTCGTGGGGCGGGCAGGACGTGTTCGACGTCCACACCAGCTCAACCGACACGGCACTTGACGGAACGAAGTATTCGGATTGGTGATGAATTGCATGATTCGCATTAGCGCATTGAATCGCACGACTCGCGGTGGGGCGGCACCTCGCCGTGATGCAGCCACGGCGGATGGTGGCTTCACATTGCTCGAACTGATGGTCGTGCTGGCAATCTTCGTCATTTTAATGACGCTCGCCGCCGGCAGTTATCAGCGCTCTGTGCTTCACGCAAAGGAAGCCGCGCTACATCAAGATCTGGCGGAGATGCGCAAGGCGATCGACGATTACACGATGGACAAAGACGCGGCGCCGAACACGTTGGACGACCTCGTCCAGGCGCAATATTTGCATGAGATTCCGGCAGACCCTCTGACGGGCAAGCGCGAGTGGAACACCGATACCTGCGACGAATTATTGAGCCCCGATCAGACCTCGACGGGTATCTGCAACGTGCACTCCGAATCGGACGGTGTGTCACCGCTTGAAAACTCGGCCTATAGCTCGTGGTAGCGCCGAAGTCGTTGCCTGATGCTCCAGTAGGATTATTCGTTCGCGTGACGCTTAGGATTTGCTCGCGCCGTCCCTGACGATTTTTTTCGCTTTCGTCTGACAATCGTTTGACCGACAGTGCTGCATCCGCTATCATGTGTTCGCGGGGTGGAGCAGCCTGGTAGCTCGTCGGGCTCATAACCCGGAGGTCGTTGGTTCAAATCCAACCCCCGCAATTTAATCTCTTCCTCATAAGGAACTTCGGCCGACAAAATTCCGTTTTAAATGCTTCTTCTGGACATCGCGTGCAATCTCTCTCGGAAAAATGCGCGGCAAAACTGAGACGAACCGCTGCCGTAAGAAAACCTCTTAGCAGTTCACCGCCGGTCGGCGGCTAGGTGACGAACGTCACGGCCAGCCACCATGTAGATAACATCCTCGGCGATGTTCGTGGCATGATCTCCAATCCGTTCCAGATTTTTTGTGATTAGAACAAGCTCGAAAGCGGGGAAAACGACGGCGGAGTTTTCCATCATGTAGGTCAATAGCTCGCGGAAAATCTGGTCACGCAAATGATCGACTTCATCGTCGCGCAGCAAAACGGATTTTGCGAGATCCGCGTCGCGATGAACTAGAGCATTCAAGCTCGCACGAACCATGCCCTCCGCTAACCCGCTCATGCGGGGCAAATCGACATACGGCTTGACTTGAGGGTGACGAAGGATTCGCAGCGCAGATTGGGCGATGTTGACAGCCTGATCGCCGATGCGTTCGAGATCGTTGTTGATGCGCGAAGCGCAGAGAATGAACCGCAAGTCAACAGCCATAGGAGCTTGAAGCGCCACAAGCTGCATGACCCGATCATCAATTTCGATCTGCATTTCGTTTATGGCCGGCTCTTCTTCGAGAACGCGATTAGCGAGCTTCTCGCTTTTCTCAAAGACGGCCTGTACGGATTGATGGACGGCTCGCTCAGCGAGGCCTGCCATCGCCAACAGGCGCTCTTTCAATTGCTCCAAATCGTGTTCGAAATGCCGTTCCATCGAAACTCCCGATTTATCTCCAAACCTCGTTCATCCGAATCGGCCCGTAATGTACGCCTCTGTGCGCGGGTCGGACGGCGTTGTGAATAGCTTTTTCGTAGATTGGTACTCGACGAGTTGCCCATCGAGCAGAAAAGCGGTGAAATCGCTGGCTCGCGCCGCCTGCTGCATGTTGTGGGTGACGATGATGATCGTACACGAGGCCTTCAACTGGAAGAGCAGCTCTTCGATTTTAGCAGTTGTGATCGGGTCAAGCGCTGAGCAGGGTTCATCCAGCAAGAGAACCTCGGGATCTACGGCCAGAGCACGAGCGATACACAGTCGTTGTTGCTGCCCTCCAGAAAGAGCGTACGCCGACTTCTGAAGCTGATCCTTCACTTCATCCCATAGGGCGGCACGGCGAAGGCTATGCTCGACGGCATCCGAAAGTCTGCCTTCATACCCGTTGATCCTCAGCCCGTACGCGACATTGTCAAAGATAGACTTCGGAAAAGGATTGGGCCGCTGAAACACCATACCGACACGGCGGCGCAATTTCACAACGTCCATGCGGGCCACACTCTCGTCGTCGAGCAGGATTTTCCCTTCTATGCGCGTGTCGCGTACAACTTCGGTCATCCGGTTTAGGGAACGCAAGAACGTGGATTTGCCGCATCCGGAAGGCCCGATCAGGGCTGTGACCACGTTCGCGAAGACATTCAGGTCAATCCCATGCAAAACCTCTTTAGCGCCGTAAGAGACTTTCAAGCCCGAGATTTTGAATTGCGGTTTTGGCGTGCCTACTGGTGATTCCCGTAGCGGAACATCCTTCTGCCCAACGTATGGGGGCGCGAGATTTTGTTGCTTCGCCATAATGGATGCTCTGTTCATGTCCGCTTCTATCTGAAGGCGGCCATCTTCCGCGCGAAAACCAGCCTGGTTGCGACATTCAGGACCAAGACCAACCCCAGCAGAACCAAGCCTGCCGTCCATGCTTGCTCGTGCCAGTCTTTATAGGGACCGATCGCGTACGTGTAAATCATCACAGGCAGTGACGCGATAGGCTGGTTAAAGCCGGGGCTCCAATAGCGGTTGCTGAAAGCTGTAAAGAGCAATGGCGCTGTCTCTCCTGCAATGCGGGCGAGGGCGAGCATTACACCCGTCATAATCCCCGAAGCGGCTGCCGGAACGACAACGGTTAAGACAGTTCTCCATTTGCTCGCGCCCAAAGCCATTGCACCTTCCCGCAGGGGTCGTGGCACCGCTTTGAGGAACTGTTCCGTGCTTCGCACAATGATCGGAATCATCATGATGCCAAGCGCAAAACCGCCCGCCAGAGTGGAGAAGTGTTGCGCACGCACGACGATGATCGCGTAAGCGAAAATTCCGATAACAATCGAAGGCACACCATTGAGCAGGTCGGCCGTATACCGAACCGCGAAGCTCGAAGCCTTACCGCCAAATTCGGAGAGATACACGCCAGAGAAAATGCCCACGGGAGCGCCTATGACGAGGGCTACGAACAGCAATTTCGCTGTCCCGACGATAGCATTGGCCATCCCTCCACCCGCTTCGCCTACTGGCGCCGGGAGTCTCGTGAAAAAATCCCAATTTACGTTTTTCCCGCCGTGGTAAACGAGATATCCGAGGATGAAAAACAACACCGAAACCGTTGTGATAGCAAACAGAGCAGTGACACCGAGCATCGCGGCATTGACAAATTTGCGCCATCTGCCGCGGAGACTCATCCCTGAATGCCCCCGCGCTGAGCGGTCGTTAATACAAGCAGGCGTGCCAGACCGTTGAGGACAAACGTAACCAGGAAGAGCACCAAGCCCAGTTCGATCAATGCACTGAGGTAGAGGTCTCCCGTAGCTTCGGTGAATTCATTGGCGATCACAGCGGCGATGGAATAACCGGGAGCAAAAAGCGATGCGCCGATCTTCGGGTCGTTGCCGATGACCATCGTGACCGCCATGGTTTCTCCAAGCGCCCGAGCGAGGGCCAGGAAAACGGAGCCGATGATCCCTGTTTTCGCAAAGGGAACCACCACTTTGGAAATCATCTCCCATCGCGTTGCTCCCAAAGCTAAGGCAGCTTCGCGTTGCTCGCGAGGCACGGAAATCAAGACTTCGCGCGACACCGAAACGATGAATGGCACAACCATAATCGCAAGGATCAATCCAGCTGCAAGAAAACCCACGCCGAATGCCGGTCCGCGAAAGAGCGGTAAGAAACCCAGGCGCGAGCTGAGTACGGGTTCCACTGAAACCCGCAGCCACGGAGCAAGTACGAAGATTCCCAGCAGGCCGTAAATCACGCTGGGCACAGCCGCGAGCAAGTCCACGAGAAATGCGAATGCGTCGGAAAGGCGTGCTAAGGGAAATTCGGAAAGAAAAATCGCAGTGCCCAAGCCCAGCGGCACAGCGAGCAAGAGAGCGATTGCTGAAGTAAGCAAAGTTCCGTACAGAAACGGAAGTGCTCCGAATTGCCCGGCTACAGGATCCCAGACGCGAGTTGCGAAGAACGCCCAGCCAAATTTCTGCCGTGATAGCGCGGACTGAATCCATAGCTGATAAACGAGTAGCGCGGTGACGCCCAATACCGTGCTCGCGAAGACCAGCGTCACAACATGAGCGATCTCATCACCCGTTCGCAAGCGGCCCCACAAACCCCGCAAGGGCCGAAGCGAAGGAACCAGTTCAACGACATTGGAGGGTGCGGGCATAGCTAGTGAATCTCAGAAATCGTCGCAGCTTCCTTATCGATAACATCGCTCGGCAATTTCGCGTATGCAAGCGGCTCCGCGTCGCTCTGGCCTTCCGTGAGCATCCAGTGAAGAAAACTCTTGATGTCATCGCGTTTAGCCGCATCGGGGATCGTCGTAGGAACGAGAAGCCAGGTAAAGCTCGCGATCGGATACGCATCTTTGCCTGGCGGATTGGTGATGGAAACGCGAAAATCCTTGGGCATGGAGTCGGCCGCAGATGCTGCGGCGGCTGTGACGCTTTCAAGGCTTGCCTTAACGAATTCTCCCGATGAATTCTGCACCGCGCCGAACAGGATGTGATTTTGGATGGCGTACGTCAGTTCGACATAGCCGATGGAATTCGGCGTCTGCTGAATCAAACCAGTGACGCCTTCGCTGCCCTTGCCGCCAAGTCCAACGGGCCAATTGACCGAAGTTCCTGAGCCAACCTTATTTTTCCAATCGGCACTCACTTTCGAGAGATAGTCGGTCCAGATGAACGACGTGCCGCTGCCGTCTGAGCGGTGAATGACGACGATACTTGCCGACGGTAATTTCAATCCGCTGTTCGTACGCGTGATGGCCGGATCGTTCCATTTTGTGATCTTCCCGAGAAAGATTCCCGCCAGCGCTTGCGGTGTGAATTTCAACTCGGCGGTGATGCCGGGAACGTTGTACGTCGGCACTACCGCGCCAAGCACCGTCGGGAAGTGCAGAACTGGCGATTTCGACTGCGCAAGCTGTGCATCAGTCATCGGTGCATCGGATGCGCCAAAATCAACCGTGCCTGCTAGAAGCTGTCTTATACCCGCACCAGAGCCAACCGATTGATAGTTAATTTCGACATTCGGACGCAGTTTGTGAAAGTCATCCGCCCATCGGGAATAAATCGGATACCCAAACGTGGACCCCGCGCCATTGATGAGAACGGTTTGCGAACCGGTTGTGGTGCCCACATTGTGCGAGCAAGACACCAAAAACATTCCCGTCAGCAGCAGTGCCAGAATTGCCCAATTCTGACCAGCAATTTTCTTCACTTTTTCCTCCAGAATGTTTTGCCTGTGAATTGTTACAATGCCGTTACATCCGTTTGAAGATCAGGTGAATGCAGCTCTAAGGCAGGTCGTATCGCAGGTCGACGAAGGCCATGCCGAGGTGAGCACTGGCTGCGTTGCCGGGAGTGCCAGTCACCGACCAAGGATTACGCGAAAGATAGGAGACTTGAGTGATCAGCTTCAGGTCACCGTAATTAGAATTCTTCCAGAAGGTTTGAACCAAGCCGACCGTTGGCTCCTGAATCGTGCGGTTCTGGGCGCTGCTCGACGTTGGGAAGCCGTATCCCGTGAAGGTCGTGCCCGTTAGCTGAAAGTCACGACCGAAGTACGCCGCACCGTAGTAACCATAGATGAGGCTTTTCTTGAAGGCGGCCTCGAATCCGACGATGCCCGAACCAGCATGAAGAGGAGTGGGCACGAAATGGCCAGTTCCGTTTACGTTGACCGTGAAATCCGGGCCCAACTGGAAGATGTAACGACCGCCGCCATCGCTCCAGAAAGTATTCGCAATGAGGTGGAAGCCCTTCGCGACTTCGAGATTCGCATTGATCGAGCCACCGCTACCGGTCTTGGAGATATTCCCCAAGTCGGGAGTATTCAGCCGGAAGACACGGGCTATGCCTGCGACTTCGATATGAAAATTGCGACCGCCGCCGTTGGGGTGAGTATCGAAAGCCAACTTCGATTCGATGTCTGGCGCTTTGTTCGGAGTTTTCGAGTTTCCACCGGCATCGTCAACCTGGGCAGCGTTAAAGCCGGACGGGAAAGTAACCAAACCTCCGGTGAACTGCTCTGGATCTTCAAGCGCAAATCCCCACGCAATGTGATCATTCGGATGAAGCACCAAACGAATGCCAGGCGTGCGTAGCCAAACCAAGCCCACCTGGTAGTTCGTGTCCATGTCTTGGGAGTAGAAGATGTCGCCCGGCATCGGCGAAATGCCGACGCGATTTGGCGTCATCATGCTCCATGACTGCCCAGCAAGAAGTTCGATTTTGCCGCGGCGAACCTGAACCCAGTACAGCCGCATGCGCATGGTATTGGAATGGCTGCCAACAAAAACATTTGCAGCCGCGTTGCCGAGAAAGTCGGCTTCGAGGTAGCCCCGCAGCTTGAAGTCGCCCGGGTTGGCGTCCACCTTCAAGCCAATACGGGAGTTCTGAGCGCTAAAACGCAACTCCGACATCTCGCCAGCAGGCGTGGAACCGTTAAACGGAATGCTACCGAAGCTAGTCCCAATCCCGCTCCCGACGTTCGTCGAGCGATATACGGCCGTAAAGTCCATAAAGCCCAAAGGCGAAAAGTCCGCGCCACCAATTTTGAATGAGAGTGGCAGCTGCTTTTCCTCCGCAGCTTGCGCTGGCGCTTTTGCAACACTGGCCGAGTCAGAGGAACTCGCCCGAGTCGCGGAGTCTTCAGCGGAAAGTAATTTCGTTGCTCTATTCGTTTCTTTGCCAGACCCGGCCACTGAGGATGTTGATCTCTTGTTGGCTGCCGACTGCGCGTCGCTCGTCTTCGTCTCAGCAGATGCAGCTACTAGCGGAAAAATGGCCGCAACAACCAGAGCGATGGCTCTCCGTCTCATTTAGTTCTCCTGTTTTTGCCGCTTGCGGCGTATCGAAGGCCGCAGCTATGGCGTTCATTCATCCGAGCGCGGCAAGTATGCGGAGGAGCTGTAACTCTGGGATGAGGTGCAGATGAATATTGTGTTACGTTATTCGGAGCTTAGTGGGATTGACGGCGTGTTTCGATTATGCCGGATGTCTACTCCCTGCAACCAAAACACCACGTCTTCGGCGATGTTCGTCGAATGGTCCGCCATGCGTTCCATGTGGCGAGCAGCCAGAATGTATTGGATATTGATGGCTGCCAGCGAAGGTTCCTTCTTCACAGCTCCGATCAGGCTTTCCACAACCCTGTCACGCTGCCGATCGACCGCCTCCTCGCTTTTGAGGACCTCAGACGCGAGGGTAATGTTGCGATGAACCAGAGCTCCGAGGGATCGCGCGACCATCGCTCTTACCGGAGGAACCATCGATGCCAATTCAGGCGGCGTGTCCGTCCTGGGCGATTGGCAGAGCGCGATTACGCACTGGCAGATGTTGACGGCCAGATCGCCCATCCGTTCTAAATCATTGTTGATCTTCAAAGTCGAGACGACGTGGCGCACATCTTCTTGCGATAGGTCGCCCCTCAGCAGCAGCCGAATAGCATGTTCGTCAACGAGGATTTCCGATTCGTTGATCTTTGGCTCCGTAATAAATACGCCGCTCGCAATCTCAGCCTTCCGCGAAAGAAGTGCTTCAAACGACCGGTTTACAGAGCCTTCCACCGTTCGCGCCATGGAAACGAGATGATTTTCGAGGGCCGTAGCGTAAAAACTTGATGAAGTGCAAGCTGACGAGGCCATGCTTCCCCCTAACTGCTGCGGCAGTCGGATCGACTGCTCTGTCAAAAGCATGCCTGCCAGGTGTTGCGGTAGGATGGCAGCTTGATGAATTTTTAAAGAACTACTGCGCGGTCAGAGGGATGGAGAAATAGAATTTTGAGCCTCTGCCAATTTCGCTATCTACCCATATCCTCCCGCCATGGGCCTCGACGATATGCTTCGCTATTGCCAATCCGAGCCCAGTGCCGCCCGCTTCTCGGGAACGCGCAGCATCGACTCGGTAAAATCGCTCGAAAATTCTGTCGTGTTCCGCTTGCGGAATACCGATGCCTGTGTCGGCCACGGTAAAGACGACGGACGAACCGTTACGCTCTGCGCTGACCTCGACGTGGCCATTGGGGCCAGTGTACTGGATGGCATTGTCCAGCAAATTGCGCAGAACTTCCCGCAACAATCTCACATCTCCCTGAAACGTCGGAAAATTATCCGGCAGACGCGTGAAATTCAAAGAGACTGCTTTTTTTAGCGCGATGTTTTGAGCCAACTCGATGACTGGGGCGATTAGGTCACTCGCGTCAACGTTCTGTAGATGTATGGGTAGTTTGCCCGCTTCTATTTTGGACAGCTCCAAAAGATCGTCCGTTAAACGCGCCAGACGGCTCGCGTGATTTCGTATGATCTCGATGAAACGCCGGTTGTTTTCTTGGTCTTCGAGGCCTCCGTTGAGAAGAGTCTCGGCGAAGCCTTGAATCGCGGTCAAGGGCGTGCGCAACTCGTGCGAGACATTGGCCACGAAGTCCTTTCGAATTTGTTCGAGGCGGCGTATGTCAGTTATTTCGTGAAGCACGACCACCGCGCCGCCAGAACTGGATCGCTCCCTACCCATCGGTTTCTCAAATGAACCGAGCACCGTGGCCGCGGTCACAGAAAAGTATCTTGGTTGCGCAGAACCCAAGGAAAGCTCTCCCCGGGCCTCCTCTCCTGCAAGCGCGCTGCGAATCAGCCGCAGAACGTCCGGGTGCCGTATGACCGATACCGCAGGCCGCTTTATATGATTTTGACTGTCGAGATTCCATAGACTGGCGAACGCATCGTTAAAAAACGTGATCTGCTCACCAACGTCTATTACCGCTATGGCTTCCGCCATGCTGCGCAGTATTGCGGCAGAGCGATTGCGTTCATCGGAAAGCGAGATCATGGTTGCATTCAAGCGCGAGGCTGTGTCGTTGAGAGCGCGAGCTAAGTCGCCCAATTCGTCTGCAGCAGACTCCTGAATCAGAGGGCGGAAGTCGCCTACGGCGACTCGTTCCGAAAATTCCTTGAGTCGTCCGACCCGTTTCGCAAAACGCCGCGAAAAAACCGCCGAGATGCCGATGGCGAGCAGCAAAATTACAAGCGAAACCTCCCACAGTTTTCGACGCACTTCTGCAAGCGCGCTGTTGATTTCCGCAAGCGGCGTGGCGAACCGAATCACAACAGGTGAACCGGATGGATGGTCGAACCGCATGGCCCAGTACACCAAATCACGATCCAACGTGTGACTGTGTCGCACGGATTCACCTTCGCCGGAACTCATGGCTTCACGAAATTCGGGACGATTCGAGTGATTTTCCATCGTTTCGATATCGTGGGCAGAATCGGCAAGCACCCGGCCATCGGAAGCAATGATTGTCACACGCGCTCCGCTACGCGACATCCCGGCAGCCCAGGATGCCAATGCTGTTTCATTGTCGAACTTAGGCGGATTAGACCGCGCGATCAGCGCCAGGGAATTTAGTCGTTCGTCTGCGGCGTGAATGTAATTTTGTCGAAGGACTCGGCCAGCATAGAAATCAACTGCGGCGAGTACAGCGATCAGAAGAACAAAATACGTCAGCCCAAGTTTCCAAAAGACACCGCTGCGAGCCAATTTCAATTGTGCTCAGTTCACTTTCGTTTCAAAGATGTAACCCGCGCCGCGAACCGTCTTCAGATATTCCGGCTCCTCAGGATTCTTTTCCACTTTTTCGCGCAACCGGCGGACGTACACATCGACGCTACGCGGTGTCACAAACCGCTCGCTGCCCCACACAGCGTCCAGCAGTTGGTCGCGCGAAAAGACGCGATTGGGCCGAGATGCCAGATAGTACAGCAATCGGAATTCTAACGTGCTGAGAGGTAGTTGCTTACCGTCGCTTTCAGCTCGGTACGAAACCGGATCGATCCGCAGCAATCCGACCGTGACTGCGCGGGCCTCATCGCTGGGCCATTCCAGCCTTCGAAGAAGCGCTTTCACACGCGCGACAAGCTCCCGAGGGCTGAACGGTTTTGTGACGTAATCGTCCGCCCCCAGTTCGAGTCCAACCACACGATCCGCTTCATCACCGCGCGCTGTCAGCATCAGGATAGGGAGACGATTCAATCTGTTGTCTCGCCGAATCTCTTTGCAGATTTCCAAGCCAGATAGCTTGGGCAGCATCAAGTCCAAAACCAGCAAGTCAGGCGGCGATTTCTTAATCTGGGCCAAGCCGCTCGCACCATCCACGCAAGCGAGCACTTGAAAGCCTTCTTTCTCCAGATTGTAGCGGACAAGTTCTACGATGTCCTTATCGTCCTCAATGATGAGGATTCGTGAATGGGAATTCACAATGGCGTGAGCATAACGAAGGAATCGTCGGCCAGCAAGGGTCGTCGCGAACTGTTAATGGATTTTCACATTAAGAGCCGTGCGCGGTTGTTTGACTAATCGACGCCCCGGCATCACTTACCGGCTTCACTATTTGACGACGGCCATCTCCAATTGCGGATTTCCGGCTTGTCGATACCTTCGGCATAAGCGTACTGAATACTTTCGATGATCTGCCTCTTGAGCCACTCTTTGACGTAAGCGGCCGAATCGCGAATTCTAGGAACGCGATCGATCACGTCGATCGCGAGCGTAAAGCGGTCGACTTGATTGCGAATCGCGAGTTCCAGTGGTGTATTTATATTTCCCTTCTCTTTGTAACCGCGGACATGGATGTTGGCATGATTCGTCCTCCGGTACGTGAATTTGTGAATGAGCCAAGGATAACCATGGAAGTTGAAAATTACTGGCTTGTCTTTCGTGAACAGTGAATCGAAATCGCGATCGGAAAGCCCGTGCGGATGCTCAGTATCCGGTTGGAGACGGTAGAGATCAACTACATTGACGAACCGAAGCTTCAAATCAGGGACGCGCTCACGAAGGATTGCCGCAGCAGCCAGTGCCTCTTGCGTGAGCACGTCACCGGCACACGCAAGGACCACATCCGGCTCCTCTCCGGAATCGGTACTCGCCCAATCCCAGATTCCAATGCCCTTCGTGCAGTGGATGATCGCGGAGTTCATGTCGAGGTACACCAGATGAAGTTGCTTGTCGGCCACAATCACATTGACGTAGTCACGACTTCGAAGGCAATGGTCCGCAACACTCAGCAGGCAATTCGCATCGGGCGGAAGGTAAATGCGCGTGATTGTGGCGCTCTTGTTGCTGACAACATCCAGAAAGCCGGGGTCTTCGTGCGTGAAGCCATTGTGATCCTGCCGCCAAACAAGTGACGTAATGAGGATATTCAAGGAAGAAATCGGAACACGCCAGTCGAGTTCCAGTTTCGATTTCTCAAGCCACTTGGCATGCTGGTTGTACATCGAATCGATGATGTGGATAAAGGCCTCATAGGAATCGAAAAGGCCGTGACGCCCAGTTAGCACATAGCCTTCGAACCAACCTTCGAGCGTATGTTCGCTGAGCATTTCCATCACACGGCCATCCGGAGCGATATCAGTGCCGTCTTTGTCTTCCGGTTTGACTGCCGCAAGCCACGTTTTGAGGGTGGCGGCATAAACATCTTGCAGGCGATTGGAAGCGTTTTCGTCGGGGCTGAACATGCGAAAGCTGCGCATGTTGCGGCGTATGACATCACGCAGGAATTTCCCGAGTGTCTCGGTCGGTGAGAATTCTTCCGCGCCCGGTGCTTTGACTGGAATGGCGTAATCGCGAAAACCAGGAAGGTTGAGCGGCTTCCGCAATTTGCCGCCATTAGAGTGCGGATTAGCGCTCATTCTTCTCTCGCCTATGGGCGGCAAGGCCCGTAGCTCGGGTATCAGCGTGCCGCGTTCGTCAAACAGTTCCTCGGGCTTGTAGCTTCTCATCCATTGTTCCACGATCTGTAAATGCTCCGGATTGGATTGCACATTCAGAACTGGCACTTGATGAGCCCGCCAAAAACCTTCGACTTTGTGGCCGTCAACTTCTTTCGGCCCGGTCCATCCTTTGGGCGAGCGAAGAACGATCATGGGCCAGCGAGGCCGACCGGGGTTGCCGCTGGCACGCGCATGATCCTGAATCGCGCGAATTGCGTTCACGCAGGACTCGACAGCGGCAGCCATCTTTTGGTGCATCTCCGCGGGATCGTCCCCCTCAACTACACGCGGGGTCCAGCCATAGCCTGTGAATAGGCCGATCAGCTCATCTTCTGGAATTCGCGCGAGGATTGTGGGGTTGGCGATTTTGTAGCCATTCAGATGAAGGATGGGCAATACAGCGCCATCGCGTATGGAGTTGAGGAATTTATTTGAATGCCAGGACGTCGCCAGGGGACCTGTTTCGGCCTCTCCGTCTCCGACCATAACGCTAACAATCAAGTCGGGATTATCGAAGGCCGCTCCAAAAGCGTGCGAAACGCTGTAACCCAGTTCCCCGCCTTCGTGAATTGAACCAGGAACCTCTGGTGTACAGTGACTGCCAAGCTGGCCGGGGAATGAGAAGGCGCGGAAAAGCCTGAGCATGCCGGTCTCATCTTGGCTTTTCTCCGGATAAATCTCGGAATACGTCCCTTCGAGATAGCAATTCGAAATGACTGCCGGAGCACCATGGCCCGGACCCGAGATATACATCATGTTCAAATCGTATTTCCGAATCACACGGTTCAAGTGAATCCAGGTGAAAGTTTGGCCGGGGTCCGATCCCCAATGGCCCAGGAGGCGCTTCTTAAAATGTTCGGGGCGGAGTGGTTCTCTAAGCAGCGGGTTATCACGAAGGTAGATCATCCCCGCGCATAGATAATTGCATGCGCGCCAGTATGCATCGATTCTGCGAACTTCGTCAGGGGTAAGCGGCTGGAATGCGGAACTCTCTCTCGGTACTCTATTAACGCTCTGTTCGATATCTGTCACGGAAAATGCTCCTGCATCAGGAGTTCGGCTAGCAGGTCCGGGGCTGGCCAAGCCTGCACCGTCGGAGATTTAAGAGTGGCACAAATTCGCTTTTGGTGTGGCGTATTCTTATAGCTCGCTCAGGTTGGTGGTTGTCGTCGTGCATTGAACCGGCACGGTTTCTGACGAATCGTGAGGAAGGGCGAGTACCACGATCTGTACTCGTCAGAATGTTGGCATGTCTCGCGTAACCAAGATGACCCTACCATGTGCCTGGGTGATCGAATGAAAGTGCTGGTTCTAAATTCGGGCTCCAGCAGTCAAAAGACAGCTGTCTACGAAATTGATGGACAGCCTGTGGCGGAACCTGCCGCGCCTGTCTGGCAAGGTACGTTGGAATGGACTGGCGACGGAGCTGGGGCATCACCCGGCAAACCTATTGGTGCATCCTCGCACGGACACCTACATGCCTCAAATCGTGCGGAGGCGCTCAAACATTTGCTAGAGGGCTTCTTCAAAGGCAACGTAAGTAATGCCGAATCCACCGAAGGAATTGCGCTTGTGGGCCACCGTGTGGTGCACGGGGGGCCAAATTATCGGACTCCGGTCCTTATCACGGCGGATGTGAAGACGGAGCTTGCAAAAGTGTCAGCTTTTGCGCCCCTGCACAACGGCGCTGAATTGGAAGGCATGGAAGTAGTCGAAAGTTTGTTGCCCGGCGTGCCACAAATCGCTGTATTCGACACCGGTTTTCACCGCGATATCCCCGACGAAGCCGCAATCTACCCAGGACCGTTTGAATGGGTCGGGCTGGGCATTCGACGCTACGGATTTCATGGCATCAATCATCAGTATTGCGCCGAACGCGCTGCTCACATGTTTGGCCGCCAATTGGATGCGCTGAAGCTGGTCACTTGCCATCTGGGAAACGGCTGCTCCCTTGCGGCCATCCGCGACGGCCACAGCGTCGATACGACCATGGGGTTCACGCCGCTCGAAGGCCTGATGATGGGTACCCGCTCCGGATCTGTAGATCCCGGAATTCTCACCTATCTCATGCGGCAGCAGCATCTGCAATCTCAAGAAATTGACGACCTGCTGAACAAGCGCTCCGGGCTGCTCGGCGTTTCCGGCGTTTCCAGTGATATGCGTGAGGTTTTGACTGCTCGTGAACAGGGCAATCCGCGAGCGCAACTGGCGTTCGATATGTTTGCAAACCGGTTACGCGCGGGAATCGGTGCAATGGTAGCCGTCTTGGGTGGAATCGATGCGCTGGTGTTCACAGCGGGGATTGGCGAAAACTCCCCCCAGGTTCGAGCCGCAGCTTGCGAAACCTTGACTTTTATCGGACTAGGGCTCGACTCACGCGCGAATGCGCAGTGTCGTCCCGATATGAACATTGCCGCGTGCGATTCACGCGTTCAGGTCCTGGTCATTCGCGCTCAAGAGGACTGGGCCATTGCAAATGAGTGCTGGAAGCTCATACGGAAACCCTCTAACTAGATTATCTCTGGAAGTCGGGCAATTGCATGTAATTGAAAGTCGCCGCGCGCATTGCCACAAGCAAATCGAAGAACGGGTTTTGAGTGACGCCAACACGCAAGACGTCGCTTTGCGCTACGGGTTTTTCTACGGCTCGGGAATGTACCATGACCCGAAGGACGGAAGCGTCTGTCTGCAAGTCCGGGAGCATTCGTATCCGGTGATTGGCTCAGGCCGAGGTGTGTTTTCCTTTGTGCATGTAGAGGATACCGCCGCCGCAACTGTCCCAGCGCTCAAATGTGATCCCGGCGTCTACAATCTTGTGGACGATGATCCTTCGGAGCTGGCAGTGTGGTTGCCAGCTTTTGCGGCGCTTCCTAGGGGCGCCCTCCCCGCCGCACATCGGTGAGGAGCAGGCGCTTCAGGCGGGGGGACCGGATGGACTTTATTGCGCGATGCGGCTGCGCGGCGCTTCCAAAACATACGCGAAGCAAAAGCTCGGGTTTGCGCCGCGAAGGCTCGAATGACTCCGCCTCTAAGGCCGCTGCCAAATAAAGCCGTGCGAACCAATTCGCCGACATCAGCCGCGGAACCTTGGTTTGTATCCCCGTTCCTTCTAAGCAGCGCGCATAAGCTCAACTCGGAATGCGACCACTAATAAATTCGGTACGTTGCTTGCCCGCAACCACCCTTTTTCTGCATAAAAAACTTCGATTCGCCTCGCAACCATCCCAATTTGCGGTTAGGGGCAGGCGAATCAAGAATCCTGAGCGAGATGGCTGACCGATGTCGACGTGCTCCGCGGCTCCGCCAGATTTCATTCCGCGAATTCACAGCCTCATGATATAGACTTCCATCAATTCTGACTGCTGCCGGGGCGCCTTTCATCGGAGGAACATCCGCTGTGTCTTCCGAAATCGCAGCAGAAAGGGACGACCTAAAAATGAAGACATTCACATTCCTCCTGGTTCTTTTTACATCGGTCGCAGCGTTTGCGGGCGAGCCCCCGCTCGCAGCCCAAGCCGCCACACCAGTAGCCGGAACGTATTTTGTGTGCACGTTGTCTGCATCCGCAGCGGGCGTGTTGACCTACTACGTCAGTGATGTGAACGGCCCTTTTGACTTTAAATCGGCCGGCCCAGCCTTGGACGAACTCTCGCATGCGTTCCAAAACTTTCTTACCGCGAAATACCATACTGTAGGCGGATCGGTTAGCTGCGTCTACCAATACTCGCAAGCGGACGCAGAGGCGCTCAAGAAACGCGACCTCACAACAGGCTATACCGGCTATACACATGTTGATACCGGCTGGAAGAATGGCCAGACGGCGGCCGCGACTTCCTCTCCCGCGCCTTCAGCGGCGGCACCTGCGGCATCCGCGGGTTCGGGCACGCCCTACTACTGCTACTCGTACTACAAGTTCCCGGGCACCGCTCGGCAGACTGACTACACCACCGGCGTATTCACCCTGACCGCGTCGTATGGTTGGACGAGACTCTGGTGGAGCGCCTACGTGCACCGGACCTACCACATTCCCGTTGACGCTAAGCCCTTCGACGTGGATTGCAGCCAACTGCCAACCGCCGCCGACAAGCAGCAACAGGTTCTCTCCAGCAACGTCACCCGTTGGAGAGAGCGCAACGAAGATGTAGTGCAGGTCAGTTGGAAGCCGAACCAGACGGCTCCGGTCGGCGCTGCAGAACCGAGTGTGAAAGAAATGTTGAGCGGCCAGGTTAGGCCCCAGGATCATGCGCCGATTGGCTCCCCGCCGACGAATGCGGGCGCTGCTCTAAACGGGGCGCCCTCAAGCCAAGGGACAGGCGCGGGCCAATGGGTGGTCTGCTACTCAGATGTTTCGCAGTCATCATTTTATCTGTCGAGCGGTTTCCATATTGATGTGCCCAAGCCGAGGGTGGGCCCGGAAGCAGATCCGTCGAGCGTCGCCGCGAATGCACGCGCCATCGGCGAGTTGAAAACGGCATTTCTTGCATACATCCAAAAGCAATACGGTTACCACTCGTCTTCGGCTTACCCAGTGGAGTGCCAAGGCGGAGCGGGTGAAGGAGATCTTGCGGGCGCGCGGGATCTGCTGCACAGCCGATTCCCACAACTGAAGTTCATCGAAACCGGTTGGAAGCCGGGGATGTCGGCTACGGCAGATAAACCCTCGGCGGCGAAACCGGCAACGCCTCCTCCTTCAGCCGCGCAAACGGCGTACGAGAAGGCCTTGGCTGCGCAACAACCGGCAGCGAGTTCGGCGAGCCAGGTGGATGCCGCAGGATTTCCGATATCAGGAAGCCCGGCGGCCACAAACACGAACGGGCAGAAATATTCTTACTGCTATACAATCGGCAATCTTCCACATGCCCCTTCCGCAGCGGCGCGCTCGAATTACTACGTCAGCCCTGTTTTTGCCGCCGGTTCGGCAAGTGCTGCAGCGTCGGCTTTTCAGAAGATGCTTGAGGCCGCTAATCCGCAGGTAAAAATTCAGGCCGCAACCTGCACAGCGCCACAATCGATGGCCGCGACGCAGACCTTGCGAAACAATGAAATCGCAGCAAGGAAGAATAATCCGTACATCACCACTGTCGAAGTGAACTGGAAACCGTAGCCACATGCCGGGACTAATCAGGTTGGAGGCCGACGGCGATTTTCTGGCCCGAAAACCTTTTGAAGATCGGGATTGCCCAATTGGGCCAGAATAGCTAAAATGGCTATATATTACGGACTTGACGATGGATGCTGCCAGTAAAGATTGGAAACCTCGTACGCCTATCTCGTTCCAAGCGAGCGACGCTAAGAATAAGTTTGCCCGGGTGCTCGAAAAGGCGATTCAGGGGGAGATTGTGCTCATCACCAAGCACGACGCTCCCAAGGCCGTCCTGATTTCGGTCGAGGAATTTGAAGCGTTGTCGCGGGCCTCGGAACGAAAGATTGACAGCTTAACCGCCGAGTTCGACGCTCTTTTCTCCCGCATGCAAGGACCCGCCGCTCGCAAGGCGATGGATGCTGCCTTCCGCGCATCGCCCGCGAAACTCGGGAAAGCTGCAGTAGCGGCCGCACGGAAGCGTGGCTGAGAACGCCGGCTCAATCTACGTCCTCGCGGGCACCAATGGCGCGGGGAAAAGCAGCATCGCCGGTGAGATGTTGCTTGCTAGCGGCGCCGTTTTCTTCAATCCGGATGAAGCCGCACGCCTAATCCTCGCAAGAAATCCTGGCATTTCTCAAACCGAAGCCAACAGTGCCGCTTGGCAGGAAGGCAAGAGGCTCCTTGAACGCGCCATTCGCGAAAAGAGCACTTACGCCTTTGAGACCACTCTCGGCGGCAAAACGATCGCTCGGCTATTGCAGACGGCGCTGTGGGAAGGAATCAAGGTTCGCATGTGGTATGTGGGTCTCGAGGGAGTTGAACTCCACATTGCCAGGGTAAATTCTCGCGTTAAACGAGGTGGACACGATATTCCTGAGGAACGAATCCGCCAGCGTTACACCGAAAGTCGCCTTCATCTGATCGATCTCGTTCCGCAATTGACCGAGCTCCTCGCTTACGACAACAGCAAAGAGGCCGATCTCGCGGCAGGAGTAGCTCCGGAACCTGAATTGATCCTTCATATGGTCCGCGGAAGGATCATGGAATCATGCGCCGTGGATCGGGTTCCTCGCTGGGCAAAGCCGATTTTCGCTACAGCGCTGAAGACCACCGCGCGTAAGTGATCCTGCCTCGTTCTTTATGGGTGCATCGTGCAAGTAGATTGGCGCACTTCGCTAGTGCCAGCGGCGGCGAAGCACGAAATGGCGGCCACAAGGTTCAATCCGTGCGCTCGTTAAACCCTCGGCCGCTCAAGATCATTGGTACACACCGCTCTGCGCGCGCTGCCCGTGTCGCCGCCTGCTTCGCACCGGAGACGTGAAAGATGTACGACTTCCTGCGTCCCGGCGTGAGCGCGTCGAATGCTGACCGCAGTTCCGGAGTAGCATCCAGCCTAGCCTGCAACTCCTCAGGAACCGGATACTCCGAAGCCTTCTTGAGGGTAATCTTCTTCCCCGATTCCTCGACCTCGATGGCCTCGTAGACGTACTTCCTCAGAATAGACTGAAGAGCCGCAATTTCTTTGAGAGAGGCGAATTTAATCCAGCGACCGGCCTGCGCTTGACCGATCTTTTGCAGGATGTGCTTCGGGTCTTTGAGCAGTGCGCCTTTGAAGAACGAGAGCGCACACGCTTCCTTCAGCGGGATGACAATTGCTACGTTCTTTTTCTGGTAGGTGAAGCAGGGCTTGCCCCACTTGATCTCTTCGACGAGGTCACAGTCGAGCACAATCTTCCTGAGCTTGTCTGTCTCCTTCTGCCACTTTTTCGCGTAAGGCACTTTCATCGTTCCACTCCGTGCATCGCATTCAGTCGACCTTCGCAAGCATGGGGCGCGGCCAGGGAGAACGTCGAAGCGCGCACAGCGCGTGGCGGTTTCAAACGGCTGCACGTCGCGTTCAATCTTTTCGGCCGAGCTCATCTTCCGCAATTTCCAAGTCGTACCGCGTCTGAAGGTTCAGCCAAAAACTAGGATTATTTTTGAAATAACGGGCAAAACGAAGCGCGGTATCGGCCGTGATCCCTCGCTTTTCATTGACAATATCGGCGATCCGCCTCACGGGAACACGAAGATCCAATGCCATCCTGTTCATACTCAGGCCCATCGGCGCCATGAATTCTTCGCGCAAAATCTCCCCCGGATGCACTGGCTTGAGCTTTTTGCCATTTCTGCCTCCTAATGGTAGTCCATGATTTCGACGGCAAACCGATTAGCTGAGATCGAACGATTGTTCGTATTCAGGAATGGTAACGGGCCAGCCGAATTTCGCCTTAATTGCGTCGCGCAAGCCGTTCAGCCCGGATGGCTCGCCGTGCACCATAAACGTCTGCTTTGGGGCGGACTGGAATCCCGAGAGCCAGCGCAGTAGTTCGCTCTTGCCCGCGTGCGCCGAAAGCTGGCCGAGTTCGAGAATGCGCGCACGCACCGGCACGGACTCTCCAAAGAGATTCAGGTATTTTGCACCATCAAGAAGTTGCCGACCGCGCGTTCCTTCGCCTTGATACCCCACGAGCAGCACCGTGCTGCGCGAATCCGGCAATCGACGCGCAAGGTGATGAAGGATGCGTCCGCCGCTTACCATTCCGCTGGCAGAGACAATGATGCAAGGCGCGACGACGTCGTTGATCTTCTTCGATTCCTCCACGCTGCGCGTCATATGCACTTCGTGCAGATTCAGCGGATCGCGGTCGCCGTTGTTCTCCTGATGCGAAAAGTCGAGATCGTGATCTTCGGGATGATTCTTATAAAGCTCTGTTGCGTTGATTGCCATCGGGCTATCGACGTAAACCGGCAAATCGGGTATTCGCTTCTGAACGAGCAGCTGTTTCAGGTAATACATGATTGTTTGCGTGCGGCCCACCGCGAACGCAGGAATCACGACTGCGCCACCGCGTTTTGCAGCTTGATTGACAACGTCGGCTAACTCCGCTGCCACGTCGCCAGGCGGATGATCGCGATCTCCGTAAGTCGATTCGCAGAGCAGGTAATCGGCCCGCGTGGGCGATTCGGGATCGTTGAGAATCGGCTGATCGTAACGGCCGAGATCGCCAGAAAAGACGACTAGTATTTTCTGGCCCGCTTCGGTGATCGTCAGTTCCAGCCATGTGGAACCGAGGATGTGCCCGGCATCGTGCGGACGCACGGAAAATTGCTGGCTGATCTGGAAGACATCGGCGCGCGGAATGTCATGAAATTGCGTCAGCGTCTGCTGCGATTCGGCAACGGTATAGAGGGGCAGCGGCGGCTTGTGGCGCGAATAGCCCTTGCGCGCGGCATATTGTGCTTCTTCTTCCTGCAGATGCGCCGAATCGGGCAGGAGCAAATTGCAAAGCTCGCGCGTGGCCGGGTTGGCATAGATCGGGCCGCGAAAACCGCCGCGCGTAAGCCGCGGGAGGTATCCCGTATGGTCGATGTGCGCGTGCGTGAGCAGCACCCAATCGATGGACGCGGGATCGATAGGGAGCTGGTCCCAATTGCGCTGCTTGAGTTCGCGCGAGCCTTCGAAGAGCCCGCAATCGACCAATAGCCGCTTGCCTTCCGCTTGAACCAGATATTTCGAACCTGTTACCGTGCCTGCCGCGCCGAGAAAAGTTATTTTAGCCATAAGCGCGGTATTGTATTCGTGTTGACGGATTGCGCCAGCACTTTTTCGTGGCAATGTTCGCCAGCGTCGGTTGCTTAATTCTGAAAGCGCATTGAGGAAAGCATTTGAGCGGTCTGAGAGTGTTTGGTGGAGCCGATGGGGTTCGAACCCACGACCTCCTCGATGCCATCGAGGCGCGCTCCCAACTGCGCCACGGCCCCACCGTCGAGGTAGTTTGATTTTATAACAATTGCGACCGAAATCGGAACAGAACAACACGGGCGTGCGCGAACGCACCACCATCCAAGTGCGCGCCCGATCTGCGCCTCCCAATGAACCGCAAATCGCCTTATTTTATTTCCCTGGAGGAGGCCCGTTACATTTTGGTCCTTTCACTCTTAGGTTTCCTATCTTACAGCGCGGAATCTGCAACAATTCCATTGCTCATCATTCACACGTTGACGCTAAAACGACGCTATTTGGAGATTTCTCATGCCCTATCGTTTGCTTGCGGAAATCGGTCACGGCTATAAGAAGGAAGTCGGAACGACCGGTGAACGCATCGGTTATCTTCGAATGCTGGAGAATCGTTTAAAAGCCACTTTGACGTTGGCCGACACGTTCAAAGCGGAATCGGCCGCCGGCCCGCGCGTCGCCACTAATCTGCCGGCCAAGGGTTTACAAGGCCAGCGCGTGAAAGCGTTGGCCAAATTCCATGAACAACAGCAGGACAATACGACGAAGCTCGATCGCCTGAATGCCGAAGTCATCAGGATGCGGCAATGGCTGTTTCGCCAAGGCGCGCAGATGACTCCCGACGGCAAAGTCATCTGGCCGACGGTTCATCGCGTCGTTAAGTACGATACGCAGCTTGCCGAACAGCAGCTAACCCGCGTGGAATTTCGCGGCGGGAAGCTGTATGTAAAAGGCGAGCCTCTCGATACCACAATGATGACGACCGCCTTCTCCGGCCCAGGCTACGGAATCTTCGTGATGAGCATCGAGGGCCACATTCACGTGAGCTCCCATATTGTCGGCAATCGCCACCATTCCTCCCTTTTAGGCGGTGGGGTAACGGCCTCCGCCGGGGAATTGAAGACGAACAAACAAGGGCAACTGCTTTGGCTCTCGAATAAAAGCGGGCACTATCATCCAGACCTCGGCCATCTCCTGGAAGTCCTGCACGAATTGCAAATATCGGGCGTTCCCATGACGTTTCAAATCCAGGAACATCCGTCGAGGACAACGTATGCCAACGTGGACCTCTTTATGAAGGCAAACCACTTCGACGATGACACCTACGAGACGGACCAGACCCTCTTTGCATTCCAGCAATATCTCACGCCTGAGTTTTTCAAAACGTATCCGATGGCGTTCCTGAAGCCCGGCGGCGGAATCACGCGAACCGGCATTTACGACATGAGATTTACGCCTCCGATTCGCATCACTCCCCAAGTGTTTGAAAAGACCATGAAGGAGTGGGGCATGTCGCCGCAATTTACGTTGAAGACGGGTCAGGGACGCTAGCTTCGCCGCGCGCGCGAAACTCTGGCACAGCCGTACAAATTCGCTCACGTCTGCTGTCCTCCTTGCGTAACAATAGGGCGCCAGCTTTCCGCTGGTCCAGCAGGTGCCAAGCGGCATGAAACGAACGCAACCTCAGCAGCCCTTTCTTGTGCTCGTGGCTGCGGTCTGTCTTCTCGTGCCATTTCTTCCGCTGCGCGGCCAAACGGCCTCGCTCGTAATCCCTCTCGGCCTTGATCGCAACATGCCGATTCCCAAAGACAATCCGCTCACGCCAGCGAAGATCGCGCTCGGCAAACGACTGTTCAACGATAACCGTCTCTCGGCCGACGAGACGATGTCCTGCGAGTCGTGCCACGATCCGCAACATGCCTTTTCCGACCAGCGCATGGCGGCGCTCGGCATCTACGGTCGTCACGGCCCGCGACGCGTGCCTCGCCTCATCAACCGCGCTTACGGCTCGTCTTTTTTCTGGGACGGACGCGCCAGCACTCTCGAGGAGCAGGTCCTTCAGCCAATTGCGAATCCGAATGAAATGGGCATGACTGTTGGCGAAGCAGTTCGAAGGATCAAGGCTGATCGAAGTTACCGCCGCGATTTCAAGCGCGCATTCAAAAGCCAGCCTACTTCGCAGAATATTGCTCAAGCCCTCGCGAGCTACGTCCGCAGCATTCTTTCCGGAAACTCGCCTTACGACCGCTACGTCAACGGCGATCCGTCTGCGCTTACTGCCGGGCAGGAGCGTGGACTGGAACTTTTTCGCGGAAAAGCCAACTGCATCGCGTGCCACCCCGGGCCGAACTTCACCGACGAAAAATTTCACAATACGGGCATCGGTTGGCGCGTCAATTCATTCGACGATGACGGCCGCTTCGCCGTCACGCACAACGAAGCCGACCGAGGCGCCTTCAAAACGCCCACGCTGCGCGATGTTGCGGACTCTCCGCCTTACACGCACCAGGGCCGCCTCTCGTCGCTCAAAGACCTGATCGACTTTTACGACGCCGGCGGCAATCCAAATCCTCACCTCGATCCCCAACTCCATCCTTTGCAGTTATCGCCGCAGGAAAAGCAAGACCTGATCGACTTTTTAAGCGCCCTCAACGGCACGCCGAACTGAATCGTTAATGGCAGTGTCCCTGGTCGGGGGTATTTCGTGGCACAGCGACTCTTCGCTGTGCGGGTTTGCATTCCGCCCTTGCTTTTGTAGCCGCCACCGTGTCCTTGTGGCTCGCCTTCATGACCGCGCTCTTCCGGAAAAAATCAATCAAAGGATGAAAACCAAGACCATTCCAGCAAGGAAAACGAGGTGAGACTGGAGACCACAAAATTCCACGATTAGCTTGAAATCTACTTAGTTTCAAATGTCACGACGTGATTCTTGTAATCGATCGTGACGGATGAAAACTGCTGCAAAAAATCCTGGCCAATAAGAATATCGCTATCCAACTCCTTCGCATTTGTGATCACTTCCAGCGAGATGGGGACTCTCGTGTCTCCCACGACGAGCACCTGCTGCGTTTCACGCGCGATCTGAGTTCCCCCAGGTGTCAGCATTGTCGTGAACTTGGCTAAAAGCAACGACGCCCCGGATACCGTAGCCAAGCCTCCTACCGACCTTTGAGCGCCGGTGTCGATCGTGCAACGCTGTGCTTTCCGCGGCTGAGACTCCATCTCGCAGGAAATCTGGATCGTTCTCGTACTCGGATTGATCCTGAACGGAACGCTAAAAGTGGTCGCGGCCGCCGGTAGCGCGAACGCGGCGAGTAAGAGAAGGGATGATAAGATTCGACAAGACTTCATGGCGGGGTGCCTCCCGCTTTGGGGTTCAGGGGCGCATCGGAGTTGATAGCTCCGTTGCGCCCCGCGCTATTCCGGCTCTTTCGAGCCTCGTTATAGGAAAACGAAAAACACTGCCTTAAAGTTCCACTCGCCCGCGAACTGTTACATCCTGTAACACTCAATGCCCAATGTCAAGGGCATTCTGGTCGTTGCGGTCTGCGCTGGCAGGTGCCCGCTTCATCGTTCGGCTTTGTGATATTCGCAGGCGAGGCATGCTGTCAACGCCGTGCCTTTGAATTATGTAGCGCCGTCGTCTCGGTCGCCCTTGTCGAGGCGCCTCGCCTGATGTAACGTACGCGCCATTCCAAATTGCGTTCGCCCGGCCACGAAATAAAAAATAAGAATTTAGCGGACGGCAAACGGAGGCATGACATGGTTTCCATCGGCAGATCGGAAGCGGGCATCCGTTGCAGGCATCTTTTGTATGCCGCATTCCTTCTTTTTCTCATCGGTTTGAATGCCCGGCCCGCACAGGCGCAACAGGATGGATTCGCGTTCTGCAAGACGTTCGCGCCCGGCAGCAGCTACTACGTGGCGGGCGAACCTGTCTATTTTACCGACCTCTTCCCGGTCACACCGTCTTCGCCGGATTACAAAACAGCCTTCCAGGATTTTCTAAAACAGAAATACGGCTGGACCAAAAAGACCGTCTCCTGTGCCATAGGCTTCACCAAAGAAGGCGCCGAGAAAAGCTACAACGAGAGCCTGAAGGCCGCAGGCGACAAGGCCGTCCGCACCGGCTGGACCATAGCGGACGTGCGAGCCTCCGCCCCACCGCGAAACCCACACCAATAGCCAGGGACATTGTAATTACCGCGAGCACCTCACGCTGGCTGGATTGCACTCGCCTACGAAGCCGTCATACGTGCGAATGGCCAGATGCCGCTGTTCCATTTCTCCCCGAACTGCCACTCGTTACGGCGGTCAAGTAAGACCGGAAATTCTGCGACAGGCGTTGGTTTCGCTTCTTCAGCGAACTTTACCTTCTGCTTACATGTTATGTTCCTCTTACGTACTATTCATTAGTTTCGCTTCTTCAGCGAACTCTCATTCCCTGCGATCAGCGAATAAAAAGTAACTTAAGTACAGGTATTGTTTCGCTTCCTCAGCGAACTTTTACGACTTGAGTTTTTGAAGCAGAGTGTATTCCCTGTGGCGTTTCGCTTCTTCAGCAAACTCTCATCCGCTAGGACGTAAAGCCGCTGCGGGACTCGCTGCAACGTTTACGTTTCGCTTCTTCAGCGAGCTCTTATCTAGTGCAACACCAGACCTCCTCCAAAATCTCCTCCGGCACTCCGTTTCGCTTCTTCAGCGAACTCGTATCTAATGCAACGCCTGCGTGGCGGCGTCATGCAAAGTCATACTTTGTGTTTCGCTTCTTCAGCGAACTCGAATCTAATGCAACGGGGAGTGCGTGGACATGCGTAAGCCGAAACCGACGTTTCGCTTCTTCAGCGAACTCGTATCTAATGCAACGACGAAACCTCTGAAATTCAGGGGCGAGAACTGCGGTTTCGCTTCTTCAGCGAACTCGTATCTAATGCAACGACGCCATGCGATTCGCCTTCCCTCTGCCTTCCCGTTTCGCTTCTTCAGCGAACTCGTATCTAATGCAACAAGTACGCCATGCCGGCCGCAACGCCGTAATCTGCGTTTCGCTTCTTCAGCGAACTCGTATCTAATGCAACTGCACGCCAAATGTGGACTGGTTCAAATCATTCGCGGTTTCGCTTCTTCAGCGAACTCGTATCTAATGCAACGAAGCGCAGAATGCGAAGCTGCGAGCCGAAGTACGTTTCGCTTCTTCAGCGAACTCGTATCTAATGCAACGGTCAAATCCGTAAGACTATTTAGCAGCGCATGGTTATCCCAGATCCGGCGAGCGTGATCCGTCGTTGCCGCCCTTCCTCACCGACTTTCCCGCTGGCCGACCGCTAAGTCCATGCGGCTTATCACGCGAGCATGACGGCGACTCTCCATCACCACCGGCGCACTCGCGGGCCAATCGTGCAAGCTGCATTGCCGCATTCTCGTCTTGACGTATTTCGCGCTCACATCCCATGCAGACGTACGTCTCCGCCTCCAACGGAAGCGGCAGATTATCCGTGCCGCAATGGAAGCAGCGCCGTGTTGTCATCCACGGGTCTATGACATGAATTCGTACGCCACGCTTCTTAGCGACCCACTTTAATATTTCGATAAACCTGGCTGGCGCAGCAAATTGGCGATTGTAAGCGGCGGCGTCTTCGATGTGCTTCTCCGGTGAATAGGCGGCTTTGCCGTTTGCTACGATTTTCATCCGCTCGGCTTTCTCCGCTTTCGTTAGCTTCTCTTCAGCCAGCTTTTTGACGAACTTCGCTTCCACTCCTATATCCGTCGCCATCCCACAAATCTCATGCGCCCACTTGTAATAAGCCTTTTCCTTCCTCGCTGTGACGGCAGCGGAAATATAGCTAAACTTCTCTACAGCTGTGCTGTCCCACAACAGCCAACGCACAAGCTGCGTTGCAATCTGTTCGTCCCTCACATCCGCATGACGCAGCGCTGTTTTTCCGGCCTTCTGCCATCCCGCGGGCACGCGCGATTCAGATTCCAGATATACCGTGAGGGCGGCCTTCATCGTTTTTTGCTTCTCGGCAATTTCCTGCTGGAACTCACGTAGGTTCTCGCGGACAGTCTCGCTCGTGCCGTACGGCAGCATAGATTTGCTCGGCCCCTTACACCAACGCCGCGCCTTGCGATTCAAAGGCAACAGAATTGGTTTGGCGATGTAGGACCCGACTTCGGTGGTGGCATAGTGGACGACTGCGACCGCGCCGTGTTCCTTCTGACGCCAACCGATGTCCACGCCGAGGAATGTCCGCTTGGCTGGCGTGACGGGCTTGAACTCCGTATCCTCGCAAAGCAGAGAAACTGACCATTTGCCATCGCGGTAGACGAGCCTCGCTCCTTTGATTCGGGACGGCAGTCGACCCGGGTCGTGGACAAGAACATTCAACGTGAATGAATCAACACCCTTTCGTCGATAGATACCATCGGTGGGCACATTAAAGGTGAACCGTCGCATTTGCCGAACCGCGCGTGAGCCTGTGCGCCGACCGTGATGATCTGGCGGGTCGCATTGTTTACTGACAGCGACTTTTAGCGTCTCAGCTTCTGTCTGAGGTTGCCAATGTCCCAACTCCAAGTTCTGGCCGTCAAAATATAAATCAAGCGACCATTTGTCGGCTGTGCGGGATGGACGGGGATAACCTTGGTCCCACGCCTTTCCCTTGCGGGATGTGGAGACAACTCGCGTCAGACGCGCCTGCACAGAGCGCAGTTGTTCGACGCCGAGACGCGATGCAAGCCAAGTCTCAAATTCCGTTCCCGTCGCGCTACCCTTGCGAATCGCAATTGCAGTATCGAAGACGGGTTTCAAGTCTCTCTTGAGACGATTTAAGCGTGAAAAGTCCACAGCCCTGCGCGCCTGTGACTTGGCCGTATCGTCCAGAGAGCTATCGGCAGCAATCCGGGCATACGCGTCGCGTATCACAGATAGCTCATGCTGGAAATGCAGGGCGACCGCGTTCCAAACCTCCTGACTGGCGACCATCTGCGCCGCGACCCACGCCGGAATGGCACCCTCGAAGGGCCACGCCGGGTATGTGCGTCCGTACACTAAGGCATTGGGATTGTTCTTTTCCGATTTTCCGGTCGAATACTTGTAGCAAAAGTGCCGGACCTTGCGCTCTGTGTCGTTCAAGGCTTCGCGGTCGCCACCGACGCCGAAGTGTGCCAATGCCCATTGCAGAATTGGCACATCGCCATTGGGATTCGCTTTGCGTCGCAGCTTTTCCGCGGCAATGGCTTCCTTCACCTGTTCAGCGATTCCGTTTGCCATGATGGCCCTCTGATGCGAGAGTCCCGCGTGGTACTGATTTTTAACTATAACACTGAAGGCATATGGCAGACGAGGCACTCTGAATCGCCGGACTCGAAAGTCCGAATCCGGAAAATCCGGCCTACCTTCAGCCAGCGCCTTCGGCAAAGGCACGAAGCGTCAATCTCGCCGCCATTCCGCTTACCCGGCATGAAAGCGCGCGCTCCTTCTTAAAATTAAGGCGCCAATTGAGCCATTTCGGGCCCGCATAACGCAATTTACGGCGCCAATCGCGGCAAAAACAGCGCATTTTTGCCCGTTTTTGTGGCCGGGCACTGCGTAGGCGGCCGGTCTGGTCATGCGAAGAATTCTGAAAAAAGTCCTTGGCGGGGTGGGGCATTGATAATCGGCCGAAGGCCTGAGCACTCGCGTCCACACCGGATCGAGGCTGAGCCTCACTTTTTGATCTCGGGGTGCCGTATCCCTTTGCGTCTTTGTCTTTGGCAAAGGGTACGGAATTCTCCTCGCACGGCCAATTCATACATCCCGCGGTGAAGCGCGCCTGTTTCAGGAATTTAAGGCGCCAATCGAGCCATGTCGCGCCCGATAGTACAATTAACGGCGCCAAATGCGGCCAAAACCACGCATTTTGGGCACAATTTTTGTGCGCCTCCAACGCTGGCGGCTGGCCCGTCACGCGAAGAATTCTGAAAAAAGTCCTTGCAAATGAATGTATTCTGTGGTAAACTCATGTCTGTGTTTTGTATGACACAGTTCGTGCCGTCAGCGTCGAAGGCAGGGAAGAGAAGCGTCGTCAACTCTTCCCAATCCG
The DNA here is from genome assembly GCA_035279845.1 of Candidatus Acidiferrales bacterium. Classification (GTDB taxonomy): domain Bacteria; phylum Acidobacteriota; class Terriglobia; order Acidiferrales; family UBA7541; genus Palsa-295. Next base: position 561 of record DATEGW010000053.1, on the reverse strand, counting down.
GCACTAGTCGCCTGTTAATCGAAAGTCGCCAGATCAGGAAACGCCGTAAGCCGTGCGCTACACCTGCAACCTGCCACCTGCGTGCCCGCCGTCATTTGGGCGGGAAACCCATCACCCGATTTCTAATCGCCGGTCTGCCGATTAGAAATGGCGCTAAGCCCAGCCCCCTCAGCAAAATTTCAGTTTCTAATCGACCGAAAAAGCCACTTTTTCAGACACCTGTCACCTACAACCCAAAACCTGCAACCTGTCTTTCTAATCGCAACTCACAAGAATTAGAAACCGACGTAACTCTATGAAAATAAAGGGAGGCGACCCGTTCCAATCGCAATAGCCACCGGGGGGAAGCGAAACAAGGCGAAAGCCAGAAAGCGCGGCCTGATTTTGCCCTTGGAGATGTCGACTTGTCCGTCAGTTGGGCAGCCCGTGTCTTTGTAGCGCTGGCTTCCAGCCGGCGCCCTTGGGCTTTCGAAAGGGCGGCCAGTCGGGGCCAAGCTCGAATGTCGTTTTTGGCAACAACTTGAAGAGCGCAATGGATTTCCGGCGATGCAACGATGCTAT
>DATEGW010000052.1:0-8167 GCA_035279845.1 Candidatus Acidiferrales bacterium | reverse complement strand
GCGCCAAAGTTCAGATCTATCGCGCTCTCAACGGCCGCATCTCGCTCTACTATCGCGATACCCGGCTAGACCACTCCAACCTCACAGGAGGGTGACATTTTCACGTTGCCGTTAGGGTGACATTTTTACGTTGCTACAACATTGCTTAGGAGAGATCGTCAGGCAAAAAAAAAGCGGGAACGGAGGAGGGCCGTTCCCGCGCGCCAGGGCTACAGACAGCTACTTCGTTGTTTCGGAGGGAAGATGACGGATTGAGTCTCGGGCGAAAATTTCGAGGATGTCGTACGAACGGCGGGCGCCTTGCGCGGCAAGCCGCAGGCCCGTTTCTGTAAGGTCGATGCCCTTGAGACCGGCAGTTCCCAGTGCGTAGCAGATTCCCACGATAGCCATAACGACGACGAAGCCGATGGCAAAGAGGGCTTCGGCGACGACAAGCTCGCGGACAAAATAGATTTGGAGGACGAGTAGAACCGCAAGGCCCCTAAGCACAGGCTTGCGAATCTTTGGTTCTTTAACCGCTTTCAAAACAAAGCACTTAGACTGTTCCCACAGCTTATTCATGATCCCTGACCCCTTTAAAGCTGACCCTGTACTTCTGTACAGTTTGATGCACTAGAACAGCCAAAGGGAGCAATACAGTAAGCCCTTGAAAATCGGTTACTTGCAACCGGAGGTACAGGTACTGAGGGAAAAATCGTTCCGTTTTGCGGAGAAACTATATGTCCTTTAGGACAGGGTACTATCGAGTACTACCTGTACCGAGACTTGTAACATTTTCTGTCTACTGTACTGTGCCGATTTGATTTTGTTTCGCGGCGAAACTTTTTGCGTCAGCGGTTTTCGAACGGATAACGATTTTGCGCGAGCGCGGCTTGAGCGATCCGCCTGCGCAACGCTATTGTATCGACGGGCGCGTGCTTCGTGAACCGGCGGAGTACAGCCAACTGCGTGGATAGTGCGTCGCCTTCGACTGTGGCGGCGAGCGCCGTGCGCGCCTCTTTTTCGATGCGATCCACGGCGTCATAAATATATGTGCGCGCGGCATCGCCCATAATGCTTGCGTTTCCTCCGGCGGCAGCAGCCTTCTGCGCCCGCAACAGCGAAGATTCCATGGCGTAAATATCGATGACAATATTCGCTAGCGCCGCCACGATTTCCTGGTGCTCGGCCAATTTGTCCGAAAAGCGCTGCACAGCGGCGCCCGATGCGAGCAAAAATGCCTTCTTCGACTGCGCGATTGCTTGCTGCTCGGCGGCAAATTCGCCCGAAGGCGCCTCTTCGAACGACGGACCCGCGAGGATTTCGTCGGCAAGCTTCTTCCCTGCCGCAATCAACGGCAGAGCCCCGGTCATCGCGCGCTTCATGAGCATTTGAATGATGAGCAACCGATTGATTTCATTGGTGCCTTCGAAAATGCGGTTGATGCGGCTATCGCGATAGGCCCGAGCCATCGGATAATCTTCATGGAAGCCATAGCCGCCGAAGATCTGGACGCCTTCATCGACGCAATAGTCGAGGATTTCGCTCCCCGCCACTTTGCTGATTGAGCTTTCGATCGCATATTCCTCGAGCGTCTGCATGGCGGCTTTGCTTTTGTCGGAGCCCGACTCTCCTGCGGAGACGGCCGCTTCGATTGTTCCGGCCGTGCGATAGATCATCGATTCGAGCGCGAAGGTGCGCACTACCATTTCGCCGAGCTTTGCTTCGATCAGGCCGAAATCGGCGATCGGATGACCGAACGCAGTGCGTTCTTTCGCATATTTAGCCGAATCCGCGATGGCTTTTTTCGCGCCGCCCAAGCAATAGGCGCCCAGCGAAAAACGACCTGCATTGAGCGTGTTGAACGCGACGATATGGCCACGCCCCACTTCGTGCAGCAGATTTTCCTTGGGAATTGCAGCGTTCTCAAAGAAGAGCGGCACAGTGGAGCTGCCGCGAATGCCCATCTTGTTTTCTTCCGCGCCGACTGAAAATCCGGGTGTACCGCGTTCGACGATAAAGCAGGAGAATTTTTCGCCATCGACTTTCGCGAAGATCGTGAAAATGTCCGCGAAGCCGCCATTGGTGATCCACATTTTCTGGCCGTTGAGAAGCCAGCTCTTGCCGTCCGGCGAGAGAACGGCACGCGTGCGCGACGCAAGGGCGTCCGAGCCGGCCTGCGGTTCGGATAAGCAATAGCATGCGAGCCATTCGCCGGTCGCCATTTTCGGCAGATACTTTTTCTTTTGGTCGTCCGTGCCGAAATAGACGAGCGGAATCGTGCCAATACCGGCGTGGCCACCGTGCGCAACTGCCATCGAAGCATAAGCCGCTAGTTTTTCAGCCAGCAGCGTGGTCGCGACTTTATCGAGCTGTGCGCCCCCGTACTGCTCAGGGACAAGTCCGCCGAGCAGGCCAATTTCGCCGGCCTTCTTCAGCAACTCCGGAAGCAGTCCTTTTTTGTGCTGCTCCAATTCGGGAATGCGCGGCAGGACTTCCTTGGCGACAAACTCCTCGGTCGTCTGGCCAATCAGGCGCTGGTCGTCCGTTAGGTCCGCAGGCGTGAAGATTTCATCGGGCGCGCTGGTCGCGACGAGAAACGCGCCGCCGCGCCGCAGCTCTTGCGAAATTGGAGTGGTCGCCATTCGTCACCTCGGCTAGATTCGGTCTCTTCTGATTATTCTAAACCCGGTGGGAATGGGAATTGTGAGCGATTGCGGATTGTGTGCCCAACCACGTTGCCGGCGACGGGCGCAGGGCTTACGAAACGGGTCTGAGTTCGCGAACGGCTTCGGCGAGCCATTCTTCGAGGATAGAACGCTGGTCGGGCTCGATTTCCGTGAACGAGAGCCCCATACCGCACGCCGGATGGCAGTAAACAACCTTGCCCTTCGTCACAAATGCGCCTTGGTCGCGCAGAATCCGTATTGTGACCGCCGTACCTTCGGGAAACGGATTTAGCGCGTCCACATAGCAGCCGCCCACGGCAAGTTCGGAAATCCTCGCCGAGAGCCGCGTGTCCGAATTCGCGTCCGTCACTTCCGCCGAAGCGACGAACGGGCAGCGCCGGACCGCGCGCTCCTTGCGTGTTTTGACGGACTTCTTTTTATTCATCATTTTTTATTCACATTGCCGATACGGCTCCGGCACACGTTCTGTGCAGTGAGGAGCAGCCTCGTCGATTAGAGGGAAAGCGTCATTCGCTCTGTTCGGAACAAAGCTACCAAAATGCGGTGCGCAGTTGCAGAGGTTACTGGCGCGCGCGTTATCAGAAAGCCAATGTCACCCAAGTGCCTCCGCGCACGTTCTGCCGTAGTATTTCGCGATGAAGCGGGAATCTAATACTTCAGGCATGAGCCCGAGGAGCGTGGGCTCGTCGTGCGAACGCGGCAAGTTCCCGATTGAAGCGCTCTGTATCTTCCAGAAATGGCACATGCCCGACGCCCTCATACCAGGAAGCCTGCGCCGTACGGCACTGCTCCAGGATGTAGTCGCCCATTGCAGGCAGGACGACCACGTCCAAACGCCCATGAGTAACGAGCACAGGAACCGTCACATCACGAAGAACGGAGCTGAAATCCAGGTCGCGCTGTATCAGCGAACCGCGAACCTTTGGATGAACAAGCATAGCGGCTGCCAGCGCCACTTCGAAGGCATCCTGCCCGATGGGTTTCACAGCGCAAGCGTGCAGGAGCCCGCGAACCCCGGCAATGTTCGTCGGCACATCCATTTCGCAGCCGCCGGGCGCGTTTTCAAGAAAGCCGGGGCCGATCAGCGTGCCGAACGCTTTGGGCCCCAGAACAACCGCGCCGTCCACAAAATTGATACCTGCAATTTTTCCTTGCCCGTGCTTGCGCACGTAGTCCGAAATGACGAATCCGCCGTACGACCACCCCACGAGCACCGGTTTATCGAGCGCTAACTGCTCAATAATGGCGGCAATATCGTCCGCCCATTTATCTCCATCGGTGTATTGTTCCGCTTCCAGCGGCCCGTCTGACATGCCGTGGCCACGCAGATCGAAAGCGACGATGCAGAAATCGCGCTGCAGGTCGCTCTCGTACTGTTTCAGCCAGCAGAGATGATTCTGCGACCAGCCATGAATAAGCAAAATCGGAATCCCCGCAGCCTGCCCCCACTCGCGAACGTGAAGATTGACGCCGCTGCTGCCCTTTACATTGTGGATTTTCATCGGAGTGCCTCCATGCTGAATCGCCAAAAGCGTTGGTGTGCAAATAGAATGGCGACATTTGCCGGAGCCGATTTATATATGAAAAGAAAGCGAAACTCAAAACAAGCATGAGTTGACCGGGATTCTGCCTCACTCCAAACAGCGAAAGAAGCACAACAAGCGAACTTCAGGGCACGAGGTATTTCGCCAGTGGAGATTGGGCCCGGCGCAAGGCGAGCGTCACGCACTGTGCATTCATTTCCGCCCCCTCGGAGCTGGTGTGCGTGTGGTCGATGGGGAAAAGCAAAGCGGTCTTCGCGGGTCCCATCTCTTCGAGGCGATCGGCTTCAACCGTACCCATGTCGATGTACGGCACGTGTTCCTCGTCGGCAAGCTGGCGCAACTCGGCGTCATAGCCCATGTCGCGCTCGATATGCGTCTTGCCGTCGGCGCCAGGGGTCCAGATATTGCGAATAGTAAGCGAGAGCAGATAGGGTGTGGCTTGTTTGGCGCGCGTGTCCGCGATGTACTTGCGCATGTACCATCCGTAGGTGTGTACGGTTTCGACTTGGCCATTTCTTAAAGTTACGTCTTGGGTTTCAGCGCCTAGGCCTTTCAGGCTGCCGCGCGCCTTAGGATCGGCGACGTCGCCACCATCGTTGTGTCCCATCTGCAAGAGAACCTAATCTCCCGGCTTCATCTCGGCCAGCACGCGGTCCCAAGCGCCCTCGCGGATATAGCTGCGGCTGCTGCGGCCGGCGATGGCGCGATTGGCGACGTTAATGCGCGATGTATCGAAATAGTGGGCGAGATGATCGCCCCAGCCCAGATCGGCTTGGTTTTTGGCTGTGGAGTCTCCAACAATGAAGATTGTGGGTAGAGCGGGATTTAGAGCCGCAGCCGGCGCAGCGGAAGTCTGCGGAGGCGTGGGCGGCGGTTCGAGCGAGCCATCTGGAGCCTGGGCTTGAGTGGCGTGCACAACCAACAAAAACGCCAAAGAGAGAAGAGCGAAGATTGCCTGCTTGCTGCACCTTTGAAACATAGGATGTCCTGTCCAGACACGCCGTTGATGGCCGACGCGCCGAGCGATCATCTCTCTGTCAGGCAAAAATTCTCAAGAGAAAAGTTCCGGCCGTTCTACGTTGGCGAAAGATTGGACCTAGGTTTTTGGAAACGAGTGGTGAGCCGCCCAGGACTCGAACCTGGAACCCGTTGATTAAGAGTCAACTGCTCTACCAATTGAGCTAGCGGCCCGGCGAACGTATATTCTACACGAGAAGATAAATTTTCAATCCCGCGAAGTCGCTTGCCACGAGATCGGGCGGCAGACTCCTACGCCTCCCCCGACCGACCGGAGACCACCAAGCGCTCTATTGACCTTATTTCTATATGTGCATAGGATAATCCCGTGTGTCACCCGGCCATCGCGTCTGACCATCGGCCACATCCGTGTGTCCAGTTTCGCCTCCCCATTCGGAACCGCCGCCATCCTCTTTGTATGCGGTTCGAAGCGACTGATATAGAGACCAGCCGTTGTATGCCCGAGGCTCAAAATGGCTGACTCTTACCATCGTAGCCTCTTCCTCGAAGGCTCGGCTGGCCGGCTCGAAGCGCTGCTCTGGACGGTCGCCGAAAAGAAACCGGTCTCGGCCGCGGTCGTCTGCCATCCGCACCCGCTCTATGGCGGCACCATGCACAATAAGGTGGTCTACCAGGCGGCGAAGGCGCTGCATGAAGCGGGAATGCCCGTCCTGCGATTCAATTTCCGCGGTGTGGGCTTAAGCGAAGGCGAGCACGAAAACGGGCTCGGCGAACGTGACGACGTGCGCACTGCGCTCGACTATCTCGCGCAAGAATACCCCGGCGCGACGCTGCTCGTTGCCGGATTCAGCTTTGGTGCATGGGTCGGTCTGCGCGTCGGATGCGAAGACCCGCGGGTTACGCGACTGATCGGTATCGGTATTCCCGTCGCACAGAAAGAGATGCGCTTTATGCGCGAATGTGAGCGGCCGAAGCTCTTCATCTCCGGCTCCCAAGACGAATATGGGCCGCTCGATAAGGTTGAGGAAGTCTTCGCAATCATGCAGGACCCGAAGCGGCTGCGGATCGTGGCCGGCGTCGATCATTTCTTCAAAGGCAAATTGCCGAAGGTCGGCGAAGAAATTACCACATGGCTGAAAGAGTTTCCGCGCTGATCGTGCTTCTCCAGGCTTACAGCTCGCGCTAGCGTTCGTGGCCGAATAGCTTCAGGAATTGGTCGCGCGGCGCCGGCTCGACGCTGAGCAACGCTAGATTCGCACGCACATGCTCGACGCGGCTCATCCCGACGAGCGCCGTCGTCATCCCCGGCACGCTGCGCACGAATTGCAAGGCGCGTTCGGCGTCATTCGAAAGGCCGAGAACTTGTGCCATTTGCGCGGGCAACGTGCGCGTGAGCTGGCCCTGCAACAGCGCCGCGCTTGCCACTAGCGTAATTCCCAGCGGACGCGCCGCCTGCACCATCGCCAGCGTCCTTCCCTGCACCACCTGATTCGCCTTCGTCAACGCCTCAAGCATTGCTAGATTCAGCGGCAACTGCACGAACCGAAACCCGTGCGCGTCGCCTGCAAGCTCGCGCGCGATCGAGGCCATCTCTTCGAGCGATAAATAACCTTCGGATTTCGTATCCTCGCGAAACGCTTTCCACGTCGCCAGGCCGTACGCCGCGATCTTTCCGCGGACGATTGCCGATTCGCAAAATGCGAACGCATCGCGAATCCGCTGCCGGAATTCGTCGCGCGGAATCTCGCCGAGCTGTGTCTCCGGATTGTGGAGATAAAAAACGTCGATGCATTCGAGGCCGAGATTGCGGCGGCTGCGTTCGAGCTGATCGGCCAGAAATTTCGGCGCCAGAGAATGGCAGCCCGCGGCGATGTCTTCCGGGCGAAAAATGCCGCGCGAGAGATATTCGCGCTGGAAATAATCGTTCGCGTCATCCGGCATTGTGGCATCGGGCGTGAGAAAACCCGCCTTCGTGCAGACGACAAACTCTTCGCGTTTGTAGCCCCGCGCGACGAGCGCCTGAAGCGCCTCGCCCACCGAACGTTCGCTGCGCTGCAAGCGATAGTTGATCGCCGTGTCGATGAAATTGATGCCGCCTTCACCCGCGGCAATCGCGGCTTCCGTGTAGCGGCGATCCGTCGCGGCGTCCGCTTCGCCCAGATACGTGCCCATGCCGATCGACGAAACCGTCAGCCCGCCCGCTGCCTCGCGAAAATATCCGTGGGCGGCACGCGAAGCGAATCTGGCGGCGTAGTCTTTTGTGGCTTGCGGCGTGGCGCGCCGCGGCAGGAGGTTCTGGGTTTGGGTTGGAGGCATTCGGTCTCTCGGTCACGCCGCGAGGCCCGCGCAGTATAGCAGAGTCGGCCGCTCCGGTTTTTCAGTAAAAAAGTGCCGTTTTTTTGTCGATTAGAATCGCAACTTTTGTTGAGAGCACAGGACTTACATCGAATTCTAATCGGCAGACCGGCGATTAGAATTTGACGATCAAGGCTGCGTCTTATTTGCTTGGTTTCATCTGCGGGCCCGGTCTGTCTCACGAAAAACACAGGCGAGAGTTTACTAGAGATTCAACGTAATGTCAAGGATATTCCAGTGTGTCTACTGAGACACGCTTTCGGCGCTGCTCCGACCCACCGCAAGGCCGAACATTTCGCCAAAAAGTCGCATTGGGCAACTTAAGCTGGGGAATTTGGGCGCGAAATGGCGCGAATGGCGCCTTAAAAATGGCTCATTTTTTGAGTGCAATACAAACTGGCCTGTGGGAAAAACCGACGCGGAGAGATGTTCGGCTTCAACTGGAAACGTCCCCGTCTGGTCCCCGGATTTCCGGACCTGTTGACCTGCTCCCCAAAAACTGCGCACGAGGATATATGATTTTGAGCGTTAGTGTGAAGGAAGAGGAGGGGGAGGCATGGCGAAGAGGAAGTACACGGAAGTGGAGATGATCGGGGCGCTGAAGCAGATGGAGGCGGGGCG
>DATEGW010000051.1:0-9915 GCA_035279845.1 Candidatus Acidiferrales bacterium | reverse complement strand
CGGCGCAAGCGCCTTCATTAGCGCAGGAAGTCCGCCAGCGTAGTAAAAATCCTCCATTAAGTACGCACCGGTCGGCCGGATGTTCGCGAGCACGGGCGTCTTTTTCGAGAGCGCGTCAAAATTATCGAGGCTCAGCTTAATGCCGGCCCGGCCTGCAAGCGCGATAATGTGGATCACGGCGTTTGTCGAGCCGCTGAGCGCCAGGTCTGTCACGATCGCGTTCTTGAACGATGCTTCGTTCAAAATGTCGCGCGGCTTCAGGTCTTCCCATACCATTTCGACGATGCGGCGTCCCGAACGGTCCGCGAGCTTGCGATGATTTGCGTCAACGGCAGGAATGGAGCTCGCGCCTGGAAGCGAAAAACCGAGTGCTTCAGCGAGGCTCGTCATAGTCGAAGCGGTACCCATCGTCATGCAGGTTCCAGCCGAACGCGCGATCCCCTCTTCAATTTCGCTCCACGCCTGCTCATCGATTGTGCCGGCGCGCAATTCCGACCAGTACTTAATCACGTCCGCACCGCTGCCGAGAACATTTCCATGCCAATTCCCTCGCAGCATCGGACCGGCCGGAACGTAAATCGCGGGGACGTTCATACTGATCGCACCCATCAGCAGCGCGGGCGTATTTTTGTCGCAACCGCCGAGCAACACGGCGCCATCGATAGGATAGGAGCGAAGCAACTCCTCTGTTTCCATCGCGAGCAGATTCCGGTACATCATCGTCGTCGGCTTCATGAATGTTTCGCCCAGCGAGAGCGCTGGCATTTCCATCGGGAAGCCGCCGGCCTGCCAGACGCCGCGCTTCACGTCTTCCGCCATTTCGCGCATCTGGCTGTGGCAGGGATTTGCATCGCTCCAGGTATTGATGATGCCGATTACAGGTTTCCCTGCGTAGTCCGCGCGGACGCAGCCCATCGATGCTGCGCGCGAGCGATGCCCGAACGCGCGTAGGTCTTCAACACCGAACCATCGGTGGCTTCGTAAAGTTTCAGGAGTCTTCTTTGGCATGAGATCGACCGGATTTTTCTGCGCGCTGGCGCGACGCGAGGATTGAAACGGCACTTTAATTCGCGCGCGCGGAGTAGTGTATTGTAGACAATCGAAGTTTGCGAGTTGAAACTCAGCGTTAACGGTAACGTTCGTTCCGCTGGCCGTATTTTTGAATCGTGAACTGGTGCTCATGAACAAGACGACCATTTTGCTTTTGCGAGGCGGCAAGGAAGTGCCGCCGGTCGCTCCACTGGCCGAATTGCGCGCGTCCGAAAATCTCGTGATTGGAGATTCGCCTGAGTCGTTCCGCGCCGCCGCGCCCGACGCCGAAGTGATTTTCAATTGGTCGGGCGGGCTGCCCCTCTTTCGCGAAGCATTTTTGATGTGTCCGAAATTGCGCTGGGTACATTCGCGTTCGGCAGGACTGGAACGCTCGCTCTTCCCTGAACTCGTTGCGAAAGATATTCCGCTGACAAACGGCAGCGGCGTTTTCAGTCCGTCGCTCGGCGAATTCACCGTCGCCGCGATTTTGTATTTTGCGAAGGACTTCCGCCGGATGATTCGCAATCAGATGGCGGGGGCATGGTCACAGTTCGATGTGCAGATGGTCTCCGGGAAAACGTTGGGAATTGTCGGATACGGAGATATCGGCCGCGCGATTGCCACGCGATGCAGAACAATGGGAATGAAAATTCTGGCACTGAAGCGGCATGTTCCAGCTAATCCAAAATCGGACCCGCTGGTCGATCAGTACTTCACGCGCGACCGATTATGCGAGATGGTCGCGTTATGCGATTACATCGCCGTCGCGGCGCCACTGACGCCGGAAACGCGCGGAATGGTCGGCGCAGCCGAATTTGCCGCGATGAAAAACTCGGCTGTGCTGGTAAATGTCGGTCGAGGCCCGGTGATCGACGAAAAGGCCATGATCGCCGCGCTCTCTGAAGGCCGGATCAAAGGCGCGACGCTCGACGTCTTTGACGAAGAGCCGCTGCCAAAGGGCCATCCGTTCTACAAAATGGAAAACGTGCTACTTTCGCCGCACTGCGCCGATCACACGACGGAATGGCTGGACGACGCCATGCATTTTTTTGTCGCGCAGTTTGAGCGATACCGCAAGGGCGAGCCGCTGCTGAACGTTGTCGATAAAAAGCTGGGGTATTGACGCACGCGGACGAAACCAAAATCCAATGTACGAGCGGAAATTCGCAGCGGAAATCGTGATCGAAGGCGAGCGGCGTCCTATGCCTCTCGACTGGCTGGATAGCTTCTGCATGCGCAACTTTACCGGCTCAGCCGAATTTGACGACACGCTTCCCACGGGGGAAGGCCGGCTCGAGGCAGGATTGCGCGTTCAGCCTGATCGCTTAGCCGCCGCCATGAGCGAGTGGTTCACGAAACGCGGCAAGGGCAATGGCGAGCGGGTAACAATAGAAATAAAGGAGTTAGCCGCTTAGGGCGCGGGGGCTGGAAGACGGATACAAAAAGAGCCGGTTCCTCCTACGAATGATTGGGGCGTTGCATCGGTCACCGCAAGAAGGTGCCGGCTCTGCGAGGTTGGACGCATACGCGGCTGGAATGTTAGCCCGCCATGTAGGGTTATTTGTAAGACCCGCTCAAGCGTTCCGAGCTGCTCTCTCAGGAGCGGTTTCGTGCACCCGATGCCCCACTAATTCCTTGATCTTCGGAATCGCTTCCTGCGCGGCGGATTCGCCCGCAGCGACAAGCTGCGGAGTCTTCGCAAACTCATCCCACAAAATATGATGGACGTTTGGCTCAATGAGCACGTCCGTCGCCGCCCGCCACGATTGCACAGCCGAGGATTGCAAAATCGAAAACGAACGGCTGATGATTTCAATCGTATTGCGGGGCGCCGTATCGAGCAGCCCAGGCTCTAGATGAACTGAAATGACGACATCCGCGCCCATTTTTCGTGCCGCTACAGCCGGCACAAGCTCCGTAAGAAAGCCATCCACCAGGATCTGGCCGTTGTGTTCGACCGGAAGGAACAAGCCCGGATAGGCGCAGGAGGCTCGCAGGGCGGGGCCGATTTCGCCTTCAGTGAAATAGACTGTTTTGCCGGAGATTAGATCGGTCGCCACAATTGCGAGTGGGACCTTCATCTCGCTGAAAAGATGCTTGGTGGTGAATTTATGCAGGTAGTGCTCAAGGCGCTCATTCGACGCCATGCCCATGCGGGAGATGGTCCAGCGGCCAAAATCGCGGAAGTGAGTTTCGATGCCTTGGCGCTCCATTTCGCCAAGCGGAGTACCGCTCGCGTAAGTTGCCGCGACCAGAGCTCCCACGCTAGTGCCGCAGACAACGTCGACCGGAATACCGGAAGCTTCAAGAACGCGCAGCACACCGATGTGCGCGATGCCGCGTGCGAATCCGCCCCCCAGCGCAACTCCTACTCGCGGACGGCGGTCTTCCCCACCGTAAGCGAACGAGCGAAACGCGCGCACCGCTCTGTGCAGAAGATTGGGAGATTCGGCCGCTGATTCCGGCGTCGCTTTGTCGTCCCGATTACCGTTTTTCGCCAACCCCGCCTCCTGAGAATGCATCCTCGGAAGACCGCCACTGCCCTTCTCCTTATTGTATAACCCATTTAGACGGTGCGAGTCGCGCGGGTGGCGGCTAGGTGCGAGGTTCGTTATGAGGGTGATTCGCGGCGGCTACAAGAAATCCTTTTTTTCGGACGATAGAACCGGGCTTTGCTGAAAACGGCAGAGTTAGATACGTTTCTAAATCGCCGAAAATATCGAATAGACGTGCCTCTAACCTTCGGTTCGCAGCTAGACGCGGCTTCGTGATGCTGTGCGTTGGCGCCTTGCTTCGATGCGCTTAGGATTGAGGATGCGCGACGACCGCACGATCGCGCCCTTCGGCTTTCGCTCGATACAAAGCACTATCAGCCGCTCGCAGTAGGCTGTCTCCCGTTGTCCCATTCTCCGGATAACATGACACGCCGATCGAGATGCTAACGCCCTCCAGTCTCTGGCCTCGGAACTCGATCATCAATTCTTTTGCAGACTCGCAAAGGCGCGTGGCACGTTCGCGTGTCATCGCAAGCGACGTTTCCGGAAGAATCACGGTAAATTCCTCGCCTCCATACCGGCAGACAACGTCTTCTGCCCGAAACTGCGACCGCAGCAGGTTCCCGAGAAGGCGCAATACGCAATCGCCGGCTTCATGCCCATAGGTATCGTTGAAACGCTTGAAGTGATCGATATCGAGCATCATAACGCCGAGCGAGCATTTCTTTCGGTTCGCCCGGCGCAATTCACGGTCAAGCGATTCCTCCATATAGCGACGATTGTACAAGGTGGTTAGAGGATCGCGTATGGACTGAAACCTCAGCACCTCGCGCATATTCAGATTAGCGAGAGCCAAAGCGCTCTGCTCCGCAAACAGCCTTGCCAACCGTTGCTGCGATTCTGAACTTAAGGTCCGGGTACCCGTTGAATTCGTCGCATGCGAGTTGCCCGTATCCAAATATAGCAATCCCAGCGTCTCGCCCTGAGCCATCATAGGCAGGCACAGCGCTTCATCCGGGCGAGCGTCTCCCAGATGTGCACAACTTACGACGGCCGGGTCCTGGCCCAACACATGCGCGCGCCCTCGCCGCAACGCCCAGCAGTCCTGCGGCGCAAACGAATCAGCAACAATCACAGGCTCGCCCCATCGCGCCACAACTTCGACAGTATCGCGTGAGTTTGCAATGATGCAGACGCATCCGGATGTCCCCGGAAAGAGCACTCGCGCGCGATCCGTCATGAGCTTATGAGCTTCTTCAGACGAAAGACAGGATTGGAGCAGGTCACTCATCTCGCTAAGCAGCGCGGTTTCACGGTTGAGTGCGACCAGTTTTCGATGCAATTCTTCGTATCTCGTGATCTGGTGCGACAGTTCAAGGCGGCGACGGATCGAGAAATAGCTCAGGCCTATCAAAAGGATGGCGCTTGCAACGATCGCTTCATCGACCTTTGTATCTTTGTGGCGCGCGATCCAATCGGCGAGCCAGCCGGCGTCGAATACAAAAACGAAAACGAAACCCGTTGCCATGGCCGCGAGTAGCCACACAAGGTCTCGGCGCTGCGCTTTTTGAAGTTGTGCGGTATCTAAAGAGGAACTCGCTTCCCGTGGCTCTTCGGAATGAGCGAACCGCCTGGAAATCCCAATGTATCGCCCGACTGAGAACGCCGCCAGGAACACTAGGAACACGATACCCGCGACAACGGCCTCATCGAGCTTGGACTCCTTGTACCGCACGATCCATTGGACGAGCGGGCCCGTGTCTAAGAGAAATATTGAAGCTGCTGCGAGCACGAGACATAGACAAATTCCTACAATATCCCAGCCATGTCCCTTGCTTAACAGAGGCTGTGCGGGCGGCTCCGAAGGGCTTACTGAACTTTCATCCAAATTGTAATCGTTCATAGAGGTCCCAGACCCAAACGAAATATGCCCTGGAGTCTCCACAAGTATATGTGCCGATAAAATTAGATATTGACGACCTGGAGATGGAGTTGACGAAAAGGGTAACACCGCCGTACGTCGCAGGGCACAAGCGGTTGGAAAGCCCATTGCTCTCCTTCTGCTTCGGGGGTATTTTTCTTGTCGCTCCGCAATCGTGAAACGGAGGTGCTTCTTGCCCCTTTCCGCCGTCGATGCCGTCAGTCCTGCGCTTCGGCATGCGCAGGAGCAACTCGTGAAGCCGTTCCGTTTCGGCCAGTGGGTACGCTTGGCATTCGTGGGCGCTCTGGCTGGCGAAACCGCTTCGTTCGGCGGCTGCAACACGGGTTACAACACTTCCACTCCCCATACGGGCCGCAACACGGCGTTTTTCCCTGCGCAATTTCCGCGAATCGACGAGCATTCGGCGAAGTTCATCGCTCTCATCGCAATTTTTGCCGTCGTGGCGATCGCGCTTGTTGTGCTCTTTATGTACATCGGCAGCGTGATGCGATTCATCCTGTTTGACAGCGTGGTGACCAGAGAGTGCCGCGTCCGTGACGGCTGGCGTCGCCGCAAGCACAACGGCCTTCAGTTATTCCTTTGGGAGATTCTGTTCAGCCTGATCTGCATCACCGCAATAGCGGTTCTGGTCGGCGGCCCCGTCCTGTATGCCTGGGCGATCGGATGGTTTGACAATCCTAGGCAGCATCTCGTTGCGCTGATCCTGTGCGGATTGGGCCTTCTGCTGCTTTTTCTCGCACTGGTTTTCTCGTTCGCCGTAATTCAAGTGATGACGAAGGATTTCGTTGTGCCTCAAATGGCGCTGGAAGAGATCGACGCGTTTGAGGCTTGGCACAGGCTTTTGCGCCTGATGGATGCAGAGAAGCTCGGGTACGCCGCCTACATCGGCATGAAAATCGTATTGGCAATCGGTGCAGCCATCGTCTTTGGCATCGCCACAATCCTGGGAATTCTGATTCTACTCATTCCGCTCGGAGGCCTTGGCCTCGCCTTGTTCCTGATAGGCAAAGCGATGGGCCTCGCGTGGGGCGTCGGCACGATCGCCGCAGCCGTCATTTATGGATGTATTGCCGTCGCCGCTTTCATTTTTGCAGCGTTGTTGATCGCGGTTCCAAAAGTCGTCTTTTTCCCAGCGTACTCGATTTACTTTTTTGCGCCGCGCTTCCCGCCGCTCGCCGCCCTTCTTAATCCGCCTGCACCGCCCACGCCTCCAGCACAGCCTCCGCCAGAGCCGCCATTGGAGCCGCCACCATTGCCGCCGATACCCGCACCAATCGGCTGATCGCTTCCCTATGCCTGCGTACACGGTTCATAGTAAGTACCTAGATGCGCAAACATGACATCGCGCTAATCGGCCTCGCTGCAATCCCGATCGCAGCGTTATATCGAGGCTGGCTCGTAGTTCCTGCGCTTCATTACGTCGGAATCGCAGCATGGTACTTCGTTGCCGTAGTCGCTGCGGCCGTGATCGGCGTAGCTCTCTCGTTCCTTCTGATTTATGTGCGCTCAATCGCAGCGGCGCTAATCATCGGTCTTTTGCTGGGCGGCACATGGGCATTTCTGCGGTTTCCGAGCGACATACCGATCTCGTTCTTCGAAGCGTTCACCTCACACCTGCGACTTTTCTGGCTTCAATTGGTAGTCCTCACCTGCTGCTCGGTTGGCGCTGCATACTCCGCCCGCGCTATACGTCAGAAATTTTCAAGTCTTTCACGACGTCCTACGTGCCGTAGAGCAACGAAACGACGTATTCATCCTTGACCTTTTGTCCGTAGCGCGACGAGAAGTTCTTGAAGTGTTCAAACCCTGCTGCTATCAGATATAAACGTGACAGGACTCGCTATTGCCTTCGGTTTTCTGGCGCTGCTTGGGATTGGCGTATACGCCCAAATGACGAGCGGTGCCGGAGCTCGCAGGGTTCGGCGAAAGCGCCGGCGCGTGAACCATCACAGCCCCCCGATTGTGCCCGTCCCCGGTAATGGCTTACGCAAGCGTGCGCGAAGCCAGTCCCGCCTCTGTCAATTCCAATTCGATGACGGCGGCAGAAAAGCGGCCGGGTACAAAGGCCGAACGGGCGATTGTGTAGTGCGGTCGATCGCCATTGGAACCGGACTTCCCTACCAGCAGGTCTACGATAAAGTGAACGAACTGGCTAAGCGCGAGCGCACCGGCTCCCGAAAGCGCGGCAAAAGCAACGCGCGCACTGGAGTTTACAAAGGAACGACGCGCAAGCTGCTCGAATCGCTCGGCTGGCGCTGGACGCCGACGATGGAAATCGGCTCAGGCTGCAAGGTCCATCTGCGCGCGAATGAGCTGCCTTCGGGGCGCCTCATCGTTTCCGTTTCCAGCCATCTCACTACCGTGATCGACGGCGTAATTCACGATACCCACGATCCATCGCGCCGCGGCACTCGTTGCGTCTACGGCTACTGGCAGCGCCCCGAATCAAAGTAACCAAGCGCACCTTCAATCCTGCATTTACTGCTCAGACACATCAAACCTGTCTACAAACGTCCGTATCAAGGAGATCGTATAGCATGAATTGAAGACCCTTCCCGGAGGCTCCATGAAGATTTTGTTAGCGGCAATTTGCGTTTTTACGGTGACGCTGGGCGTGCAGGCAAGCCCAGCAGCTCAGCTGCAAGGCACATCTGCTCCAACAACCGCCACCAAGGACACGCCGCAACCACTTGCTCCAGACGCCGCGCCTCCCGGCGGCAAAATCAATCCACAAAAAGCCGCGGACATTCAGCGCCTGATGGAAGTTGCGGACATGAAGTCCGTCCTATCGAAAACGATGACTGCCATGGAGACAAACATGAAGGCCGCCATGATTACACTGTTGCCCGCCGGCGATTACCGCGAGCAACTGGCGGAGCTTTTCGTGGAGAAGTTCAATTCAAAGCTGGATTTGCAGCAGTTTCTCGATATCGCTGCAACTTCATACGACAAGTACCTTTCCGACGACGACATCAAGGGATTGACTCAGTTCTATTAGACTCCTCTCGGCCAAAAGACGCTCACCGTACTGCCCAAGCTGACGGCGGAGATGCAAGCGCAAGGCATGCAGATCGGGCAGCAACTGGGAAAGGAATCAATGGAAGAGGTCCTTTCAGAGCACCCTGAACTGGCGAAGGCGTTAGGAGATGCCAGTCGTGCTAATGCTGGCGCCGCTCACATCGGGCAGAACTAGTGGACACTAAGAGTCACATCGAACGCAGCGTCGCACTTCTCCACGGGGTCGTCAGTGACCGTCTTGGACACAGTCCCGCTGCTGACATTAAACTCCAGCGGTTTCTTTGAAAAGTTCGGTAGCCCCGTGAAGCGCGCCTGCCCATCGACGTTCGTGTAAGCCTGAAGATCGGTCTGGCGCAGGTTCATGAATCCATACTTAATCAACACGCTGATTTTCGAATTGTAGATCGGTTTGCCCGCGCCATCCTTCACGAAAAAGTTCGCCTTGCACGAGCCGATTCCCGCATCGACCGTCGCGATCTTCGGCTGATCGTCCCCAAAACCCGCCGAAACGAAAATGCAAACCAATAACGCAGCGCACAAAACCTGCAAAACAAAAACTTTCGTAAACGTCATCCCGCTAGATTCTCCCCGAAAAAAACATACTCCGCCGCGGACATCATCGCAATGCGATTTCAGCGCCCGGGCTTGGGCTGAGCGGTCGGCGGCAAGAGCCCCGCGGCGCGCAGATAGGATGATTCCTGCGCGTAGTGATCGCCATAGTCTTCTGCAAACGTTACCAGCATGCTCCCGCGAGTCGAACCTGGAGGGCCTACCTTAGCTGGCTGCGACAGATCAGAATCCTTCACGTTCGCTAGCGAACTCGTGCAGTAATCGAAAGACGTCTTCAGTTCCGCGGTGAGCGCATCTTTCTTGTCCGAATCCTGTGGCCGGTTGAATTTCGGCATTTCGGCGCCGGAAATCGCCGAACACAAATAATAATTTGCGGAAATCATGTGGCCCACCAGATGGCCAAACGTATTTTGTCCGGGCGTCGGACGGAAATCGTACTTCTCCGCCGGCATTTCCTCTGCTCCGGTCGGAACGTTCTTTGCCATTTGGGTTTCGAGCTTCCGCGCTGCATCCGTGATTGAGTTTTCGCTTGGCGCCGCAGCCTGCTGCGCGCCCGCCCCAAATGCGAAGAGAAGAATCGCCGACAAACCCACACTGATCTTGTTCACGTAATCCCTCCAAAGGAGCGCGTAGAAGTTAACACAAATCGCACTCATAAGGTTAAACAGCCCGCAAAATGTAAGGGGCTCCGGGAATTATGGAACGAGCCATTCGGATCTGACCTGCTCCCCAAAAACTGCGCACGAGGATATATGATTTTGAGCGTTAGTGTGAAGGAAGAGGAGGGGGAGGCATGGCGAAGAGGAAGTACACGGAAGTGGAGATGATCGGGGCGCTGAAGCAGATGGAGGCGGGGCG
>DATEGW010000050.1:0-41758 GCA_035279845.1 Candidatus Acidiferrales bacterium | reverse complement strand
CGCCCCGCCTCCATCTGCTTCAGCGCCCCGATCATCTCCACTTCCGTGTACTTCCTCTTCGCCATGCCTCCCCCTCCTCTTCCTTCACACTAACGCTCAAAATCATATATCCTCGTGCGCAGTTTTTGGGGAGCAGGTCAGCTCGGTTTGGACTTGGCATTAGAAGTCGGAAATATCAGCCAGACGGTCACGGTGACGAGCGAATCTCCACTGCTGATCACAGACTCCGGTTCCGGTGGACAAGTGCTCAACACGGACCTGGTGGGGTCGCTCCCTCTGCTGGGCAGTAACGTACTTTCCCTGATTAACACGACTAGTGGAAACTCCCACGTGAGCGCGTTCCCAGACCACCTTTCCGAGCGCCCATTCGATAATGGCGGCATGGACGGTTATTCCATAAACGGAGCACCCGCGGGAGGCAACAACAACAGTTATCTCATCGATGGAGCGCCGAACAACAACAATGAGGGCGCTGGTTTTGTACCTCCCCCCGATGCCGTCAGCGAAGTTAACGTTATGACGAATGAATACGACGCCGAATATGGCAAAACTGGCGGAGCGATCACGAGCGTGGCGTTAAAGACTGGCACAAATGCCTACCACGGTGTTGCCTACTGGAACGTGCGGAACAATCATCTAAACGGCATTTTGCATCAATTGACCAAGAGCCAAGTAACACAGTGGAGCGAACCAGGCTTTCAAATCGGCGGGCCAGTCCGAGTACCTGGCTACGATGGGCGCAACAAGACATTCTTTTCCGTCAGCTTCGAGCATCTCTTTGATGCCTCTCCCAGCTCTGTCACCAGAGTGTATCCATCCGCATCTCAGCTCTCTGGCAATTTTTGCAGCGGTGCGCCTGGGAATGGCGGCACCGGTGTCGTCATCTATGATCCCACGACGAATCCAAGGCAGCCTATTGACACTGGCGCAGCAGTAACGTGTGCCTCGCTCGGCGAAGGAACCGGTTCGGTCATCCCAGCGAATCGAATTGATCCTGCCATGAAAGCCGTCCTTAGCAATATACCGGCACCGAACATCGCAGGATGCCTCAATGCCCGCTCGGGTGGTTCGTGCGGTGGCGGTGACTTTACATTGCCCAACGGGCATGGCGACAACTATCACGCCATAACCGTTCGAGTTGACCACAACATTACGAACAACGAAAAAATCTTCGCCAGTTATGAGGATGGGAACCGCCTCGAATTCATCGATAATCCCGGCGGCCCCGCTGGATTTTTTCCGTTGTCAAACACGTGGAGAATTAATCATGGCGCCACCTTCAACCTAAGTTCGATAATTTCCCCGACGTTCATCTCGACTGCGAAGGTCAACTGGCTTCGCCACAATGGTTTGGGGCGATCGTCGGCTCCAGGCAGCAGCCCCAGCGCTATTGGGCTTTCATCATCACTCTCTTCACTCTTCGGCGCGAACAATTTTCCGGGCATCGGGTTCAATACGCTTATTCCTAATTCTACGAATCCAGGATCGGCGGTGTCTTACGCAGGTCTGAGCCAGGGTGGAACTCACACCACCAGCTTGGTCGATAATTGGACAGCGCAAGAAACCTTGAGTAAGGTTGTGAGCGCGCATTCGTTTAAGTTCGGCGGTCTGGTCACCATCACAACGCAAAATCAGCAGCAGGCAAGTCTGGTCCCGACAATCAACTTCAGCGACGTCTTCACAAGATCGAGTCCTAATTCCAATTCGCAGAGCGGCGGCGCCAACGGCGATGCGATTGCCACGGCCCTGCTCGGGTACCCGACATCGATCTCTTACACAAATCCTTTCCGCGCATCCTTCGCAACCCGATATTTCGCGCTTTAGAACAAGAGAATTCGCAGCTGCGAAGAATCACGGACCTGCAATGTTTACATATCAATGTGTTGAAAGCGGAGCTGGCGCGGAATCCTAGGCCGATTGAGTCTAACCAAGAGCATCAATAATCGAGCCCGCATTTTGGAGGTTGAATTAAATTGTGTAAGTTTGGCGTGGTGCCTGTCAAGTTCTCGACCGTTGTCATTGTTGCATTTTTGGGGTTAGCTTTCTTATTCCACTCGACGGTTGCATCTTCAAAGCAGTCCGCTCAAATAACGCCAGATGCGCCTGCCACACCGGTGACCACACCGGGAGCTCGTGGCGGATTTGGTTTGCACCAGAGACCTGTGCTCGATTTCAAAGACAACACAGGTTGGACTTCGATGTTTAATGGGCACGATCTCTCTGAGTGGGATGGTGATAAGAAAATTTGGACCGTCAAAGACGGAGCCATTTACGCTGAGTCGACTTGTGTTTTACCGACCGGAACGGTTTATATCGACTGGAACGGCGACAAAAATGCCGGTGATTTCGACATGAAGTTCGAAACGCTCGCGACGGACAACGTCAATGGAGGTGTGCAGTACCGGAGTTGGATCAAAGGAACACCTGGTAAACCGACGCGCCCCGAACGTCCGAATTTTCCGGTTGGTGCAAATGCTCCCGGTCGTGGTCCCGCTGTGCCTGGCGACGCGCGCGGAGGCCGGTTTGCCGGTCCTCCATTGGGATCGCCAGCCGCGAGCGCCGCAGATCGTGGGGGCCGTGGCAGTGGGCCGGTGGTTTTCGCGCCAGCGTGCAATGGCAATGCCGGTCCTGGACCCGATCCGAAAGTTGCGGTTGATCCTTATTACCTTGACGGTCCGCAGTTCGATTACGACGCGAGAGGTGGAGTCGCAGGCAATTTCTACGAGCAGGATGGCCGTGGCACGATGGCGAGCGCTGGTGAGATCATCATTGCAGAACCCAACGTTCAGCCAATCGTCGTCAATAGATTCGCCGACCGGGCGACAGCGCAAAGCTCGTGGAAGCAAAACGATTGGAACCAGATGATGCTCGTCGTGCGTGGGCACACGTACATGCAATTCATTAACGGTCATCTCGTCACGGTCGTTGTAGATGATGATCCCACTCGTTTTCAATCGGCTGGCATGATCGGTTTCGAAATCGAAAGCACTGGTTCGGTGTCGATGCGTAATCTTTACATTCGCAAATTCTAAACAATGCACGATCCAATATGGCGGGAGAAATTAAGATGGGTGGCGTCCGCAAATTTTCAATATTCGTTGCATTAGCTGGGCTGTTCGTTTCATCAGCTTGCATGGCGTTAGCTTCGGAGTATCTGACCGTTGGTGGTGATAATGCCCGAACGGGCTGGCTCAAGGGCGAAAAGGTTATCAGCAAAGAGAACGTCGGTCAGATCAAATTGCTGTGGAAGGTCAAGCTTCCCAGCGTGTCCCGTCAGATGCACAACTTGTTTTCGCCCTTAATTGCCACTGTTCCGACTGCTTCCAGACCGACAGATGTGGCCGTTGTCGCGGGCGTCTCGGACGATCTTTGGGGCCTCGACGTGGAGACCGGCGAAGTGCTTTGGTCTAAAAAGCTGGATGAGGTCGGCCTCACAGGACTTGGGCCACAAGGCGGCACCCTCTGCCCTGGCGGACAGACGGCCGCGCCAACAATGCAGAGAATGCCCGATGGCAAATATAAGGTCTGGGCGCTCGGAGGTGACGGTCGCATCTGGCAAATTGATGCAGCCACGGGCATGGACATGGCCCCGCCTGGCAAGTTCGCCCCTCCTGCCGGCAAGGCCTACGCGCTCAATCTTGACGGCGACTACATCTACACGGTCCAAGCGCAGGGCTGCGGCGGCGCGACTTACCAGATCGATGCTTACAACGTTAAGACACGCCGAACGGCAGCATTCTATCCGGGGGGCGGAGGTTTGTGGGGGAGGCGAGGAGTTGTCGTCGATTCCGAAGGTCGAGCCTACGAAGGCACTGGCGACGGCCCATACGATCCGGCGAACAAGCAGCTAGGCGAAACCTTCTTCCAAGTCAAGCCTGACGCAAAAGGTGAATTGCAGCTTTTGGGTTATTTTGCACCACCGAACGCAAACTATCTGTACAAGCACGATCTCGACCTTAACGTTACTCCGCTCGCCCTCGACTATATGGGTCGCAAATTTTTGATCGGAACTTCCAAGGAATGCCGCCTATATTTGATGGATCGCGACAATATGGGCGGCGGCGACACCGCTGCTCATCGTGGGGACCTATCGACGTCTGGCCTGATTTGCAACGATCGCCAGCAATATGATGCGGCGGGCGTGTGGGGTTCGATCGCCGCTTATGTGAACGGCAAAAATGAGGCATGGCTCTACGTGCCCTTCTGGGGACGAAAGAGCGAGACGTTCAATCCTCCGACTACTTACGCGCCAGCACCTGTTCGAGGAGGCGTAGCTGCTTTTACGATCAGTCGAATTGGCGGTAAGTGGCAGTTTGTTCCCAAATGGGTTTCGGAAGACATGAACATGGGTGAGGAAGCGCTAATCGCCAATGACATCGTCTTTACTTATGGCTCTGGTGAAAATACGAATCAGGCAGCGGTTGAACAGGCCTGGAACGCAACCCCAATAAGCGGCAGCCGCATTGATAAGTCGACGCACGCAACAATCTACGCCTTAGATGCACAGACAGGAAAGACTCTGTGGTCCAGCGGCAATCAAATTACATCGTTCAATCATTTCAGCGGGATCACTGTTGCCAATGGGCTTATCTACCTCGGAACTTACGACGGCACCCTGTGGTGCTTCGGGCTTGCAAAGTAATTATTGAGAAGAGGAGTCGACAAAATGAACAGGAAGCTTACACGCGATATCGTGGCTGCGGCCGTCGCTTGCACCCTTTGCGGTGCAGCGTTCGCGCAATTTCGCCTTACTCAGCCCGAGGCAACCACGGCGCGTTTCGATGCGCAACACACCGGCTGGATCCCGGTGGATCGTGCGATTTCGCCCGACCGAATGAACGGATTTTCTTTGCAGTGGAAGACGAAAGTCGAAAATACTGCTAGAAATGGAGCAGCACTGAGTGGTGGGGTTGTCGCTGGCGCCGGTTTAGGCGTAACTCTTGCCCATTTGGGAGCCTCTGGTGACCGAACGATAGCAATCGACATGGATAACGGTCATGTTTTTTTTGATCGAGCCTATTCTAGCTCGGTGGCACCAGCTTCCTCTTCCACGTGTCTTAACGCTAGCTTGGCCACTCCAACGCTTTCGACGCCGCTCACCCCTCCGGCTGCGCCGCCTCTTCGTGCTGACGGTCAGGCTGCAAACGGTCCCAACACCCAGCTACCATACAGCAGTGTGATCGGCGAGCCCGGGGAAGGAATTTCTCCCGTCAAACCTGGCGCTATGTTCGCTGCACCAGGCACTTTCTTTGCCCGAGCTGGTGCAACGCCGTACGATGGCACGCCTGCCTCCGAAGCTGCCGGAATCGACTACGCTGAGCATGGAAGCGGGAAGGCGACGTCCGGCTTCGGCGGCGAGGCCGGAGCACCTGGGCGTGGAGCCCGTGGTGCTGGTGGACGGGGGAACCCTGGCCGAGGACTTGCTTCAGCGTTTGGCATGCGCGGCGGAGGTCTTCGTTATGCCTTATCCGACGACGGCTTCTTGCATGGCCTCACGCCCAACGACGGCCTCGACGGCCAGCAGCCGATGCCGTTCTTGCCGGCGGGTTCCCAAGCCAGCGATCTGATCATGGTCAACGGAATAGTTTATGCCGCCACCACAAACGGCTGTGGTAGCCCCGCAAACGGCCTCTACGCAATCAAACCCGCTTCCACACTGGCAGGAGAACCTTTCCCAAAGGTCAGCTCTTGGATGACGGGCACAGCGAATCCGCATACGCCGTCGTTCAGCGCTGATGGACATATGTTTGTCACCGTAGGTTTCGGCACGAGCGACTTCTCTGATTCCGTTATATCGCTCCATCCTGATACGCTAGAGGTAAAGGACAAGTTCACGCAGCGCGGCGCGAATTTCGTGAGTTCGCCGACCATTCTCCGTATCGACAACCGTGACATCATCGCTGCGCAAGCTGCCGACGGGCGTGTATTCCTATTAGATAGTGCCAATCTCTCAAAGCCGCTCTACGTCTCGATGGCCGCCACGAAATCGAGTGGCTATCAGCCTGGTGGATTCGCCGCTTGGCAAGACCCAGGAGGCACGCGTTGGTTGCTCTCGACAACTTCCACTTCTGTCGTCGCCTATAAGGTTGATGTGAATGAGAGTTCAATCTCGCTGAGCGAACGCTGGAGTCTGGGAGGTCTGAACACACCGCTACCTCCTCTCGTGGTCAATGGCCTAGTGTTTGCTTTATCTAGCGGAGATTCGTCTTCGTCTAGCAAAAGCACCGCCGAGCTCTATGCTTTGGACGGCATGACCGGCAAGACTCTGTGGGCGAGCGGAAAAACGGTCGTGGGATACGTTCCGCGAACTTCCGCTTTGTGGAATAGTCTCGGTCAAATCCTCTTTGCAACTTCTGACAGCACCATCTATGCATTTGGCATGAACCTCGAACGGCACCTGTAGAGGCCGTGGCATGTTGAGCTTGCCTACGTTCGATACGCACCAAGCCGTCGGACAGCGGTGCATCCATGACCTGTCTCGGCAAGAGCTGTCGTTTAAGTCCCGCGGCGTTGCTGTTTCTTTTTGTGATCGTAATTTTTAAAAACACCTATGGGCAATCGCCATCTAGTAATTGGGAGAGAGCAGCAGGCGGCAGTCAAGCACGGCTGTTGACTCCAATGACCGTGGCACCGGCAAGACCAATGGCATCGATATTGTGTTCTATGTCGTGAATTCGTCCGAAATCCTTATGATGAGCACCGATACTTTGGGACAACTCATCAGTTCGCAGAACATAAATGCACCGACCGTGAACGGCGAAATTCGTAAGCAGATTACTGATGTCATCACAGTAGGTGCAAACGGCCGAGCCACGAATATAGACAACAGTCTTGTTCCATACTTGGTCGGGACTGACTCGGCGTTCGTAGTGCAAGGGCCAAGAATTCAGGTAGTCCCGACCCTGCCGTCTTCGGCTTTGGCCAGCAATAGACGGGTGCACCATTCACCGGCGCGTCGCTTTCGGGCCAGGCTTTCTTCGGAGGTAGAACGCCGGTGCCGGTAGCAAGTGGGACACTGGAATTGCCACATTCGACGGCATTGGCACTAGCTATCACTGTTGACAGTCAGAGCGAGGATGGTGACGAGTCGAGCGGGAAACGGGAACTCTATCGTACACCGTAAACCCTTCATCCATGGGCAATCTGACGCTCGCGCCCGTACCTGCGGGTAACGGTGGTGGCGTAATCGGATTCATCGTCTCCGGCTTGCAAATCGTGCTGATGTCTACCGATACGAATCCATCGGCTCCGGAGCTGATCCTCGGCCAAAAATGAAGTGAACTGTGTCTGAGCGCTTTTGCCCAATTGCTTAAAGTTAATTACAAAAATGTCACAGAGCAAGGTCAGACTACGGCAAGGGTATGGGGATAATCGGGGTTTTTGAAGCACGGCTTCGATTTCAAAAGGATCCCCCATTTCACTAGGTTCGAGAAGTAATGGGTAGGGTGACAATTACCGGCGCATAGCTAAAAAGTTGTTACGGCTAACTCGGTTTGTATCCTGTGGCAGAAGCGTACATTCAACATTCATTCGTCTATATTCAAAGCCCAGGCGTTTTGCGCCGCGTGCTACATCGCGTAATACTCACTTCTATTGATCAGCGTCAGTTCCTTCTGATGGTCGCAGACGTAACTCCCTTTATCCTGACGGACAGACAGCGCGCCACCATGATTGATCGCGTTAGCGGGGCGCGCTTTCAGGGAATGTTCACGCCAATTGGGTTCGATGAAGCGATCCATATGCTCGGTAACCAGTCGGGGCAAACTTTACACCGTATAAGGACAACTCCGGTACTGGCTCATTACTGGACTCAGCGAGCCACGCCGCCACTGAACCAGTGCGTCTGGAACAAGGCCAGGGAGATCATTCGTAACGCAGCGCTACCATCGGATCGACGCGCATTGCCCGCCGCGCCGGCAAATAACACGCGAGGAGCGCCGTGCACGCCAGGATCACCGAAACGGCTGCCAGGACGAGCGGATCCATCGTGCCAACTCCGTAAAGCGCGCTTTGCATCACTTTGGCCACTAGATATGATCCTCCTAAACCGAAAAGGAGTCCGATGCCCGTCAGTATCATGCCTTCTTTCACAATCAGCCGCAGCACTCGCGAAGGCCCAGCGCCAAGCGCCATACGCAGACCAATCTCGTGCGTCCGCTGCGCTACGGCAAATGACATCACGCCGTAGATTCCTAGCGACGCGAGGACGAGTGCCAGCGCCGCAAACGTTCCGAGCAAGGAAGTCTCGAGCTTGTCGCCTGAAAGATTCCGGTCCATGATCTCGTCCATCGTCCGCACATCCGCTAGCGGCAAATCTGGATCCATGGAGAGGACCGCCCGCGAGATGCTCTTAGTCAAAGTGGCAGGATCATTACTCGTTCGCACCGAGACTGAAGAACCTGGCCACGGGCTTTGCCAAAAGGGAACGTCGATTTGAGCGCGATTCGTCTGGCGCAAATCGCCACTTCGAACGTCATGAAAGACGCCCACGATCTGCCATTCGATCGGCGGGCCGAGTTTGGTTACACCCGGAATGAGTTGCTCGACAAGAATTCTTTGCGTCAGCGGGTCGGCTTTACCCAGGAAGCGCTGAACGAATTTCTCGCTCACCATAGCGACATGCACACCGGTAGCAGTATCTTGGTCGGTAAATGCCCGTCCCTTCACAACTTTGATCCCGTAGGTTTTGTAGTATTCCGGCGTTGTCATCTGAAAACCCGCACCGGGCCGGGAAGAAGGATCGCTTACGGTTTGCCCGGCCACCGTGAAGGGCATGCCGAAGTACGTTCCCTCAAGCGGCAGCCCCGTAGATACCGCCGCGTACTCGACACCCGGAAGCGCTTTGATTCTATCCAGCAGTAATTTATAGAACGCCGTGATCTGGTCCGCGGTCGTCAAGCGACCCGGTGGAACGGGGAGCGAAAACGTGAGCACATGATCTTTGCGGATTCCTAAATCGACGCGCTCAAGATTCCAAAAGGTATGCAACGCCAGCCCGGCCCCGGTCAGTAGGGCCAACGCCAGCGCAAACTCGCATATCACGAGAATTCGCCGCAAGCGGTGCCGGCTGGCGCTTCCCGTTGTGCGGCCACCCTCTTTCAATACTTCATTGAGGTTCAAGCTCGAAGCGTGCCAAGCGGGCGCCGAACCAAAAAGTATTCCCGCCAGCACTGCCGCGCAGGCTGTAAACGCCAGCACCGGCAGATTAAGCCCTACATTCGCCTCCGACGGAAGCGAGCCCGGCGGTATCGCTGCAATCAACAATTTCAACGTGACCCACGCCACGGGGATCGCGAGCAGGCCTCCTAGTCCGGCAAGCATCAGGCTTTCGGTCAGAAACTGCCGGAAAAGTTCTCCGCGCGATGCCCCGGTCGACGCTCGCACGGCGATCTCCTTCTGCCGCGCCATTCCGCGTGCGAGCAGCAGGTTCGCTACGTTCGCGCACGCAACCAACAGGACGAATGCGACCGCGCCCATCATTAAGTACATCGCGTTTTTGGTGTCGCGCCCGAGGAAGTCATTTTGCATCTGCTCGACGCTCGAGCTCCAGCTCTTGTTCGATTTCGGATACGCGTCGGCAATGCGCTTCGTCACTACGTCCATATCCGCCTGCGCCTGCTTGATCGTTGCGCCTGGCTTGAGTCGGCCTTTAACCAGCAGCCAGTGAAAGTCGTGGTTGATTTGTTCTGGCTTGAACGCCAGTGGCGCGAAAATATCTTCATTCAGCCTGTCGTAGGGCCCGGGCGGTAGTACGCCCACTACCGTGTAGCTCTCGCCGTTCACGCGAAGCGGTTGCCCGACGATGTTCGGATCGCCGCCGAAACGCCGTAGCCAAATCGCATGCGTCAGGATCAACTCATGATCGCGGCCCACCTGCCCTTCTTCCGGCAGAAAATCTCTTCCGAGCGTAGGAGGTGTTTCCATCGTGCCGTTGAAATATCCCGGAGTTACCCTGCGGCCATCGACCTGCTCGGGCACGTTCGACTTCGAAATATTGAACGACTCGCCTGTCCACGCGGAAAGCTCCGTGAAACTGCTGCTCTGACTCTTCCAATCGAGATAGTCACCCGCGGAAACGCCATTGCGATTCCCATTGATCTTCGACCAGACGATAACGAGCTGGTTCGGGCGCGGATACGGCATGGGCGCGATCAGGACCGCGTAAATAATGCTGAAGATTGCGGTATTCGCGCCGATTCCAAGCGCCAGCGCGACGACTGCAATGGCGGACGAACCGCGGCTTCGTTTAAGCAGCCGGAGTCCGAACCGAGCGTTTCGCCAGATGTTATTCACGACCATTTACCATTGAAGCGGAGCATTGAGCGATCGGGTCTGGCAAGCAAGCTCCAGTTGATGCCATGGACTCGGCCCGGTCGCCCTGTCAAGTAGCCCACGCATGCAAATACGAACTTCAAAATCCGAAAGTTCCCATGCAAGGTCTTTCAAAGGCTACATGTTGTAACGCTACGATGTGTAGTCTAATCACTGCTCCCGGTCAAGCAAAAAGTCTAACTGCGAAGTGAAAAGCGCTTTGCAGAGTACGCTACACCGAACAACTTCCAGACTCATGCATGCTCGGTTTCAGGACTTGAGGCAGCTCTTTTTTATTTGATAGCGTCTCTCTCTAGTTTCGTGAATCATGGATTAATTTTTGTGCTCAGTTGAGCCTAGACCAGAAGGTGCTCGCATGCCGGTAATCTTGTGATTTAATAGCGACCGTGGACATCCCGTCTGCAAACCTCACCGAAAATCGATTGCACACAGGTACTGCGGCAGAGGAAAGCACAGTAACTGTCGGAATGGCGGTCGTGCCGGCGGAAAGGTTGTTACCTGAAGTCCTCGGCAAAGGGCTTTGGCAGAAATCCGGTGCACAACTCTTGGACTTGAGCGAAGCGGAGTTTGTCGAAGCCCTTGAAGCCATTGGAACAAAAGACAATTTCGGGCTCGACCCTGCCATTCAGACAAGCGCGAAGCAACGGGAAACATTTTGGCGTGCTCTGCACTTGGAAGAGCTTGCGATGGCGCGCGGGTGTGCGCTCGGACGCGAGGCGGCATGGCAACGCTTTCTTGCGCACTACCGTGAGCCGCTGACTAGAATTGCGGCAGAGCTGACTGGTTCTGCCTCGGTCGGTGAGGAGTTGGCCGACTCGCTTTACTCCGAGCTATTCGGGCTATCGGAACGTGATGGCAAGCGCCAGTCGCCGCTTTTACGATACTCGGGACGCGGATCGTTGATCGGATGGCTGCGGGCAGTTCTGGCGCAGCGGCGAGTGAATCTTTACCGCAGAACCAAATGGGAAACGCCGCTTGATGATGCTGTTGAGCCGGCAATGCCGGTCAGCGACCCGGTCGATTTGGAGCGGCTGAAGCATCTACGGCCATCGATTGAGAGCGCGATCGCCACCCTCGGCGCAGAAGAGCGCTTTCTGCTATCTGCCTACTACTTGGACGCGCGTACACTAGATGAATTGAGCCGTGTTCTGCGAGTGCACGAGGCGACAGTCAGCCGGAAACTGAAGCGAGCGACCGCGCACGTCCGCAAACAACTGCTGAAGGGTCTTATGGCGCGGGGCTTAAGCCGACGAGCCGCCGACGAGCTATTGGGAACCGATCCGAGGCACGTGGACATCAATCTCCGAAAATTGCTGCAAAAACCCGATGCTCCGACGATCTCCCATAAGGAAGAACGAAGGTGAATCAGAAACCCCATTCCGGACAGCATCCTGATGCCAATCAGCTCGGCATCTTTGTGGAGGGGGTAGACACGGCAAGGGAGCGCGAGCAGATGCTGGCGCATCTGGCGGAATGCCAGGAGTGTCGCGATGTTGTGTTCCTGATGCAGCGGCCAGTGGAGGCATCGCCTGACGCAAGAGAACCGTCCAGAGAATGGGTGTGGCAGAGATGGTTTTTGCCGGTTGGATTCGCGGGAGCAGCGCTCGCCGGATTGGCAGCTTTGATGTTGTACGTTCACCCATGGACAAGAGGTCCTGAGAGTGTCCGTCAAAATGTGGCGTTAGTCGAGTCTGATGCCGGAGCGCGGCCTAACGTCGTTGCGCCAACTAACGACGCCGAGCAGCCTAAGAACAGCGCAAGATCTGCCAGACCGGCAACCAGGTCGGCCCGACAAGAATCCGAAGCCTCGGCTGATTCAAAAGCTCGAAATGCGGTAAGCAGTCGGGCATCGCCCGGTGCCGCAACTCAAGAGACGCAATCAGGTGCTCCTTCCGTATCTGTTCTAACAACGACCGAAGCGGGCACTGCCCCGCAGCCCAACGTACAGTCCGAGTTGAATTCCCCTGTTATAGAGGACTTGCCACTGACCGGACGAAATATCGCGAGTGTGCAGCCACTCGGGACACCACCGCGCGCACCCGCAGCAACGCCGCGAGATCGTTCGGAAAAACAGCAAAATCTGCCAGAACTGCTCGTTGAGCGCCCAAGCGGCCCGGAAACTGTGTCCGGAGTTTCCGGGCGCGTCACTGACCAATCCGGCGCGGTTATTGCTGGGGCCACGGTAGCTCTGCGCGATGCGTCCGGAGGTACGCGGCAAATAGCAACGGAAGCAGACGGGAGTTTCAGGCTAACAGGTATCCCGTCGGGCCATTACGACCTGACGGTCACGTCTCCCGGGTTCAAGAGCAACCAACAGTCGATAGACCTGAAGCCGAGCGAACTCGCAATGGTGCAGCCCGTACTCGCGGTGGGAGAAGTAACGCAAACTGTGGAGGTCGCCGCGAGCGCACCAATGTTGGAGACCGACTCAGCTAGAGTTGTCTCTTTCCCGGCGAAACTGCCTAGCCGGTTGCAGGTTGCCTCCTCGGCGTCGATTGGCAAGCGAATGCTCTCGCTAGATGGCGCGGGCACGCTGTTCCTGAGCCGCAATACGGGCAAAAGCTGGAAGAAAGTGCATCCGCAATGGACCGGCAAGGCGGTCCGTGTTGACGTCACGGCTGCGCAGCCGGACGAGGCAAAGAATAAGATCGAAGCGTCTGGCGCGGAAAGCGCGCAAAGCGTCTTCCGGTTAACAACCGATAGCGGCAGCCAGTGGACGAGCAAAGACGGAACGCACTGGCATCCCCAGTAAGTTTCTTTTTAACCCCTAAAAATAATCTGCAAGATTCGTTTTCAGGCGCGAACTCCCATTGAACGGGCAAACGGTGCAGTCGTTTCGCCGTTTGCCCAACGGGAGAACGCACATGCACCGCTTCTATCTTCTTCTCACAACATTGCTTTGCTTTGCAGGAACCCTGGGCAGTGCGGAGCCAAATACGATCTCTGCCGTCTACGCGCACAACACCCTCTCGTTTACCGTGCCTTATGAGGCCGTGCACAGCGGCGAAGCGGTACTCCGGCTTGAAGTGCTGGACCCCGAGGATCACGTCATTGGTCAAACCGAACACCATGCCCATGTGGCTGAGGGCAGCGTGGTCTGGAATGCGCAGGTCGAACTCCACGAGCCGATGCCTCTGGCTGAGCTGATTTGGCAACGCACGCGCTTTACGCTGGCCTACGACAATCAGACCGTGCCTGACATGGAGGACATCAGATCCCTATCCGAAATTCTCGTGCGGCCCGTGATGCACATCCTCGCGCAGCGGTCCTATATAGCTGGAGCACAAGCGGCTATGCGAGTAATTGTGGAAAGCGCAAATCATGATCAGGTGGCACCGATAGGACAGGGAACGATACGGATCGAATTGATTGATTCCAGTCATGGTTCCGGTCGGGCGCCCATGTTGCTCTTTGCAGGATCTCTCGACCACCGCGGCTCGGTGGGGGCGCAGTTCCGTTTTCCCGCTGGACTGATGGGCAGCTTTCCGGTGCGCTTTACTGTCGAAACGCCGTTGGGCCAGGTTCAGACGACAGAAACGGTGCAACTCGAGGATCAGGTTTCCGTTCTACTTACGAGCGAAAAGCCTGTGTATCAACCCTCACAAACCATCCATTTGCGCGCACTGGCCTTGAACCGCGCCGATCATCATGCCATCGTCGCAAGCGCGCTGACTTTTGAGGCGGAAGACTCGCGCGGCAACAGAGTATTTCGCAGGGTCACGCAAACGGACAGTTTTGGCGTGGCATCGGCGGAATTTACCCTGGCCGACGAAGTGAATCTGGGCGCATATCACTTCCGCGTCAAAATGGGCGACGCTCATACAAGTGCTGCCGACCTTACGGTCAACGTGGAACGGTATGTTTTGCCGAAATTTCGCGTCATGATCGATTTTGACGCGAAAGACGGAAAACCAACGCGTGATTACAGGCCGGGCGAGCACGTGACCGGCTCCGTGAAAGCAAACTATTTCTTCGGGAAACCGGTGGCCAACGCTACCGTCAATATCAAGGCATCGGCAATGGATGTTGAACTTTTCGATGCGGCAACAACGGAGGGCCGCACGAACGGAGATGGAATTTATCACTTCGATTTCGTTTTGCCGCGATTCTTTGCGGGCGATGGAAATCGCCATGGGGCCGCGCCAGTCGTGGTGGAAGCCACGGTGAAGGACGTCGCGGAGCACGCGGAGACGCGCGGCGAGCCGATCACCGTAAGCGACGCTCCCCTGCTTATAACGGCCATTCCCGAAGGTGGCAAGCTCGTTCTTGGCTTGCAAAACGAGGTCTATATTTTGGCGTCGTATCCGGACGGGACACCGGCGAAAGCGGATATCCAAGTCCGCAGCGGGCGCGTGCGGCAAACCGCGAAGACAGACGAGGCTGGAATCGCAACGATTCCGGTGACAGGGGATGAAGCGAGTAGTGCGCTACGGATCGAAGCAGATGATCACAAGGGGAATCGTACTTCGCAAACCCTAACCCTGGAGACGCGCACTGGCGAGGATCAACTGCTGGTCCGTACTGCGCGTGCAGTGGTCAAGCCTGGCGACAAAATTCAGATTTCGGTCCTTTCGACAAGGCAAACCGGGGCTGCGTACATCGACCTGGTACATGAAGGGCAAACAATTCTTACGCGCGACGCGGATATTGAGAATGGGAAAGCGGAACTGAGCCTGATTGCCACGCCGGCGATGAGCGGGACGCTGGCGGTCACTGGTTACGTGATAGGCCGGAATGGCGGGGAGATTTCGGATCAGAGGTTGATCTTCGTGCAGCCTGCCGAGGATTTGCACATCGATGCTGTGGCAGACGCAGCTAGTTACCTGCCGGGCGGCGAAGCGCGAGTGCGTTTTCACGTGACCAATCAGAAGGGCGAAGGTGTCAGCGCTGCCTTTGGGGTGGAGGTAGTCGATCAGGCTGTGTTTGCGTTAGCGGAAAAACAGCCGGGATTCGCCAAAGTCTTCTTCTATCTGGAACAGGAATTGATGAAGCCTCACTATGAGATTCATTCGCTCTCACCGACACAGATCGTTGAGCCGCACGAAGACGAAAGCTCTGAATCGCGTGACCGCGCAGCGCAGGTGCTGTTCGCGGCGGCCGAGACTGTCGCGCCTTACACGCTCGATAGCGAGGCTGGCCGTGCGCTTCCGGACACGGAGATGTCCGATTACCAGCAGCGATATCGCGATGCGCTCGTAGATTACGTGAGGGAGCTTGCCGCCAATATAACGGATATCCGCCACAAGCAGGATGTCCCATCGGCATTCATGGCGCTGAAGGACGCAAGCGGACACTCGCCGCGCGACGCATGGGACACAGGGCTACGTATCGAGCCAGCCCAATGGTTTGGCCGGAATAATGGTTGGTATTTGGTACGCAGCGCTGGACCGGATCGCGAATTCAATACGGCAGACGATCTTACTCTCTGGCTGGAACCGGAAAGCGGGACCGCGTCAGCGTGGGGATCTCCGACGCAGCGGGAAGGGACGATCACGGTGCGCACGGAACATGATCGTGGTCCTGATAATGGGGCGTGCGACATCGTTGGCACGGTGACGGATGTCTCCGGCGCTGTGATTCCGGGGGCTCATATTCAGATTCTGCGCACCGAAGACGGAAGGAGCCGCGAGGGTACAGCCGATGCAGCGGGCCAATTTTCATTCTCAGCGTTGTCTCCAGGTCATTACAGAGTGCGCGCCGACTCTCCTGGTTTTCAAGCGAGCATTCGCACGATCTCTCTAGCAGCCCGCGACCGCGGAGTTCTTTCTGCGGTGCTTGAAGTCGGCGCTGTGGCGGAAACAGTCGAGGTTGCCGCCGCAGCGCTACCTTTAGAAACTGATATGTCGACAGTCAGTGCAGGTTCAATCGTACAGGTGCCTCTGATGGGGCGGAATGTAGCGGACCGACTCGATCTAAACGAGCGCGCCGCCATGCCCAAGGCGGGCCCAGGTGCCGCAACTCCCACAGCCTCTCCGAGCGCGCATATCCGCAGCTACTTTCCAGAGGCGCTCTACATCAATCCTGAAATACTCACCGATGGCAATGGCAAAGCCAGCATTGAAATCCCGCTGGCCGACTCGATAACAACGTGGCGCATGGCGATGTTTGCCTCTACAAGGTCCGGTGCGCTAGGAACGGGAACCTCCGATATCAAAGTGTTCCAGGATTTCTTTGTCGACCTTGACCTTCCGGTGACGCTCACGCAAGGCGACAAGGTTTCGATCCCCGTGGCCGTCTACAACTATGCAGACCACGGCGGAGACGTGAACCTAGAGCTGAAGCCGGAGGATTGGTTCTCACTGGATAGCCCGGACAAGCAGAGCGTTTCCGTCGCCGCGGGTCAACTCGCGGCGGCACAGTTCACCATCGAAGCGAAGAAGATCGGAAAGTTCAAGCTTATGCTTACGGGCCGCATGCGTGGAGGTTCGGAGCGCGAAGACACCGTGGTACGGGAAATCGAAATCGTACCGAATGGAGAAGCCAAAGAGATCGTATTCAATGGCCGCCTGGAGAACGAAGTGCGCCAGACAGTGCGTTTCCCGGAATCGGCCATGCCCGACGCAAGCGAAATCTTTGTCCGCCTGTACCCTGGACCATTGAGCCAGATCATTGAAGGGATGGATGGCATTCTGCGCATGCCTTACGGTTGCTTCGAGCAGACCTCATCTAGCACCTATCCGAACGTACTGGCGCTGGACTATATGAAGCGGACGAAAAAAGTGACACCCGAAATCCATGCCAAAGCGGAAGGCTTCATCGCCACCGGTTATCAGCGGCTGCTCACGTTCGAAGTTCCGGGAGGCGGATTTTCTTGGTTTGGAAACGCACCAGCCAACAAGATCCTTACGGCGTATGGACTGATGGAGTTCCACGATATGTCGCGGGTCTACGATGTGGACCCGGAGGTGATTGCGCGCACTCGCGATTGGCTCGTTCGCCAGCAACTGCCGAATGGAGGCTGGAAGCCCGACTCACAATTTATCAATGAAGGGGCAACGAATCGCTTCAATACGGATACTCTCCGCATCACTGCTTACATCGCGTGGGCGCTGGAGTCCACAGAATATAAGGGACCAGCAATCGACAAGGCCAGACAATTCATTGCTGAGCATCTCGATGGCAAGATGGATGCATACACGCTGGCCGTCGTGGCAAACTTCGCTGTAGAAGACTCCAAAGATTCGGACCTTACGCACCGCTCCTTCGAGATGCTTCGCAATGCGGCGACAGAAAAGGGCGAATCTGTCTGGTGGACTGCGCCGGAAACCGGTGTTTTTGCCACTGGAGACAGCGCCGCCGTCGAGACCACTGGGCTCGCGGTGCAGGCGTTCTTAAAGGCGGGCCAATATTCCGATGTGGTGCGCAAGGCGCTCGCGTGGATCACATCGAAGAAAAATGGAGACGGCAATTGGGGGACGACGCAGGCTACGATTATGGCACTGCGCGCGCTCCTTGCGGCATCAGAACAAAGCGCGAGCGACGCCCATGGCGTTGTGGACGTCATGCTCAATGGAACAAAGGTCGAGAGTCTTGAAATCAATAAGGGCAACAATGACCTGTTGCACCAGTTTGTGCTACCGCCTACGAGTTCGCACAGCGGCAATGAAATCCAATTGCAATTCTCGGGTGAAGGTGGAATGGCCTATCAGATTGCCGGGCGATACTTCGTGCCTTGGCAACAGCAGACGACTGAGCCGCTCGCAATCGCGGTGGCATACGACCGGACGCGGCTGGCGCAGGACCAGGTAGTGACGAGTACGGCGACGATCCGCAACAACACGGATAAGACCGCAAACATGGTGATGGTTGATCTCGGGATTCCGCCGGGCTTCGACCTCCTGAGCGAGGATCTGCAGGACATGGTGCAAAAAACGGCCAACGCGAAGAGTGGGCGCCTCGAGAAGTTCAGCATGACGGCGACGCAGGCGATTCTTTATTTCGACTCGATCGCGTCGCACGATTCCTTCAAAATCCATTTCCGCCTACAGGCAAAATATCCGATCCGGGCGGAGGGATTCACATCTCGCGTGTATGAATACTATGATCCAAACGTGAGCGCGACAACGAAGCCCACGCAGTTTGTCGTGAACGGACGCTGAAGGCAGCGGAAAGGAATCAGTTAAAAGTTATTACAGAGCAGGCTGCGATGACACCCTACTAGGAGCATCAGGGCCTTTTGGTAATGGAGAACGGTCCTGCGAATCTGGCGGTACACTTCGAACGGGTTCCGTTCTGCGGCAAAGATGATATTTCGAGGTTCAACTCTCAACCGATCGCGTGGCAATAGTTTTATTGCTGTAGCCCTCCCCGCAGAAATTCTACCAGCGGTATTTGCCCTTTTCGCGCACCCGAATGTAAAAAGGGCCATTCTTTGCCGCTTCGGGCCTGCGGCCAATTCCCAGGGCTTCGTAGCGCCAGCCGTTATTTGTTTTGTGACGGAAATAGACAGTGATCGACATCGTTTTGAGCCTCCTGCAAGGCCGTGCAAGGGCCTGCAATTCGCCCAAAAAATGTAGCACGCTGTAGCATGGAGTTAAAATGGTACTTTTGTAAGGGTATTTAGATATGGCGGAGAGGGTGGGATTCGAACCCACGGTTGAGTTTCCCCAACACACGCTTTCCAAGCGTGCTCCTTAAACCGCTCGGACACCTCTCCTGATGGAAGCCGCTTAAAGCCTAGCAAATTTGATTGCGCTGCGGCAAAACAATCGTGAAGTGCCGTCCGTTACGACCGCGGCTGCCGTTTCAGGATACGAGAGTGACGCCACCCGTCTGGCGAAGAATCGTTCCGCAGAGCGATCTGCCATCGTGTTCGATACGAAGGTCGCATTTTGCGTCGCCTACTTGCAGGTTGACGATTGTGAGTTCGTGGAGGAAATCGGGCAGGCATTTTCCAGCCAGTCGAATCGAGTGTTTCTCGGCATCGAACGTGATGCCGAGACAAGCTTCGACCAGCAAATACACCGAACCAGCGGCCCAGGATTGCGGAGAGCATGCGACAGGGTAGAGGGTCGGCCCTTCCGAATGAGCCCGCCGATGGAAACCGCAAAAAAGCTCAGGCAATCGCCGCAATTCCATCGTTTCGCTGACGTCGAGCATCGCTGAAAAAATGTTGGCCGCTTGCTGATGGAAGCCGTACCGCGCAAGCCCGCGAGCAACGATTGCGTTGTCATGAGGCCATACTGAACCGTTGTGGTATGACATTGGATTGTAACGAAGCTCGGAGCTGCTGAGTGTCCGTATGCCCCATCCGGAAAAGATATCCTCTCCTAGCAGGCACTCGGCGACACGTGCCGAATATTCTTGTGTCGCAATCCCGGAAAACAGGCAATGCCCGGCATTCGACGTTTTTACGCGACATTTTTTCTTCCTGCCGTCCAACGCGAGTACAAACGTGCCAAGCTCGTCATCCCAGAAATCGCGATTGAATTTTTCTTGCAGGCCGCGAGCTTGCCGCATGAGCTGATCGGCAAATTCCGGTGAATCGAACGCCCGTGCAATCTTCGCGCCCGCCAACTTAGCGGCATAGGCGTACCCTTGCACCTCGCACAGCGCAATGGGCGGCTCGGCGATGTGGCCGTCGTCGTAAAACACAGCATCGTGCGAGTCCTTCCATCCTTGTTGAACCAATCCGCGGGAAGTTTTGGCCTTATACTCCACGAAACCGTCCCGATCTATGTCGCCGTATTCATCGATCCAGTTCAGCGCGGCGCGCACATTCGGCCAAATCGACTGGATAAATGCGCGATCCTCGGTGCGATCCAGATAATCCCCGGCGAGCATGATGAAGAGAGGAGTGGAGTCGATGCTTCCGTAGTATCGGCCGAAAGGAATTTCTTTCAGCGCGGCCATTTCGCCGCAGCGCATTTCGTGAATGATTTTTCCAGGCTCGGCGTCTTGTTCCGCATTGCATTCTGTAGCCTGAGTCTCTGCCAGATACTTCAAAACGCTGCGGGCAATCTCCGGATTCAGCCACAGGCACTCCCGCGCCGTAATTATTCCGTCACGGCCGAAAACCGTGTTGAACCAGGGAACCCCACCGTAAGGATAGGCGCCTTCTGGATTGCCCGCGATCATCATCTCGATGTCGGCTGCCGATCGGTTGAGCCATGCATTCAGCCGAGTATTGGACGCAGTAACGCATCCATGGTGCTGTTTGCCTTTCTCGATCTCTGCCGTCGAGCACCGCAAGGCGTCGTCGAACACAAGGACTGTATTGCGACGGTCGCCCTCCTCGAACGATGTCGCGATGTATAGGGCCGCTTCCTCCTTCGGCCTCAGACCAAAGTCAAAACGAGCTCCCGTTGCACTGATACGACGCGGCTTAATGGAAAAAGCCAGTCGCGTGCGTCTCACCACCTTGTCCAACCCCTCATAGGAAAATACGATTTCCGAATCGCTCACTTGAGGAGGCAAGCAGACTCCGCTCCGTTCGCGTCTCGTTCCACGCACCTCGAAAATATCGCGATAATCCGCTGCGAATTCGCACGTAATAAACGTCTCGAGCCATTCGAGACTGCAATTCGAAAGCCGGACGAGCTCGTAGCAAACGCCGGCACGAAGGAATTTCGACCGAAAAACGTGGATGTCTCCTCGCGGTATCGACACGAACTCGCCGTCCGAGAGATCCACATTCATCGCATCGATTGTGAAGAAAGCATTGTCGTCTCGGATAGTCGAGCGAAGCAGTTGCGGAGTTTCCCCACCCAACCTCAGGACAAGCCGCGAGAGGTATCGCGTACCCTCGTGATAGATGCCCTGCTCGCCCAGCCCAAGAGACTCGATGTCTCCGAAGCGGTTAAAAACGGCAAAAGTCCTTCCGTACTTGAGGACACGACTGCGATCGTCCGCAAGGCTGGACGTAGCGAGCACGTAGTATTGATTGTCTACTTCAATGACGTCCTTCACTCGGCGCCGGCTCCCCGGTTTTTTATTGGGATGCGAAGCTTGCAGTTTTGGAAGCTATCGTTTTCGAGGGAATTTTCCGGGTGGATGCTGACGGGCAAAGTTGCTCTTCGTAAATGCGAAGGTAATCGGCAGCCATCCGAGCCGCAGTAAACTTATCTTCGAAGACCTGCCGGCAATCGGCCCGCGAGAGCGAGCGGATGCGAGAAACCGCGTCGACCGCCTCTTCGATGTTGTCGACGATAAAGCCGTTAACGCCATTTGTAATGATCTCGGGAACGGAGCCGTGGCCAAACGCGACCGTCGGCGTCCCGCAAGCCATCGCTTCGATCATGTTTATTCCGAACGGTTCTGGCCAATCTATGGGCATCAAGCATGCCAGGGCATTTCCGAGGAAGTTCTGCTTTTCTGAATCGGAGATCTCGCCGATGAATTCGACCAAAGGGTCCGAAAGCAAATGCTTAATTTCACGCTCGAAATAGTCCGCGTCGACGCGGTCAATCTTTGCGGCGATTCGTATGGGGATACCCGTTCTCTTGGCAATTTCAATTGCCCGGTCCGGTCGCTTTTCAGGGGAAATTCGCCCGAGAAATGCAAGGTACCCGCCCGCACCTTTATCCAACCGTAAAGAGTCCGTGGGGAGACCGTGGTGGACGTTGCCTACCCAGTTGATCCACGGCAGCGGTTTGCGCTGGGCGCGCGAAATCGAGACCACCGGCATCTCTCTGAACTCATGATAGACGGGTACAAGGTCGCTTAGATCGAGACGCCCGTGGAGCGTCGTGATATGACACAACTTTTCGTTGCGGCTGAAGGGGAAATGAAGATAGTCGATATGAAAATGAATAATGTCGAACCGCGGAGCCGCTTGGGCCACACGCTCGATCAGCGCAATGTGATGAGCTATATAGTCGTGGCATTCGGGGTCCGTGCGCAGTGATTTCCGCGAACACGGAATGAGTTTGCTTGCAGTTTGCGAATCTCCGCTCGCAAATAATGTGACGTCGTGGCCTGCTCTGACGAGTTCTTCGGTGAGCCATGACACAACACGCTCGGTGCCGCCATAGTGCCGCGGCGGGACGCTCTCATACAGCGGTGCAATCTGTGCGATACGCATTATGCGACGCATTCTTACAGCATGCGCCCAGGGTGACAATCGAACTCGTCCCCTAGTTCACAATGCGATTTTCCAGTAGGTGTGAAATGCCGCCAATGCGGGGTGATTTGCCTGTGCTCGCGTAGGCCGCCGACTTACATGGTCACCGCCCTATCGGTGCCTGCTATACTATTCATGTTGGCACTACAATTCAGCGATGCAATCGCTTCCTGCTCTTTGGCGATTCCGGGGTAGTGCAATCGGTAGCACGCCAGCCTTTGGAGCTGGTTATCCTGGTTCGAGTCCAGGCCCCGGAGCCATACTCACTGCGGTACCGCAGTATCGCCTCGTTCAAACTCGCATTCCCCTGACCATTACGCGCAAATTCGATCGAGCGATTCGGCTATCACATCGTGTACGAAATTAACGTCGGCTGCAGACGTGACATACGGCGGCAAGACGTACACTACATTTCCCAACGGGCGAAGTAGAACCCCGGATTCAATGAAAAATTTGTAAAGTTGAGGCTTCAGCTTCGAAAAATATCCTGCATCGTCGGTGCGCAACTCAATCGCGGCCATTGTCCCTATAGCGCGGGCGTCGCCAACGGCTGGATGGTTGCGGATTTCGGCGAGACGTTCTTCATGGATTCTTGAAATGGTGGCAATGCGCTCAAAGACAGGCTCGTCTTCAAAAATCTTCAAGCTCGCCGCTCCTGCCGCCGCCGCAATCGGATTTCCCGTGTACGAATGCCCGTGGTAAAACGTGCGCGTCCGATCTTCGCTGTGGAACGCGTCGTAAATTTCATCACCGCACAGCGTAGCGCCCATGGGCAGGACGCCTCCAGTCAGACCTTTCGACAAGCACATGAGGTCGGGAACGACGCCTGCGACTTCACACGCAAACATTTTCCCGCAGCGCCCAAAGCCCGTAAGAACCTCGTCCGCAATCAGCAGCACGCCATGTTGCGTACACAGCTCGCGCACCTTTTGCAAAAACTCTACAGGATGGACAATCATTCCACCCGCGCCTTGCAATAGCGGCTCGACGATCACCGCCGCAATTTCATCGTTCTTTTCCTCCAGCAGACGCGCGAGCTTCTCGACGCAATCGATGCTGCACGATTCTCGTTGCTTCTCCACCGGGCACCGGTAGCAGTAGGCGGAGTGGACGCGGTGAACAGGGAAGAGAAGCGAGCGAAAAGGCTCATTGAATGCGGATTCGGCGCCTACGGACATCGCGCCAACAGTGTCGCCGTGATAAGCGTGATCGAGCGCCACAATCGACCGCTTTTTCGCGCGCCCCACATTTGCCCAATATTGCACGGCGATTTTCAAGGCGACTTCCACCGCTGTCGAGCCATCGTCGGAAAAAAAAAGATGCTTCAACGCCGGAGGTAGAAAGTTTCGTAGCCGTTCGGTGAGAATTTCCGCCGCTTCGTGCGTAAAACCCGCAAGCAGCACGTGATCGACCTTCGCGGCCTGCCGCCCGATAGCTTCCGTGATCGCCGGGTGACCGTGACCGTGTATGTTCACCCACCAGGATGAAATTCCGTCAATCAGCCTGCGTCCATCGCTCGTATAAAGATACGCGCCGCTCGCTCGTGTGATTGTTATGGGAGCTGGATCCAGCGCCGATTGCGTGAATGGATGCCAGATGTGCAGGTCACTATTCATCCGACGAAAGCTGTCCTGTCAAAATGTGAATTAAACGCCTTAATAAGCGCCTTGCGGTCCAATTGCGGCAAAAGAGGCAGTCTCCCAAGTACGCGAACTTGCCCGTAGTGTTCAATTGCTTTCCGATTCTCGATATTCGTCTTTCCCACCATAATCACACCATGCAAATTCAGTCGCGCCGCACGCAAAGCTGCAACCGAGAGCAAAGTGTGGTTGATCGTTCCAAGAGAAGTCCGTGTCACAAGCAGCACCGGCAGCCCAAGGCGCTTCATCAGCGCGGTAGTCAAATCTCTTTCATTGAGAGGGACGAGCGCGCCACCCGCTCCCTCCGCGATCAAACTCTCCTGCGGAGCGATCTTCGGGAGGTTGATGTTGCGAAGCAGGATTCTTTTTCCAGCGAGCCGCGCAGCCAGATGCGGCGAAACCGGCGGCGAGAAGCGATATACCTCGGGCGCCGTTCGCTTTGGCGCAATCCCCGCAATGCGCATCACGGTCGCGCGATCTGTGCCCTCGCGCGTTCCCGTTTGTACCGGCTTCCAATAAATCGCATCGAGCGCGGCGCAAAGCGTGGCCGAGACCACGGTTTTTCCGACGCCCGTATCCGTCCCGGTCACAAAAAAGCGACTAGGCATGCGCGGTAGTAGCCGAGGATTGCATCGTTTGGATCGCCGCTTCTGTAGCAAGAGCAAGCCGTCGTATTTCATCCATCGAAAGGGAAGCGGTAAGTGAAAATCGAATTCTCGAAGTTCCTTCCGGTACCGTTGGCGGTCGAATCGCGCGCACCGCAAATCCCGCATCCTGCAGAGCTGACGCCGCCGATAGCGCCGCCTCGTTGTCACCGAGGCGAATAGGAATAATCTGCGTGCTGCTCGCGCCGCAGTCAATGCCTGCCGCGATGAGTCGCGTTCGCAACACGGCCGCAATCGCGCGCAAATGCGCTCGCGAATCCTCGGCACCGCGCGCCAGTTCAATCGCTGCTCGGATTTGCCCCGCCATATACGGCGGCATGGCCGTGCTGAAAATGAACGTGCGAGCCCGATTCACGAGATAGTTTTTCAATAAATCTCTTCCGCAGACAAAAGCGCCGGCGCTCGCCAGTGCCTTCCCGCAAGTATGCACAATCGCGAATATTTCCCGCTCTACACCTAGCGCCGTACAAACGCCGCGTCCTTGCGGGCCGTAAGCGCCAATGGCGTGAGCTTCATCGACGATCAAATCTGCATTGTAATCGCGTGCCAACTCGACAAGCTGCTCGATCGGCGCGATATCGCCTTCCATGCTGAAGATGCTCTCAGTTACGATGAGTTTCGCGCCATGATCGGCGCGGTGTTCATCCAACGCCCGGCGCAAAAACGCCATGTCCGCATGCGGGTAAATAACTTTCGCGGCGCCCGAAAGCCGAATGCCATCAATCAGGCTGGCGTGATTCAATGCGTCGGAAAAAATAACGTCACCGCGTCCTGCAACTGACGATAACAGCCCAATATTCGCCGCATATCCCGAACCGAAATAAAGGGACGCCTCTGTGGTAGCGAATTCCGCAAAATCATGCTCGAGCCGTTCCCATTCTGGAGAATTGCCGGAAAGAAGACGCGATCCGGTCGATCCCACCGACTGCGCGGCAGCAATTGCATCGATCGCAGCCTTCTTCAATCGCGCGTCACTCGCCAGGCCAAGGTAATCGTTCGAGTAGAGATTGATACCGGATGGATTTTTTAGGGTTCGAAATTGCGCCGCTTCGTGAAGTCTCGCGATCTCGCCATGCATTCGCCGTCGCAGTCGATGTTGGTCCAACTCAGACACGTTCCAACGCCCTCATCCCCAAATCATCGAGTAAAGTCTCATCTTCGCTCGCCGACGGATTCGGTGTGGTAAGCAATTTCTCGCCTGTAAAAATGGAATTAGCGCCTGCTAGAAAGCAAAGTGTCACGGCCTCGCGTGACATCTGCTTTCTCCCCGCCGCTAGTCGCACGCGCGACGCAGGCATCAAAATTCGCGCAGTGGCAATCATGCGCACCATCGAGAAAGTGTCCACATCATCCGCATTCTCGAGTGGCGTCCCTTCTGCGCGCATCAGCATATTGATCGGCACACTCTCAGGGTGCGGCTCGAGATTCGCCAGTTGCTGGAGCAAGCCGATGCGATCCTCTTCGGATTCGCCCATCCCTATGATTCCGCCGCAGCATACCGTGATGCCGGCCTTGCGAACATGTCCTAGCGTCCGCAAACGATCTTCGTAAACGCGCGTCGTAATGATTTCGCCGTAGAACTCGGGTGACGTGTCGAGATTATGGTTGTAAGCCGTAACGCCCGCTTTCTTCAGTTCAT
Organism: Candidatus Acidiferrales bacterium; assembly: GCA_035279845.1. Classification (GTDB taxonomy): domain Bacteria; phylum Acidobacteriota; class Terriglobia; order Acidiferrales; family UBA7541; genus Palsa-295. Next base: position 15,421 of record DATEGW010000050.1, on the reverse strand, counting down.
GCGCCTGTTTTTCCGTCAGCATGCCCAGCGTGCAGCAAACTTCCAGATTGAGCGAAGCAACGCCGCGAACCATCTCCAGCACCTTCTCGAAATCCTTGCCCTCCGGCGCCTGTCGCCAAGCCGCGCCCATGCAAAACCGGGTTGCACCGTCCGCACGCGCTCTTTGTGCAGCGGCAAACACATCGTCTGGATTCATCAGCTCTTGGCGTTGCACGGCCGTATCGTAATGCGCGCTTTGCGGGCAATACGCGCAATCCTCCGGGCACGCCCCCGTTTTGATCGAGAGCAACCGGCAGAGCTGCACCTCATCCGCGGCATAGAATTGCCGGTGCAAAGTCTGTGCGCGAAAGACAAGTTCCGGCAAAGGCAGCCGGAATATCTCTCTGATTTCGTCGCGCGTCCAGTCGTGCCTCATCTGCATGGTTCCATCCTCTGTGTGGACCTTCCAAGATAACAAAACGCTCAGGGAAACGAGATGACCAAAGCGAAAGAATTAAACCCGCGGCTGTTCCCAATGCCCGGATGCACCTGAACGCACAAGCGCATCGATCACAGCCATGTTGCGAATCGCGTCTTCCAATGAGACCGGCACCTCGCCACCTTCGCGAATCGCCCGCGAGAACGCATCTCCCTGAACGGTGTATTGATCGCACGTCGGAATCGTCTCAATAGTCGCGCCACCGCCGAATAAATCGCGCCCATCATCGACGATAATCCGGCACGGCCGATCGTTCGGGGCATTAAACGGTATTTCGACGTTGATGCGCCCCTTTGTTCCGACAAAAATCATTGTCTGAAAATAGTTCAACTGAGTACCGCATGTGAAAACCGATTGGCCAAACGGAAAATCGAGTATGGCCGAAGTCAGCCGATCGGTTTTAAATTCGGGATCTCTTTCGATCAACGCGCAAACACGTTTCGGTTCTTCCCCGGAAATAAAGCGCGAAATGTTGATCGGATAGCAGCCGATGTCCATCAGAGCGCCGCCGCCCCATTTCAGCACGTTTCGCGGGTTCTTCGGGTCGCAATTGGAATAGCTGAAATGGCACAGAATGGACCGCAATTCGCCGATGCGCCCCTCGCGAATGAGCGCACGCATTCGCACCCATTGCGGGTGTGTGCGCACCATAAACGCCTCGCCGATTTTCACGCTCGCCTGATCGCGCGCGGCAATCAGCGGCTTCGCTTCGTCGGCGCTCATGCTCAAAGGCTTTTCGCATAGCACGTGCTTGCGTGCCTCTGCCGCTTTAATCGACCACGGCACATGCAAATGATTAGGCAGGGGATTGTAAATGGCCTCGATCTCAGGATCGGCAAGCAGTTCGTCGTAGGACCCGTACGCCTTGGGAATGCCCAGTGACTTTGCCGCGGCTTCGGCCTTCGCCAAATCGCGCGACGCAATCGCCGAAATCGTGCTCCACTCGCCCTGCTGCATGGCGGGAACCACTTTTCGCGTAGCGATTGACGCTACACCCAGAACACCCCATCGCACCTTCTGCATAGCGTGAAGCAGTTTACCAGCGTCCACGGGCACCCGGTAAAAAGATTGATCGCTCCCTACGATCTGATCGGCGGAACTCACCACTTCAAAAACAAATCCGCCGCAGACGCGCTATCGCCTGCGGCGGATTCGCAAATGTACTCAAATCGCTCAGTACTTTCCGTCGAGCACGTCCGTCCAGTATTCCTGCACTCCAAACCACGGCCCGTCATTAGGGATCGTTGCCAGCACATGTCGCCGAACCACGAGAACGTCGGCCTTGCCCGCCTTTTGATAGGCCACGTTTCCATCGGGTCCGATTACCATCACGAACGGCTCATCCCTATTCCACTTCTCCCCAAACGCCGCCTCAAGTGCACTTGTGTCCGCCCCATTAAACTCCAGGTTTGTCCCCGAAGCGTGCTGCTGCTTCAGATAGTCGAGCACCTGCGCCTGTTCGCTTGGATTGTCCGTCGAAACCGTGATCATGTTGAATTTGCGCAGGCGATACATCCGGTATGTGGTCTCGTAATCATGGAATGTATCGACGCAATCCTTGCACTTGAGCGACCAGAACGCCACAATCACGGTCTTGCCCGTGTTGTTTGCGCGAATGTTCTTCAGATCGTCCGCGCTTGCCATCGTCAGGTTCACAGGCTCGGCGTTGATTTTCTCCATTTCCTCTTCGACGCCAGTCGCCTTCGAGAGCCATTTCGTCGAGCACCCAAATGCGCGTGTCGAAGCCACTGCGACAGGCTTTCCCGCCAGCATCGCATCGATTGCATTGCGGGCGTCCTGTACCTTCACTTTGGCGATTGCAGTCGAGTCGTCGATTCGTCCTTCATAACGAAGTTTTCGATCCTGGTCGAAAATGAAAATGTGCGGTGTCGCCACTGCGCCAAGTTTCGCTGCAAACGCTTGCGTCTCTCCATCATAGAGATACGGCCAATCGATATGCCGCAACTTGGCCCTGATCTTCATGTCCGCCATATCGTCCGTCGAATCTGTATAGCCCAGTTCGTTCAGGCGGATCGCAGACGCGTTATTCGGGTTAATCGCCACAAGTTGAACTCCCTTGTCTTTGTAATCTTCGTAAATTTGCCGGATGCGCCCTTCGTAGGCGATCGAAACAGGGCAATGGTTCGATTCGAAGACGATCGCGAGTATCTTCGCGTTCTTGTACTCGTCTGACGAATGCATCTTGCCGTCCACGCCAGGCAGATTGAAAGCCGGCATAGCGGAGCCAATAGGAAGCACCGGATGCTCAAGGTCCTCTTGAATGCCGCGCCCACGGCCTCGTCCGCGTCCCGTAGCCTGGGCTTGTCCGCCTGAAGCGGGCGCCGCCGCACTCGCAGCCGCCGGTTGAGAGTTATTTTCATTTGCCTCCTGCGCTCGAGCCGTGGCGCAAGCAAATGCAATCATCGCCGCCGTGCAAATCAGGGCAAGCGGCAGTTTCGTGGACCGAACATACCGACCACAAGGGTTATTCATATTGATTCTCCTCCACTGAGCTTCGGGGGCGTCACTGCAGCATACTGTCAACGACCGCAACTCTTGCACTGCAACCAGATTAATTCCCAATTAATTCCCAGCCAGCGACGACCAGTACTTCTGCTCGCCCGGATACTCCTTCGTATCGGGCAAGCTTGCCAGAATCGTTCGGCGCAATTTCATCGTATCGAGATCGCCCACCTGTTGATAAAGCACGTCGCCGTTTGGCGCAAGCAAGAGTGTTACGGGGACGGCGCCGGGCATGTTTGGATCGAATGCCGCTTGCATCGTGTAAACATTCGAATCGCTAAAAAGATAGTTCTCGCTGCTCGCGTGTTCTTTCTGCAGAAAATCTATTACTCCTGCCTTTTCCGTCGGATCGTTCTCCGAAATTGTGATGAAGCTCAGACCGCGGCCGCGGTACATGCGATACGTTTCTTGAAGATCGGGGAATTCGCCCACGCACGGCCCGCACCACGTTGCCCAGAAATTCACCACCAGATATTTCCCCGTCGGATTGTTGCGAAGCTTGCCTAACTCCTCTTTCGAAGCCAGCGATACGCTGATCGGCTCGGTCTCAATCTTGGCGATCTCCGCCTGCGCTTTTGCCTTGCCCGAGGCCCAATTAATTGAGTTACCGTTCGCGTCCGTTGTTGCCACCGAAACCGGCTGCCCGGCGAGCAGTGCATCCAGTGCATTTTGCGCGTCGCGCGATTTCACAAGCGATTCGTCAATGTTGTCGTCAATGCGTCCGCGATATCGCAGTTTACGCCCTTGGTCGAAAATGAAAATCTCCGGTGTCACAGTCGCGCCCAGGTCCTTCGCCACCGTTTGCTTGTCGCCGTCGTAGAGGTACGGCCAGTCGATATGGCGATATTCCGCCACCGCCTTCATATCTTCGAGGTGATCGCCCACATCCGTGTATGCCATCTGGTCGATTGCAACCGCATCTGGTTTGTCCGGACTGATTGCTACAACGGCTACTCCTTTATCTTTGTAGCTTTCGTAGAGCTTTCTGATTCGGCTCTCATAAAGCTGCGAGGCAGGCGAATGGTTGGCTTCCAGCACGATAGCCAAAACCTTCGCATTAGCGTAATCGCTCAGCTTATGGTTTTTTCCGTCGATGCCCGGCAAATCAAAGGTCGGCGCCACGGCTCCGATCGCTATCGGGGACGCGGCAGCGCCGGTTGTTGCGGCAGTAGGGACTGGAATCCTTGATTGCGCAGCCGCGGCGTATGAATGTAAGAAGAGGCCGCTAAAACAAAGGACAACGACCAAAGCAGAGACAGTTGCAGACATCGAGAACCAAGAGGCCCTAAACGCTCTCTTCACGTGTTACCTGCCCTCGCTGGCATCCCACAGGCGCCATTTTCATTTGCTTGAATTCTGGGATGCGTGCAACGGCCTGTCAAGACGAGAATTCAGGTGCGCCAAAAGGAAAAGGGCCATTCCCGACCTGCAAATGGCCCCCAAATCCACCGCCTGTAAAGAGCTAGCGAGCCGCGGCTGTCGCGCCCTGTTTTGTGCCACGCGCCGCTTCCAATTCGTGCAACCCCTCGGTGAGATCGTCTACAAGATCCTGAGCCGTTTCGCAGCCTGGCGACAGACGGATCAGCGTGTCGGACAAACCCAATTCGGCGCGTGCTTCCGCCGGAATTGAAGCGTGTGTCATCGTCGCCGGATGGCAAATTAGCGATTTCACTCCTCCTAGGCTTTCGCCCAAGGTGAAATAGCGCCGGGAAGAAACGAACGACACAACTTCGTCAGTCGTCCCGTCCATCTCAAACGAGACCATCCCGCCAAAACCGCTCATCTGTCGTTTGGCGATTTCATGTCCAGGATGCTTCGGCAGCCCGGGGAAGTAGACGCGCCGCACCATGGAGTTTGCATCCAGAGCCTTCGCGATTGCCGCGGCGTTCTCTTCATGCCGTTGCATTCTCAATTCGAGCGTCTTGATTCCTCTCAGAGTGAGCCAACAATCAAACGCGGAAGGGACGGCTCCAGTTGCATTTTGCAGAAACTTCACTGGCTCAAATATCGCAATGTCTTTGGCCAGCACAGCGCCTTGAATCACGTCCGAATGTCCCGCTAGATATTTCGTTACGCTGTGAACCACGATATCCGCGCCCAATTCAAACGGCTGCTGGAAGTAGGGCGTAGCGAAGGTGTTATCTACCACCACGAATGCGCCTTTCCCATGAGCGATCCGCGCGATGGCCGCGATATCGTTGATCTGTAGTCGTGGATTCGTAGGACTTTCAATCCATACGATCTTCGTCTTCTCGTTGACGGTTGACTCCACCTGCTTCAGATTTTCCGTCTCGATCTGCCGGATTTTGACGCCGATCGGTTGGAATACCTTGTTCAGGATTCGATAAGTTCCGCCGTAGACGTCCCTCGGCAGCACAATCTCGTCGCCCGGCCGAAGATACGCTTGCAGAACCGCATTTTCTGCAGCTAAGCCGGAAGCGAATGCCGCCGCGTATTTCACATTCTCGAGCTCCGCGAGTACCGATTCGAGCCGTTCGCGGGTGGGATTATTGGTCCGCGAGTAGCTGAAGCCCTTATCGTGCCCGGGAGCATCTTGTTCGTAAGTGGAAGTCTGGAATATCGGTGCAACCAGTGCCCCCGTTTCTGGTTCGGAGGGCTGTCCTGCATGGATCGTTTTTGTCGCGAACTTCATCTTCTCCACTCCCTTTAGGGCGCCGCACCGGCTTACTCGCTTGTCCTTTGCCCGCATGTGTTTAACGGGCCAGAGGCAGCGTGCGCCTATGCCGGTATGCGCCAAGATGGATCGACCTTGCACCTGCATTCGCAGAATGCAACGCCGTCTTTACTTCAGTTTGGGAGTTGAATCTTCAAGGGCCAGTGACCCGGTCCGTTGAGGATCTTATCTCTCCCCACTGGGCAGGAATTAGCACCTTGGCATCTGCGCCAGGTTGCTGTGGCTTCCTAGGGCCTGTCCCCTCAGCCACTCTGGATAAGCGCCGCCGTGAAGCGGCTTGCAAAGCATAGCAAATTGAGGCCAAAAATCAAGCTGGGTAGGCCTTTGCACGCGCCCGCCGACTACTTCCGCCAGCCAATATGGCAGGTAAGGGCGATGGAGCAAAACCGCCATTTTCGAAGACAAAAACGAAACCGGCAGAGGTCCGATTGCGCTAGAGTATCTCCCTATGTTTTCACTAAAAGACAAAATCGCGCTGATCACCGGCGCATCGCAAGGAATCGGGCGCGCCACTGCGCTAGCGTTGGCTGAAAATGGAGCGAAAGTAGCAATCGCTGCGCGTAATGCCGAAAAACTCGCCTCCTTGGCTTCCGAAATCGCACAAACCGGCGGCGAAGCTCTTCCCATAACAATGGACGTGGCGGATCCCGGCCAGGTAAAAGCCGCATTCCAGCAGGCGCTCGCAAAATTCGGCCGTCTGGACATTCTCGTCAACAACGCAGCCATCACTCGTGACACTCTGGCGCTGCGTATGAAGCTCGAGGACTGGGACGCCGTGCTGCGGACAAATCTCACAGGAGCGCATCTCTGTATTCAGCAGGCGCTCGGTGCCATGCTCAAGCAACGCAGCGGCCGCATCATTAACATTACATCTGTCGTCGCCGAGACCGGCAATGCCGGCCAGGCGAATTACGTTGCATCAAAGGCTGGCCTGATCGGCTTGACGCGCGCCATCGCCGTCGAAGTCGCCTCGCGCAGCATCACCGTGAACGCCATCGCACCCGGTTTCATCGAAACGCCGATGACCGATCCGCTTTCGCCCGAACTAAAAGAGAAGATGAAATCGATGATTCCCCTTGGCCGTTTCGGCACAGACAAAGAAATCGCCGCAGCCGTCGTCTTCCTCGCCAGCGACGAAGCCGGATACATCACCGGCCAAGTCCTCGACGTGAACGGTGGCATGCACATGGGCTAACCCTGCTTGCCCATGAGACACTGCGATGCGAACTAGCGCACGCGAGCGCGGGAAGTCACGCCTAAACTGACAACAGCCGTAGAGGCGCACGCTTGCTGCGACTTCTTTTTTGGGAGGCTCACATGTCAATCGAATCCCCCGAAGAATTAGCTGCTCTGCAAAGGGTAGGTCACATCTGCCACTTAGCCCTGGCCGCGATGCGCAAAAGCGTTCGCCCAGGCTTCACGACATCTGAGCTCGCAGACATCGGCGCACAGGTGATGCGCGAAAATGGCGCGCGTTCCGCTCCCGTAATGGTGTACGGCTTTCCTGCCGACATTTTGGTCAGCGTGAACGATGAGGCCGTGCACGGCATCCCGGGTAGCCGTCGCCTGGAAGCCGGCGATTTAGTGAAGCTTGACGTGACCTTCGAAAAGGACGGCTACATGGCGGACGCGGCGATCACGGTTCCTGTCGAACCAGTCGCCCAAGAGACGACTCGTCTCGCGCGTTGTGCCGAACGTGCTTTCAATCGCGCGATGCGCGTTGCGCGAGCGGGCAATCCCGTCAGTGAAATCGGCCGCGAAGTCGAGCGCGAGGTCAAGCACAGTGGCTTCTCCGTAATCCGCGCTCTTTGCGGTCACGGAATCGGCCGCACGATCCATGAGCCGCCCAGCGTCCTGAATTATGAAGACCGCCTCTCGCGCGAACGCCTCACGCCAGGCCTTGTAATCACCGTCGAGCCGATCATTTCCGCAGGAGCAGCCCGCACCGCCACCGCCGAAGACGGTTGGACCGAGCGCACCATCGACGGCAGTCTCTCCGCGCATTTCGAACACACGATCGTAATCACCGAGCGTGCTCCTATCCTACTCACCGCCGCATAGTCGCGCTCATCCACCGGGCTCTTCTTTAGCCGCCGCATTTCGAATCTCCTCCACATCGGCAAGGTCGCGCATGCGACCCGCAGCGACTTTGGATGCAATTAAATCGCTGCGGGAAATAAAGAATGCTTTGAGACCTGTCGTCGGCTCGATTACAACTTCAATTCGACGAGCCCACGCCTCATCGAACTTCACGCCATCGATGGTGGAGAGGATATCCACGGCCATTGGCTCGCGGCCGAAACGGATGAATTTGCCGCGATCCATAAAGTCACTAGGCGTGACATTGGCGAGAGAGGCGCCAAACGCTGCAAGCGCCTCAAAGATTGCATTTGCATTCTCCGCATCGGATTGAACGAAAAGATCAAGGTCTTTCGTTGCGCGGGGCTGGGAATGGAAGGAAACTGCATATCCGCCAACGATCAGATATTTAACGTTGTGATCGCGGAAGCACTCTAACAACTCTTTGAAGTCTCGAAACATCGGCGCAGGGTTCCTTTATCTCGTAGAGAGAAAGTGTGAGCTCACAAACAGCCTCCATCCGCTCGTGCGCCGGACGGCTCTGCCAATATCGATACTCGGCGGCCTTCATTTCGCCGAAACTGGAAAAGGTCTGGATCGTTTTCTCCATAATGCCGTTTGTACCATTCGTATGCTTGCATTTCAACGCCGATGACTCCGAAAGTTTCTCGCTCCAATCGCCACGTTGTCCAGGGCACCAGTTACGCCACGCAAAAGCCACACAATCGGTTGATTCTGCACCACGTCACGCATAGAATGGCTTGGGCAAACGGGGTTCCGATTCCCGAGTAGCATACCGTCCACCGAAACGCGGACGGGCCGCACAAGTTTTTAAGACCGCCGATACTGGAGGAATATTCAGAATGGCCAGCGTTGAAGAACGCGTGAAGCAGATTATTGTCGAGCAGCTCGGTGTGGATGAAGGCGAAGTGACACCCACCGCTTCGTTCGTAGACGATTTGGGCGCCGATTCGCTCGATACGGTCGAGCTCGTCATGGCCTTTGAAGAAGCTTTCGGCATCGAAATCCCCGATGAGGACGCCGAAAAGATTGCCACGGTGAAGGACGCCATCGAGTACATCGAGAAGCATGCCAAGGCAAGCAAGTAGTTCCGCTCCCTGTCTACCGTAGGGCAGGGCCGCATGCTTGCCGCGTCGGCAGGCGCTAATACGCACAGGAGAGGTTTTCCCTTTGAACCGCCGAGTTGTCGTGACGGGTGTTGGCTTGGTCTGTGGATGCGGTATCGGCACCGAAGAGGTGTGGCGTAATCTGCTGGCCGGTAAGAGCGGGGTCGGGCGTATCACGCAGTTTGATGCGAGCGCGTTTGATTGCCAGATCGCGGGCGAAGTCAAAAACTTCGATCCTCTGAACTGGGTCGAAAAAAAAGAGCTCAAGAAAATGGCGCGTTTCATTCAGCTCGCCATGACAGCCTCCGATTTCGCGATGAAGATGTCGTGCTTGGAAATCACTCCAGAGCTAGCCAACTCCACCGGCGTCTTTATCGGCTCAGGCATCGGCGGATTCGATATAATTGAGCGCGAGCACTCCAAGTATCTCAATGGTGGACCGGGCAAGATCTCTCCATTTTTCATCCCTGCGGCGATCATCAATCTTGCCGCAGGCCACGTTTCGATCCGCTATGGCGCAAAGGGACCGAATTCGGCCACGGCTACGGCTTGTTCTGCTTCAGCCCATGCCGTTGGCGACGCATTTAAAATCATTCAGCGTGGCGCTGCGGACGCAATGATTGCCGGCGGTTCCGAAGGCGCCGTCACGCCGATGTGCATCGGCGGATTCGGCGCAATGCGTGCGCTCTCCACGCACAATAGTGAGCCCGAAAAGGCGAGCCGCCCATTTGACGTCGAGCGCGATGGCTTCATCGTCGGCGAGGGTTCGGGTGTGCTCATTTTGGAGGCGCTCGAATGTGCGCAGAAGCGTGGAGCGAGAATTATCGCGGAGATTGTCGGCTATGGCATGTCCGGCGACGCGTACCACATCACCCAGCCTGCTGAAGCTGGTGACGGCGGCTATCGCGTATCGCTCGCAGCCCTGAAAGACGGCGGCATCGCTCCCGATCAAGTCGGTTACGTCAACGCGCACGGCACTTCAACGCAAATCGGTGACGCAATCGAAACCGTCGCGCTCAAGCGCGTCTTCGGCGACCGCGCCAGGAAAGTTCCTATCAGCTCCACCAAATCAATGACTGGTCACTTGCTCGGAGGCGCTGGCGGACTTGAAGCGGGCATCAGCGTTCTCGCCTTGCGTGACCAGATCGTCCCCCCCACAATCAATCAGGAACATCCTGATCCTGCCTGCGATCTGGATTACGTCCCGAACCAATCGCGCAAACTACAAATCGAGTACGCTCTATCGAATTCCTTCGGCTTCGGCGGCACCAACGCCTCTTTGCTCTTCAAACGCTGGTCCGAATAGGCTTTCTCTGTGGCAGCGTCGGCATCGTGTCTGTTTTTGTTTGTCTAGCCACTTGCCACCGGTCACTAGCCACTTTTTCCGCTGCCCCAGACTCTTGGCATTTCCTGAGTATCAATTTCCCGCATCCGCCACTGGATGCGGCGCCGTAATCTCCGCATCTTTGATCGCGGCGGTAATCGCATCGCTTACGGGCGTCTCGTTCCGACTATGATCCGTCATCGTGTCGAAAAGCTCTTGCGCCGGATCTGAGTTCAGTTGGTCGCTATATTCGTTGGTGAATTCCTTAGCTAATTCGCGCAACGCCACGGTCGCCTCGCTGTCGAGGTCCGCGCCGGTAATCGGCACTTGTCTGCCCACGTACGTCTCCGCGATCTGCTCCGCCACCTTATCTGCCGTTCGGTAATAATACTCGGAGATCTGCCGGTGCCCCTGTTCATGTTCGATCACGCGCTCGCTCGCCCCGATGGGAGTCCAAATCGTGATGTTCGCTTGTAGCGTTATTTTCGCGCCCGTGATCGTGAGTGTTGCATGCGTACCATCGCTGCGATGGTTCTCGCCTCTGAGCGCGGCGTTCGATATGAAGTTCGAGTCGCACACCGCCACTTCTCCCGGCTTCAATGGAGGCATCTCCGTCGGCGGCGCGCTCGGATTGAACGTCCGCATCGCAAAATTTACGCGCTCTTTTGTAATCTGAATTGGTGCTTTAGGCGACGCCTGCGGAGCGCTTTGGCAGCCCGGGAAGACGATTGCCACGCACCCAATCAGCACGTACAACGAAATCAAGCGGCGCACGTCACCCTCCGCATCCATTCTCCCGCACACCTGGTCGCGCCGTCGCCGATCCTTGCGGGCGAATGCCCGAAAAGACACTCGCGCAATTTCGCACAAGCTTCCTGCGCGGATTTCCGCCGCTCGTTTTGCTAGAATGAAACGCCGAATTTAGCTGAAAAAGAGAGGAAGCGTTTGTGAAGATCGCCGTCTGCGTCAAGCAAGTTCCCGCTAAAGACGCGCCCCTCGCCATCGCGCCCAACGGCGATTGGATTCGCGAATCCGACATTGGCTTCGAAACCAACGAGCCCGATAGCTTCGCGCTCGAAGAAGCTCTTCGCCTCAAAGAAAAACACGGCGGCGAAGTCGTTGCCATCTCGATGGGCCCCGAGCGCGCCAAGCAAACAATAAAAGAGGCTCTCGCCAAAGGCGCCGACCGCGGCATCCACATTTCCGACGCCGAATTTTACAAACTCGATCCGTTAGCCTCGGCCCGCTCGCTTGCTGCCGCCATTGAAAAGGAAAATTTCGACCTCATCCTCACCGGCCTACAAAGCGACGACCAAGGCTTCGGCCAGACGGGCGTCCTTCTCGCCGAATTGCTCGGGCGTCCGCACGCCACGATCATCATGTCGATCGAAGTCGAAGGTTCGCGCATGAAATTAAAACGCGAACTCGAAGCAGGCTGGTTCCAGCACGTCGAATTGCCCTTGCCTGCGGTGCTCACAATTCAGTCCGGCATCAACAAGCCGCGCTACGCCACCCTGAAAGGCATCATGGCCGCGAAGAAAAAAGAGATCGCGACAATCGAGCGCGCCTCACTCGGAGTGAACAGCGCACCCACGCAACACGTCGAGCGCATCTACGTCCCGCAAAAAACCAAGAAAACCGAATTCATCACCGGTACTCCCAAAGAAGTCGCCGCGAAACTGCTCGAAAAGCTAAAACACGAAGCCCGGGTGATCGGATGACCCGCCCCGGAATGACCCGCCACATTCAGACGCGCCACATTCAATTGATGTCCGTAGGGGCGCCTGCTTGCTGCGCCCCTGTGGCGACCTCGCGTGATCGCTCAATGCTCTGGCTTACGTCAGGGCACGGCTTCAGCCGTGCCGTTCCGCGGACCACAAATTCGGCTTTAGCCCCTGAGGGCGTGTTCTGCATTCGTCGCTGCGCCCCGCGTTCCGTCTCCGGAGCGCGCCCATGAAAATCCTCTTCATCTCCGAGCAGCGCGAAAATAAATGGAACGGCACCAGCTTCGAAACCCTCGCCGCCGCGCAACAAATCGCGCAACAAACGCAATCCACCGTCAGCGGCCTCATGATCGGCAAAGGCGTCGCATCGCTCGCCGACGAACTCGCCGGATATCAGCTCGAAGAAGTTCTCCTCGTCGAACACGATCTCCTCGAAAAATACACGCCAGACGGCTTTTCCATCGCGCTCAAGCAAGTCATCGAATCCGCGAAGCCTGATCTGGTTCTTCTGCCGCACACATATCAAGTTCGCGATTTCGCGCCGAAGCTTTCTGCATCGCTCGGCAAAGGAATGATCGGCGACTGCACCGGCTATCGCTACGAAGGCGGCAAACTGATCTTCGTGCGCCAGATGTTTCAGGGACGCACCGCAGCCGACGTCATCTTCACCGGCGACGCGCCCTGGATTGCCACATTTCAAGCGGGAGCATTTCGCGCAGACCTGGCCGCGAAGCACTCGAGCGGCAAAGCGCCAGTAAAGCCGGTTAGTGTCGAATTAAAGCCCGAGCAAATCCGCACCAAGCCGCTCGAACTTTTCCGCGAAGCCAAGCAAGCCGTCGATCTCTCTCAGGCGCCGGTTTTGGTTTCGGTTGGCCGCGGCATCAAAGGCCCGGAAAATCTGCCGATGGCCGAGAAGCTGGCGGAATTGCTCGGTGGGGAAGTCGCCGGTTCGCGTCCCGTGTGCGACGAAGGCTGGCTCCCAATGGATCGCCAGGTCGGCAGCTCAGGCCAGACGGTCGCGCCCAAGCTTTATCTCGCGCTCGGCATCAGCGGCGCCATTCAGCACGTCGTCGGCATGAAAGGCGCCCGCACCGTCGCCGCAATTAACAAAGACCAGAACGCGCCCATCTTCGAAATCGCCGACTACGGCATCGTCGGCGACCTCTTCGAAATCGTCCCCGCCCTCATCGACCTTCTCGAACAATCGAAATAGGCTTCTTCAAATTTCCTTTTTTTGTCGATTAGATACGGCATTTTGCGCATGGGTGCTTGTTTTGGCGCAACTACGGAAGAACTGTTAGATGTACCTTTTGGGCTGTTTGTAAACGGTTTAGTCACAAGGTTGACCACAAGCAAACGCGTGGCTCGCGCGACAGGTCAAGACTTCGGAGCGGCCAATGCGAAAACGATGTGATGTTTCCCGTGGCCGTCATTGAGGTAGAAGCACTGATCGCCCTCTCGAAATTCTTGAACCTCGAACGGCAGTTTCAATTCCCTGTGAATCGCTTTCGCCTGTTCATGCGTGACGCGATAGATGCGAACGCCGCCGTGACCATACGCTTGCTGATCCTTGAATTGATCGTAGTTGCTGGGATACCCTGCCGGCGCTGTCATTGTTGCCTCCCGTGAGACGATCTTTATCAGGAACCGCGGGCAGTCACCGCGCGGATTGCGCGAACCCCCGCTTAATCCAAACCACGATGAAAAGCAGCAGGTACGCGAAGCCCCAACCTAACGGCACCGGTACGAATGCGACCGCAGCCGCCTCGATTCGATCACTGTCCGTGGTCTCGTCAAGATAGTCGGTCGCGCGTTGGTCGCACTCCTGACTTCCTTGCCCATTGCGAGCAGCCTCGCAATTCAATGTCAGTTGACTTGCTGTCTCCACCGCCTCGTCGCTCAAATTCCCTAGCGTGTAGAACCCTGCACCGATAATCCACACGACCGACGCAACAACTCCAAGTCGTTTCCAGCCGTTCAGTTTCATGAATGGTCGAAAGTGTAGCACCGTCGCACGTGGCACCCAACAAAAAGTGATCGCGTCTCGATCAGAAACGCGGCCGCACGCGACAGGGTCACGCACTGCACGAAACCCGGACGCTTACGTTCGATGCGGGCACCGATTGACGCAGGGTTTCGTTCATTACGAGACCGGGCCTTTCTGCTGGAGGCCCACTTCGGAGAGCGGAGCGCCCTACAATGCAGCTTCTAGGTGCACCACGGCGAGGACTCTACATCCGCCAGAGCCCGCATCAGGTCCTTTTTCGTCTCACAGTCGTATCGATGAGACCCCGCGCCAGCCTTACCGTCACATCATCCCCAATCGCCACCTGTTCAGCCGAGCGCAGCACCTTCCCGTTCGCGTCATAAGCAATCGCATACCCACGTTCGAGCAACTGCAACGGGCTTCTCTCATTAAGCCGAACATCCGCGCCATGCGCCCGACGTGACTTCGCCACCAGCAGCCGATCCATTCGTATCCGCAATTCCGTCGACCGTTGCTCCAGTGTCCTTCGCAATCTGCCCACTCGCGCGCGCAAATCGAATTGCGCAAACCGCACATCCACGCCAGCCAGCCGACGCCGCTTCCGCCCCGCCACCCGTTCGAGTGCTGCGGCCAGTTCGCCTTCGCGTTGCTCAATTCGTCGCCGCAATATCCGCGCACGGCTGCGCAAATCGAACGAAAAGACGCGCGTGCTTGCCTTCGCAAACCGCTGCTGTGAAGCCGAGAGCCGTTTTTGCAGAAGGCCCGATAGCGCTCCTGACATCTCGTCCACCTGCTGCCGTCTGCGCCGCACGAGCATCTCCAATTGCCGGAATCCGCGATGCGTCTGCAGATCGCGCGCCTGATGCTTCCATTCGGAAAGCAAATAGCGCATTCGATGAACCAGATGCCGTTGCGCCTCGTTGATCTGCCGATCGAACTCCTGCCGCGACCGCACTACAATTTCAGCCGCAGCCGATGGCGTCGGCGCACGCATGTCTGCCGCAAAATCGGCAATCGTGAAATCCGTCTCATGTCCTACGCCCGTAATCACCGGAATCTCTGACGCGGCAATCGCCCTAGCCACAGGCTCTTCGTTGAACGCCCAAAGGTCCTCAAGCGAGCCGCCGCCTCGCGCCACGATCAGCACTTCGGCGACCTTCGTCCGGTTGAAATAGCGGATCGCCGCGGCAATTTCCGTCGCCGCACCGTCGCCTTGCACCTTCACGGGATAAATCTGCACGCGAGCATTGGCAAATCGCCGATTCAGCACGCGCAAAATGTCCTGAATCGCCGCGCCGGTCGGCGACGTGATCACGCCGATGCAGCACGGCAGCAACGGCAGCGGCTTTTTGCGTGATTCGTCAAAAAGCCCTTCTTCTTGCAGCTTTTTCTTGAGTTGCTCGAAGGCAAGCTGCAACGCGCCGGCGCCGACCGGCTCGATATGGCTCACATAAATCTGATATTCGCCGCGCGGCTCGTAAACG
>DATEGW010000049.1:0-17789 GCA_035279845.1 Candidatus Acidiferrales bacterium | reverse complement strand
GGATTAATCAGAGGCTTCGATAGAAAACTGAAATCGCCGCTTAGTTCCTGGGGCGTAAACGTTTCCGATTGTGACGGAGTACCCTGAAAACTGCGATTGCCTTCGTATCCCACCAGAAAGAAGGTGGAATTTTTCCTGATGGGTCCTCCCACGACGCCGCCGAACTGGTTTCTTCGGAGGGGATTCTTGCTGGCCGTTGGGGAGAGGAAATAGCCGCGCGCGTCGAGGGCATCGTTTCGCAGGAAGTCATACGCGACGCCGTGGAAATCGTTGGTGCCGCTCTTGAGTTGGACACTGACGACCGCGCCGGAGTTGTTGCCGTACTCGGCCGCATAGTTCGATGTGTTGACGCGGAATTCCTGGATTGCGTCGATTGAAGGAAGCAGGAAGACGGAGTTTGCGCGATTGTCGACGATAGAGCCACCGTCGAGTGTAACTTCTTCATGTTCGCTATCGATGCCGTTGGCGGAGAAACTCGTGTTCGTGCTGCTTGCGGAAGCCTGAACGCCGGGCGTTAGAACGGCAAGCTGTCCGAAATTGCGACCGTTGAGCGGCAGGCCGACCGTTTCCTGCGGATTGACGACTCCGCTTAGGGCGCCACTGGTGGTGTTCAAGAGCGGCGCCGCGGCAGTAACCTCGACGCTCTGTGTGGTTTGGCCGATCGCGAGCGGGATATCAACTTCGGCCTGTTGCGAAAGCTCGAGGGTAATGTTCGAGCGGACGGCGCGGCTGAATCCCTGGGCTTGCGCGCTTACCGTGTACGTGCCAGGCAGGAGATAGCCGACGCGATATGCTCCGTTGGCTCCGGTCGCGGCGGTGTGCGAGACGCCGGTTGAAGGCGATGTAACGGTAACTTGCGCGCCAGGAATGGCGGCGCCGCTGGGGTCGGTGATCGTGCCGAGGATTACGGTGTCGACGGTTTGCGCGGATAACGGCGCGGTGGCGACGCTGCCGATGCCGACGACGGCGAGAGCGCAAATCGCACAAGCGATCGCTAAATTCGCGAAGAGACGCAGCTGGGTGCACGTGTTTTTCATTCTAGAACCCCCTTTTCGTAGGCGCGCAGCGCGAGAAACACGAAGGACACGAATACAAGCAAGCTCGCCCCATAACTACTTATCGAAATACATACAGGACTTTTACACTGCGAAATCTTGTTTCACGTCTGCCGGGAGGGGTTGTGTACTACGGAATCCGCCGGTGAGTCAATATGAAACAGTCGCCGCAGATTTGTTGGTTACGTCAGAGGCTAGAAAAGGAATTTAACGCTGATCGCGCTTGTGCCGTCGCCACGGTCGTCAATTCGGACTACGGAGCCGATGTATTTTCGCTGCGAGGTGACGTTGCGCCCGTGGGGAAACGTGACTTCCAGTTTCATTCCAACGGAGTAGTGCAGCATCAGTGTGATGAAGTGAAGCCCATCGCGGTTGAAATCGACGACCAGCGCAATGTCTTCGAGGTCCCTTAGCCGCGGATCGAAAGGACGCAGATGCGCACCGAGCGACAGCTTCAGGCGTTTTCTTTTGCGCAGGTCGCGGCCGGAATTGTGCCGGCGGTCAAGCCGACGTCGTTCAGCGGTACAGTTGTCTCCCATGACCATAGTGTGATCGCGAATGCGGCGGCGCGCTATGGAACGCCAGTACCATCCGTACTAAACAGAGGTAGTGGGAAAAGGCGGGCGACGCTGATAAGATTCCGGGCGACAATTGGGGTGCGTCGATTTTGCCGGCACTTGCGGCATTCCGGGAGGAACATATATGAGTTCATCGCGTGGTTTGCTTGGTTGTGTTTTGTTGGTTGCGTTTAGCGTTGTGCCGGCGTGCGCGCAGGCACCCGGTGGACAAGCGCCGGCACGGGGGCGCGGCCCTGCGGTGCCGGGGTTGACGCTCACTTCGCCGGATTTTACCGATGGAGGCGTGATTCCCGCGAAGTTCACTCAGGCAGATCCGAAACCTGTTTCGCCTGAGTTGGATTGGACGAATGTTCCGCAAGGGACGGTTAGCTTTGTGTTGCTGCTGCACGACCCGGACACGGCTTTACAACGCAAAACCGATGACGTGTTGCATTGGCTTGTATTCAACATCCCTGGCAGTGCGCACCAACTCGCCCAGGGCCAACCCGCAGACGCGCAACTGCCCGACGGCACAATTCAGGCGAAGAATCTGCGCGGAGGGGTCGGCTTTATGGGTCCCGGCGCGCCGGCAGCGGGTCCGGATCATCACTACACGTTTGAACTATTTGCACTCGATGAAAAACTCAGCCTGGGCGCTGATGCCACGCGGCAGCAAGTGCTCGATGCGATTCAGGGGCACATTCTGGGGAAGGGCGTTCTTGTGGGGCGGTTTCACAGGCCACAGTGAGCGGGAGGTAGAGGAGGTACAGGAGGTAGAGGAAAAACGTACACCTGCAATGCGCGGGCACGGCCACGAGTGCCTATCACACGACAAGCACGAATCCACAGCCAAGAGCTGTGCCATGTTTACGGCTGGCCGGCGTGGGTAAGCCACACAAGGGGATGGCGGCGATTGCGGCTGCGACGATCAGTACGAGGAAAATACCGCCCACAATATGCATCGAGTTGCATTGGAATCCTTTTCGCGTTGCGGTTGCAGACTAGCGAGGTGACATGGGGGCGAATTTGACTATAATCGAGCCGCTTTCGGACTCTAGACGACGTCGGCAGGTTAGACGTCTCTTTCGATATAGAAAAAGAGGGGGCTCCATGAATCGTGTTTGGAGAAGCGCTGTGATTGGCGTAGCGCTATTGGCGGCGCCGGCGTACTGCCAGAATCAGGCAACACCCACTGCTGTACCCAGCGCCGAACCGGCTCCGGCTCAGCGTGCGGCGGCTCCGCCTGCGCCGCGACTGAGGTCACCCGAGATCGCCGACGATCATCACGTGACGTTTCGAATTTATGCTCCGACGGCGAATACGGTGACGCTCAACGGCGACTGGATCGGAGCGACCAATATCGCGATGACGAAGGACGAGTCGGGAGTATGGTCCGTCACGTTGGGACCACTCGATGCGCAGCTATACGGCTACTGGTTTCTGGTGGACGGCGTGCGAGTGCTCGATCCTTCGAACTCGGAGACGGAGCGCGATGGCAATCGATTCGAGAGTTTAGCGATGCTCAGTGGTCCGGCGGACGAAATGTGGAATTTCAAGGATGTTCCGCACGGCACGGTCGAGGAAGTTTGGTATCCATCGCCGACGCTCCACATGGACCAGCGACGGATGTATGTCTATTTGCCACCCGACTACAACTCGGGCTCGAACAAAAAATATCCGGTGCTTTATCTGTTGCATGGTGCTGGAGGCGACGAAGACGCGTGGGTCACCATGGGCCGCGCGAACATCATCATGGATAACCTGATCGCGGCGGGGAAAGCTGTCCCGATGATCGTCGTGATGCCCAACGGAAACGCGACGCAAAGCGTCTCGCAAGGCTTCGGGCTCGGGCCTACGCCTTCGCCGCAACAGGTGAGCGCACCGCTTCCCAATCCGGGCCGTGGCGGCGCTTTTCCTGGCCGCGGGCCTGGTGCGAATGGCGTGGCTGGTCGCGGACGGGGAAGAGGTCCGCAGCCATATGCCGGCTCATATCCGCAAAGTCTGGTTGACGACATTGTGCCGTTCGTCCAAAAGCGCTATCGCGTTTATACGGACAAGGATCATCGCGCTATTGCCGGGCTTTCGATGGGCGGCGCTCAGACGGTGATGGCGACGAACAACAATCCGAATCTTTTCGGATATATCGGCGTTTTCAGCGCGGGCGGACAGGTGGGAGATGCGACGTTCGAGTCGCAACTCGATCAGATCAAAAAGGACGGCGTGAAATTCTACTGGACGGGCGCGGGCGATATCGATATGGCTCGTCCCGGAACGGTGGCGCTTGCAGGCGACCTGAAGACGAAGGGCTTTCCCACTTCTTATAAGGAAATTCCCGGGCGGCACTATTGGTTTCTCTGGAGGGATTTCCTGAGCGACTACGGATCGCTGATATTCAAAAAATAGGAAGCGGTGGCCAGTGGTGAGTGGCCAGAACGACGGTGCGTATCGCAAATAGGAAGGTGCGTGTACAACAAGGACAGGATCGCCGACACGGCAATCGGCGATCCTGGAACAGAGCGAGGGCAGCGCCGATAGTTAATTCACCGTGATGCGTGTGGCGGCTATTGTACCTTTGACTTCCGATATTGGGGCTCCAACACCAAAAACGTTATCTGGAGCAAAGAGCTTGAAGTCGAAGGTGCCGTTATAGGTTTTGCCATCAAGCGCTACTGTGTCGATTTCGTCGATGGTGAAAACGTTGCTGACGTTGCCGGTAGCGTCGAACATCAAGCCGATGTGATGAAGCTTGACCGTGCCATGGCTGAGTTGCTTCCAGACCCCGAAGCAGATGTTTCCGGCCGTGGGAGGCAGGAAGGCGTTTTCAAACTCGGTTCCGTCAGCGTGCCACGTTTTATAGGACTGAATGAATGGGAAAGGAGTGGGGGCGGCGTTTCCCGGGGGGAAGTTGTCGTCGAATGTGGCGGTGTAGTTCGTATGCCATAAGCCTACGATGGAATCGTTATCGTCGCCATGGCTGCGGTCCTCCGCAACCAACTTCAGTTGCAATTGCCCGGGGGACAAGTGGAAGACGGCTGGATTCAGCGCCTTTCGGTGAAGCAGCGCACTGCGCCGCAACGCCTGGGACTACGGTAAAGAAAACAGCGAGTGCACCGACGAATAGCAAAAGCTTGCAAGAAAGCCTGCCCATGATTTTTCTCCTCGATTTTGCGTTTTGCTGAATTGAACGCAGAGAAAGTGAAACAGATCCGCGCGTACTCTAGGGGGTGGCTCACTTCCAAACAATGGCCTTTTAGGATACTTTTATGGCCACTACAATGGACGCATACCTCTCCTGGCGGAAAACGCGGCCGAGCGACCTGGCGCAGTGCCTAGCGTTGCATGCGGCCAAGAATGGCGCGGAGATTGTCGGTCGCGCCCGTGCTTCGGAGGGATGGCGGCAACTTCTGGAGATGACGCATGCCACCCGAAGCGCCGTGGTGGAGACGCACACGAAAAGCCGGGCTGAAATTGTCGGCTTTGGGCTTGCGTCCTTTGTGAAAGAGAGTTTTGTCCAAGACGAGGTCCGGAACCCACGACCGGGGCTGAACTCGCGAATCATCGAGAGCGTCGTGAGCGGGAATCCAGTGGTTGCGACGTATGTGGAGGTGCGCGACGCGAACACGCGTGGGGGCCTGCAGCAAGTGATTCTGGATACGAGCTGGAAAAATGGCGATCTGGCTCCAGTGCAGGTGGATGAGGTGCGCGTAGTATTAGGCCGCGCCTATCAGGAGATGTTCGCGGGATATCGTTTTTCGAGGATTCTTGTCGAACTGGTGGATGAACTCGATTCGTGGCATGTTCGTGGCCTCAAAGCGTTTCGAACAGTTAATGAGTTCGAGGATTTTTACCGCGCCAATCCGGGGACGAAATGGAATCGGGAGCGTCGCCTGATTGACGTCACACTGGACAGTATTCGGGCCGATCCCCACTCGGTAGCGGCAGGGCTTTTTCAGCATCATGTGCGGCCGCAATTTGCGTTCATCACCCAGGGAGAGCAAGAGTTGCTGGAACTGGCTCTGGACGGAGTAGAGGACGCAGTGGCGGCGGATTCGCTGTTTGTGAGTTTGCCCGCTGTCAAACGTCTTCGAGCGCGTGGGTGCGATCAGACCGGATATTTGCCCCTTGGACGGCGAGGGAACCAGAGGGATTCAGAAGCGCCAACGCATTTTGACGTACGTCAGGAGCCATCCTGAGGAGCTTCGGCCGTTTAACTCCGGCATGCCCCGATAAATTGTCCTGCGCTTTAAACAAACTACCACCAAGCTTCTTCACGTAGTCATTCCGCAGGCGAGTCTCCCATCGAGACTGTGACTTACAAATCTATTACAAAGTGAATCTTGACAATGTGTACTGGATCAGTCCAGTATCTTCTCAGTTGCAACTGCTTGTCAGCTGCAGCGGCTGGCTGCTGATTTTCCGGCATAAGTCGCTGCATTTAATAGCCTTAACTTAGAGGTGGATGCGTAGATTAATGGCGACGATGGGATCGGTGAATATGCCACGGGCGAATTTGGGGCGACTTGCGCTGATTGTTTGCGGACTTGCCGCAGTGGCTATAGCCATGGTTTGGCAGGCTGCGACGGCGTCGGGAAGTCCTGACCCGATTGCGGCGCAAACGAGCGCAGCGGCAGTGGTTGACATCGGCGTGCTGGTGTTTCGCGAAGGCCTAGAGTGCGTGCTAGTGCTGGCTGCAATCCTGGCCGGGATGGGCAATGAGCGCGGAGTCTCCCGAAATCCGATTGTGATCGGAGCGGGGGCGGGATTTGCGGCGACGCTGCTGACGTGGTTTGCGGCGGTGCGGATTCTGAACGATCTGAGCCAGAGCGTTTCGGCGCTGGCGCTGCAGGCGGCGACGGGATTGCTTGCCGTGATCGTGCTGCTTGTGGTGATGAACTGGTTTTTTCATAAATTTTATTGGACAGGATGGATTTCGCTCCACAACAGGCGCAAGCGTGAATTACTTGCAAGCGAGAATGGGGCGAGCGGTGCGGGTTGGATTTGGGGAATGGCGCTGCTCGGATTCACCTCGCTGTACAGAGAAGGATTCGAGGTGGTGCTGTTCCTGCAGACTTACCGATTGAGGCTTGGCGGCGAGACGGTGTTTTGGGGTACGTGCATGGGCTTGGCGCTGACGGCGATCGTGGCCGCACTGACGTTTGTGGCGCACCGGAAGATGCCTTACCGGAAGATGCTCGTGCTGACGGGCGGCTTGCTTGGAGTCGTGCTAGTCGTGATGGTCGGCGAGCAAGTGCAAGAGATGCAGTTGGCGCACTGGGTCTCGACGACGGCTATTCCCACATTGGCGAAGATCATTCCGGCGTGGATGGGCACGTGGCTCTCCGTGTTTCCGACGGTTGAGACGCTTGTGGCTCAGGCGGGCGCGGCAATCCTGGTGCTGGGATCGTATGTGTTCGTAAACTGGCGAGCGGGACGTCCCTACCGGGGCGAGATGAGTGCGTCGGACGAGCAGGCTCTAGGGACTTGAAAAGGGTACCGCGCAAACTGGATCCTCTCGATCCTAAACTGCCAGCGGTGACACCGTACGTGCTTTCGTTGACGGGCTTCAAATCACACAAGCAAGAGTAGCTGTTCGACTTACGACCTATTTTGTCATACGGTAAACATTGTAGTTACTTCCTGACGACATTACAGGGTTGGCCGTACTGCGTTCGAAGGGCTCACTAATAAAAAATATTCTCCTGTTTTCCATTTCTTGGTTTTACAGGGTGGGCGGGCGTATCACCACCGTTATGCGGTCCACAAAAGGAGACTTGAGATGACGCGAGTGAGTCTATTTGTTCTTGCGGGATTTTTGGTCACGGGAACCGCTTACGCACAATCGCAGTCGCAACCGGGAACGCAGGCCGGCGCATCGGCGGGGAGCAGCACGTCTGTTGAAGCAAACCGGTCAAATGGCATGCAAGCCGGGAACAACTCATCGGCGGAGGCTTCGGCCCAGCATAACGGAAGTCAGGCGGGCGTGTCAGGCGCCGGCAACACGTCAGCCGGAGTGAGCAGAAGCGGCGCACAAGCGGACCACAGCGCCGCGCATTCGTCGTCCGCGAAGAATTCGCACGCATCGGCGAACTCCGCAGCGGACTCGACTGCGAGCGCAACCCTGGTGCATCCGATTGACGCGAAGAAGAACAAACCGGGAGATCCGGTAGTGGCGAAAACGATGCGGAAGTCGAACGCTCCTGATGGCACGGTCCTTCCGAAGGGAACTGAACTCGAAGGGCATGTGACAAAAGCGCAGGCGCGGTCCAAGAATGAATCGGCGTCTGAACTCGGGATCGCGTTTGATAAGGCGCGATTGAAAGACGGCCGGGAAGTCCCGATGAATGCAACGATTCAGGCGATGGCGGCCGCGCAGAGCGCCGCTTCGACGGCGGCAAATGCGGATGACTCTGGCATCAACGGTGGGTCAATGGCTGCGGCTGGCGGTGGGGCTCACGGCGGTCCCGTAGGCGGAGGTGGTGCGCTGGGGGCGGTTGGGGGAGCCACCTCCGCAGTAGGAGCGGCTGGCGCACCGGTCGGCAATGTGGGTGCCGCTGCAGGTGGTGCGCTCGGTTCGACAGCGGGCGTCGCGAACGGTGCGTCACGCGGCGCCGTGGGTGGGCTGAACGCAACAGGGCAGTTGATGTCAAACAGCCAGGGCGTGTTCAATATGGACGGACTAAACCTGGCTTCCTCAGCCTCAAGCGCAACGGAGGGCTCGTTAATTACGTCAACAAACCGTGACGTTCATCTGGATAGCGGCACACAATTACTGCTCAGCGTGGCTGGGAGTGCAAGCGCCGCAGCAGCCCACTAGCTTACGTCCGACCTTCGCGGCAGCGGGACGCTCTGCTGCCGCGGAGGCGCGGATGCTCACAATGCGTTTTGGATGAGATTGATTGCTTCGCGCGGGTCGGCTACTTCTCGATCAACTGATTATATCGTTCGTCGCTAAGGTCGATGATGATCGTTTTTTCCGGGTCATGCACGTCCCAGAAAATCCGCTTGCCATCCTGATAGAACGTGCCCGCCGTGATGACTCCGGGAAAATAAGTGCCCGGCATCCTGATTCCGTGCCAACCGCGTGTGACCTCCGGGTTTGCGGGCCCGACGCCCACGATATGAGCCAGCGGTATTTCGAGGCTGCTCTTCAAGGCCCAAAGCTTGTCTGCGCCTTTGACGTGAAGCGTGAGATTCCCTTGCGCGATGGATAGCTCGACCATTTAACGCTCCTGTTCTTCTGTTTACGCGGGCCGATGCGTGATTGTCCATGAATTTTTCACGCCCTTGCATCGAAAACGGAAGCGACATCTCTGCCCGGAGGACATTGTGCAATGGCGAGGCCTCTGGGAGTATAGACCGATGAAAAATACAACCGAATACCAGACACCGAAAGATCGCTCATACACGGAACAGCTCATAAGTTCTGCCCCCAAAGAGGCAGCTGCATTTTTAAAGCTCAAGCATGTCGCGGAACGGGCCGATGGAGTAATTCCTGCTAAGTACCGGGAACTCATGTCGATTGCCGTGGCGTTGACGACGCAATGCGCATATTGCATCGAGGCGCATATTAAGAACGCCGTTGAAGCGGGCGCGACGCGCGAAGAAATTGCTGAAACCGTGTTTATTGCAGCTGCGCTTCGCGCAGGCGGTGCAGTTGGGAATGGACTGATGGCAATGCGTCTTTTTGACGAGGCGACCGCCGAAAAATAGCTAAGCTCTTTCCCTGAAGCTGCCTTAGTTAATCGGCAATGGAAGGCGCACCAGGTGCTGGTTAGTGGACCGTAACAGCCGAACCCGTTGTGGGCAGGATGCGATGAGAGGGATCGCGATAGGCGCACTTGATCGGCTTGGCGCTACGGTTGTGGTGTCGGATGTGGGGCGTGAAGCCCGATGCCGATGAAGCACAAGGATTGCGAAGGACGCAACGAGTCAGCAACCCTGACGGAGCGCGGCCTGACAGCCATCCAATCACCAGGTAAGCCCAACGGCCTTTCTCATCGCATCTTCGAATGCCTGATCGTCGAGGCTTCTTCGCAAGCCCAAAATCATCTCAGCGTCCTGGCCGACCGGTACACGGAAAGGTGTCGCGGGATCTTCGATTGCACTGGCGATGGCCAATGCGACCACTTCGGGTCCGGGTCGACCAGATGGGCCCGTCATTTTGGTATCGGCTCCGGCCCACTGCTCCCAAAGTCCGGCGTAGTCGGCTGGTCCTTTATGAGGCTCGATCGGTTTTATGCCAGTAGCTATGTTCCCAGGCTCGATTAACACGCAGCGTATTCCAAAGTGACGGACTTCCAGTTGCAGTGACTCCGTCAACGCTTCGAGCGCGAATTTGGAGGCGCTGTACGCTGCTCGGAGCGGCGAGGACACCCGCCCGTTCACACTCGACACATTCACGATGACGCCGGAACCCCGCTTTCGCCAGGCGGGCAAGACCGCCTGGATGATGCGCAACGCGCCGAGCGTGTTTGTCTCGAACATCTGCCGGAAACGATCCAGTGGATAGCCTTCCACCGGCCCTCCGCCAGATATAATACCTGCGTTGTTGACGATTGCATCGAGCGGACCAACCTCTCCAAGGCACCGCGCCACGGAGTCGTCGCTGGTGACATCAAGCACATGTGCCTGGATGCCTTCCGATCCACTCATCGCGGATATGTCGGTGGCGACGACTGAATGCCCTCGGTTGGCAAGCACCTGCGCCGTTGCCATTCCTATGCCGCGTGCCGCGCCTGTAATCAAAATCTTTATTGCCTTTGACATTCGGAAATCCTTTTGCGTGTCGTAGATAGTTGGACTGTAGCAGCCGAATCGATAGTGGGAGAACCTGGGACCGCAAGCGTGCTCGTAACTCTTGTCGCTCAGGTGGGGCCAAACGCAGCTGTCCGTCCACCCGCCCTTATACGTCAGGCTACTACTGATTTCAACGTTGCGAGCCGCTAGTGACAAGGGCGCAGCCCTTCGCAAGAACACTCAGGGTAAATCCTTCGCAAAAGCCCTCAAAGTAAACGAGCATGCGCCCCCGTGGCACAGTTCAGAAGCGCTGCGCAGATTGTTCGTAGGCTGCTTCGGGATTAATGTGTCCATTGAGGACAGCGAGCGCTCGCTTCTGGTCGAACTGGCGTTCCCATTTGGCGACGGCGATTGTGGCGATGCCATTGCCGATGAGATTGGTGACGGCGCGTGCTTCGTCGAGCAGGCGGTCGAGGCCGAGAAGAAGCACGAGCGCAGCGATGGAAATTTGACTCATTGACGCGAGAGTTGCCGCGAGCGCGACGAACCCTCCGCCAGCGACACCGGCGATTCCTTTGGAGGTGGCGAGAGCGACGGCAAGGATAGTGAGCTCGTCCATCAGCGAGAGATGGATGCCAAGAGCCTGCGAGATGAAAAGCACGGACATGGTGAGATAAATCGACGTTCCGTCCGCGTTGAACGAATAGCCTGTGGGCAAGACGAGGCCGACAACGGTTCGTTCACAGCCAAGATATTCGAGCTTTTCCATCATGGCGGGCAGAACCGCTTCCGTCGATGCAGTGCCGAACGTGACGAGAATTTCTTCCCTGATAAAGCGCAGGAATTTGCGGAATGAGATGCGGCAGGCGGTCGAAATCGCGCCGAGCACAATGAATATGAACAACGCGGCTGTGATGTAAAGGCACGCGATGAGTTTTGCGTATGAGGCGAGACTCGCAGCGCCGAAGCTGCCGACCGTGAAGGCTATTGCGCCCGCGGCTCCGAGCGGCGCCACGCGCATGACGATGCGAACGATGCCAAACATCGCTTGCAGGAACTCTTCGAGGATTTTGAGAAGCGTCTGCACGTGTGCGGCAAGGCGCGACAACGCGATGCCAAGCAGCAGCGAGAAGAAGATGATTTGGAGCATGTCGTCGCGCGCGAAGGCATCAATGGGACTTGATGGAATGATGCTGAGGAGAAAATCGGCAATGCTGTGCGGGCGCGCGGCGGCCGAGACGTAGGACTGCACGGCTGCTGTGTCGAGCGAGGCGGGATTCACATGCATCCCGCTGCCGGGATGGAATATCGAGCCGATAAGGAGTCCCAGCAACAGGGCGAAGGTGGATACGATTTCGAAATAGATGATTGCTTTGAGGCCGACCCGGCCGACGCGTTTGACGTCGCCCATTTTCGCGACACCGAGCACCACCGTGAGAAAGACGATCGGACCGAGAAGCATCCGGATGAGCTTGATGAAAGCGTCGCCGAGAGGTTTCAGCGCCACGCCGGCGTGCGGGAAGAAGTAACCGATGAGTCCGCCGAGAATGATACCCAGCAGGACCTGGAAGTAGAGAGTGGAGAGAAGGCGTTTCATTCAAGTTTCCGTTAGTTGCCTAGCGAACAAGGGCGCAGCCCTTCGCAAGAACATTCAGGGTAAACCCTTCGCATAAGCGCTCAGTGTAAACAAGCATGCGTCCCTGCAGATCTAATATATTCACGCGCTGAGTTCGCGCATTTGCTTATACAAATCGGATTTGCCTTCGAAGCCGATGCCGATCAAGTCCGGCATTGTAATGTAGCCGTTCTCCACTTGCACGCCGTCGGGGAAGCCGCCGTACGGCTGAAAGAGATCGGGATAGGACTCATTGCCGCCGAGCCCGAGGCCCGCGGCGATGTTCAGAGACATTTGATGGCCGCCATGCGGAATGCAGCGCGCGGGACTCCATCCATATTCGCGCAACATCGCGAGCGTTCGCAGGTATTCGACGAGGCCGTAGCTCAAGGCGCAGTCGAATTGAAGCCAATCGCGATCTTTGCGCATGCCGCCATAGCGGATCAGGTTGCGTGCATCCTGCATTGAAAAGAGATTTTCGCCGGTTGCCATCGGGCTCGCGTAATGCTTACCGAGTTCGGCCTGCAATTCGAAATCGAGGGGATCGCCCGCCTCTTCGTACCAGAACAAATTGTATTGCGAGAGAGCTTTGGCGTATTCGAGCGCAGCCTTCAGGTCGAAGCGGCCATTAGCATCCACGGCGAGCGATTGACCGGGCTTCAGGATACTGAGGACGGCCTCTATGCGGGCGATGTCTTCGCGTAGAGATGCACCACCGATTTTCTGTTTGACGACCGTGTAACCGCGTTCGATGTAGCCGAGCATTTCGCGCTTCAGCGCGTCGAGATCCTTGCCGGGATAGTAGTAGCCACCGGCGGCATAGACGAACACGCGGCGGTTTGGCGTGCCATTGCCGTATTTTTCGGCGAGGAGTTGGAAGAGCGGCTTGTCCGCGATTTTTGCGACGGCGTCCCAAATAGCCATGTCGATCGTGCCGACGGCGACGGAGCGCTCGCCGTGTCCGCCGGGCTTTTCGTTGGTCATCATGCAGGACCAGATTCTTGCGGGATCGAGGTTCGCGCCGGACTCATCGAGGAGGGAAGTGGGATCGGCTTCGAGAATGCGCGGGCGGAAACGTTCACGGATCAGAGCGCTTTGGCCGTAGCGACCGTTGGAATTGAAGCCGTAGCCGACGACAGGCTTACCGTCGCGGATGACGTCCGTGATGACGGCGACGAGACTGAGCGTCATTTTCGTGAAATCGATATATGCGTTGCGGATTTCCGATTTGATCGGCTTAGTGGCCTCACGGATATCGACAATCTTCATGCCCGATGGACTCCCGTGCAAAGCGCGCTCGTGTGCGAATTTCGGCGCGCAGGCATTGTAATGCGATGAATGCGCGAGGCGAAGGACGTTTGAGATTCGATTGGTCGCGAAAAGCGCCGTAGCAAGCACGTGCCCCTACCGACTTATTTGCCGCTATCTCGGAGTTCTGAAGACGTTCCAAATTGCGGGGCGGATTCGCGAGTTGCAATGATGGCTATGACGCCGAATATTGCGGCAATGGTCCAATACCATGCGGGAGCGAGTGGGCTGCCGGTCACGTCGATGAGCCATGCGACGGCGTACTGCGTTGTGCCGCCAAACGTTGCGATGGATAGGGCGTAAGTGACGGCGACGCCTTGCGAGCGAAGGAACGGCGGAAAGGATTCAGTGAGCCAAGTGATCATCGGGATGATTGAAAGAGATGAGAGCGCGGAGAGGATGCCCGTCACCGTGAGCAACACGAAGCCTGAACGATGATGCGCAATGGCAAGGAAGCCGGGGAAAATCGCCGCGAGAAGCAGTATGCCGGGAATCAACATCACAGGCTTGCGACCGTAACGATCCGAGAGAATGCCGCTCCAAAGGCCCGCGAGAATACCGGCGAGACCGTTTACCACCGTGGCAGCGAAAGCGATGTTCGACGCCATATGGAGCGTTGCAATGGCGTAGGTGGTGATGTAGTTGCGAATGTAAGTGCCGATGGTCGCGTTTGCGAGCAGAACGATTCCCAGAATGGCGACGAGCCAATGAGCGCGGAATGTGTTGTCGGCCGATTTTACGGTTTCGGCTGCGGGAAGTGTCTCGGGCAACGAGCGCCTGATGATGAGCGCAAAAGGCACAGTAAGCGCGCCGAGAAGAAATGCGATGCGCCATCCGAAGGATTGCAATTGCTGGTCCGTGAGGATATTGGATAGACCGAATCCGACGAGGCCGGCTGCGAGAGTTGCGAAGCTCTGGGAGTTCGATTGGAAGGATGTGTAAAACCCGCGGCGATTGACAGGCGCGGCCTCAAGCAGGAGGGCCGTCGTAGGGCCAACTTCGCCGCCCAGCGCAAAACCTTGTAAAAGCCGGAAGAATATCGCGAGCGTGGGCGCTGCAATGCCAATCGCGGCATATGATGGCACGAGCGCAATGCCGATGATTGCGACGCCCATCATGCCGAAAGAAAGCACCATGGCTGGTCTGCGGCCACGACGGTCACCCATTTTGCCGATGACGTAGCTCCCGATGGGGCGTGTGATGAAACCGGCGCCGAAAGCCGCAAGGGATGACAGCAGGCTTGCAGACGGATTATTGGAGGGGAAGAAGGCTCGGCCGATATAAATTGCGAAAAATGCGTAGGTAACGAAATCGTAGAATTCGAGCGCGTTCCCGGCAACGACCGCCGCGACGTGGCGGGGCCTGACTGTAGCGGTTTGCATCTTCGACGATCCCTGTTCGGTGGTGATGCATTAGAGCATGAAAAGGCGCGGAGGTAGAGGAGGCAGAGGAGGCAGAGGAGGTAAAGGAGGTAACGGAGAAAACCTTTGCAACATTCGCGAACGCTACTTCATCGAGCGCAACGCTCCGAATGACAAAGTCGCTTGAACAATCGTAATGCTGGTTCCTGTCATGATCCCAATTTGCCCATGGGAAACTAGCGGGTGGGAGGCGGG
Organism: Candidatus Acidiferrales bacterium; assembly: GCA_035279845.1. Classification (GTDB taxonomy): domain Bacteria; phylum Acidobacteriota; class Terriglobia; order Acidiferrales; family UBA7541; genus Palsa-295. The sequence continues at coordinate 2,902 of DATEGW010000049.1, read as the reverse complement.
AGCGTTGTGACCGGTGGCGCGTTTTGCTCGCGGAAGGGAAGATGAAATGCTTTGGCGATTTCGGGCCAGAACTCGCGCAGGATGTCATAACCCATATCGTAGGCCATTCCGGATGCCATGGACTCGGCGACAGGGGTAACGCCACGGCGGTTGTCCGGCAAATAAGTGTTGCCGAGAACGGTGACGGTGGCGTCGCCGAGCCACTCGGAGAAGTTAAACATGCTGTTTCCGTTTTCGTTGTGGGCAATTACGATGTGGCTCATCGCGTGCACGATGCGGTGCTTCGTTGAGCCACTGCCGAGGCGATAATAGCGGGGATCTTCCTCGAATATCGTGGGATACATGAAATCCTTGAAGAAGTTTGAGGATGCCTGGCCAGCCATTTTTGTGCTGAAGCGATCGAGATAGCCGGTGAAGCCGCGGCCGAACGTGGCCTGGTTATTTTGCACCTGAGAGACGCCGGCGTTCCATGCAGCATTGACAAATGCGACAGGGTCGCTCGAATCGTGTACAAATAGCCAGAATTTATCTCTCGTTTCCAGTGTGCAAAGCAGCACGCCGGGTTTGTAGTGGCGCTGGGGCTGCGAGTTGGGACCGACGGATCTGCGTTCGAGGCGCTGGGCATAGATTGCGACCGTTTTTGCGAATGGCCCTTTGTAGTCGCGCCACGTGACGGGGGGCGGAGGTTGGACGCAGGGCGCGTTGGGATTTTGCACCGCTTGTTCAGCTATGGCTGGAGGAACCGATGGGACAAGTTGAGGCGGCGCAGGGGACTCCGGAACTCGCTGATCTGGCGATGCTTCGTCTTTCTGCGTGGTGGAAGTTGGCGACGCTTGGGACGTTTGCGATTGCTGACCGTGCGCCGGAGCGACGAGGACGGCAAACGCGAGAAGTACACCTAGAGCAAACTGCGTTCTGCACAAACCGAGTTGCCGTATGCAGGACTGGGTCAGTCGGTACACGGTCGGTTTCGAAGCGAACATACACCCTCGGGGCTGTACGCGCAACGTCCTCTGTAAATCTTGCGACAAAATGCCGCTCCGCGTGTGATATTCAAGCAATTTTGAGACGTGAATCAGGTGTTAACCAATGCGAAATTAATGGCGTTTGTGACGGTCAGGTCTAAACCACGCGTTGCGGTATGAGCACGAGGCAGAGGAAGTACGGGAGGCATAGCAGGCATAAGATAAGGTCAAAGGCGGCGAAAGCGGCCTTTACGGACACCAGCGTTCTCGGGAAAACCGATGGTGACGACGGACGCCCGCCGACAATCGAGGGCATCCGGGGCAGATTCGCCCTCCATGACCGCCCCGTAAAACCGCAACGCGTTCGAGCGAATTTAGGACTTCATTAAGTGGATGGAGCCGTCGCCGGAGGTGATCTTTAATTCGGCGCCGCCACCGTTGAGGTTGCCGCGAACGTGTGTGTGTTCGAGAGCCCCTTCGACCGTCACCGGCACGTCCAGAGTGATGGAGCCATCGCCCGTCTTCAAATCAACGTAGGCGCGAAGGTCTTGCGGCACGCGAAGATCGATTGAACCGTCGCCAGAATGTAGAGTCCAGGGCGAGGACATTTTCGATCCGGCACTCGCAGAAGCGTCGACGCTGCCGTCACCCGTGTTTATCGTGAGCCCATCGAAGCGGCCAGCGATGCGGATGCCGCCGTCGCCGCTATCGGCAGAGAGCGTGCCATCGAGGCTGCGACCGTCAATGCTGCCATCTCCGGTGTGCAGGGACACATCGCCATGAATGCTGTCCGCATGGATGGAGCCGTCACCCGTCCGTATCTGGATGTGACCGGTGACCGTCTGTAGTTGAACACTGCCATCGCCCGTGGTGGCTTCGAGGTCAAGTTCGCGCGGAACCGTGACTTGAACATGGACGGCATGGTGCATGCCGCCAAAAAAGTTCATGTTCAGGTGAGGCGTTTTAACGGTGATGACGACGTGGTCGCCGGACTGGTTCTCATCGATGCGAACGTCGTTGGGGCCTATCTTGTAGCCTTCGGTGGTGACGTGAGCGACGATCTGCTTTTGATCGGCGGAGGCGATGTTGACATCGCCATCGTCGGTGTGAACCTGCAGGTCCGCGTGGCCAGAGATCGAATATGTTTTCGACCAGTCGTCGGCGTGCGATGCGGCGGCGGATAAAGCGAAAGCAGCGGAAATCGCGAGAATGGCTCCCAGGGTGTGGCGAGTGGCTCGGATCATGATGCGCCTCCAGTAGAGAAGTGCGTTCAGCGTAGGATACGGAGATAGTCGTCCAAATGTTCCCTAAATTCAAGTAAGCGCTTAGTCTCGGACCATCGGCGGGAGATTGAGCCCGGGGATGCTGTCTTGCGATTGGAGCAGATAGTCGGCCGTTTCGTCGCGGAGATCGATGCCCGAGACGACAAGACCGGCGGCGAAGGCGCGCTCGCAGCGCTGGCGAAAGTCGGATTGAATGCGGATGGCCTCGTCGGGATCGTTTGATTTGATCTCGCCTATATTTCGCGGAAGGGAAATGCGGTCAGCGATTTTACCGTGGGGAAGAGGACGACCGTCGACAATGCATTTCACGCGTTCGGAGTCGAGCCACCATTCAGGAACGAACCGGTCCGTGGGAATGCCCGAATGCAGCGGGCTCGCCGTGATGCCGTAACAATTTGGGATGTAACGGCGGACGACGATGCCGAGGCGCGCGATATTGAAGTACGCGTTCTTGACTTCGAGCGGATCGTACGTCCATTCAACGAGCGGAATGCTGCGCTGCAAGGCGTCTTCGCGCTGGAAGAGCTTGAGCCGCCGCCCAACGCCATGATTGCGGTAGCTATCGAGAACAGCCGTCATGTGCGAATGGAGAAACGGCGTGTAGTTGCCGTGCGTGGTGATCGGACCTAAATGCGGGCCGAATTTGCGCACGCC
>DATEGW010000048.1:0-13250 GCA_035279845.1 Candidatus Acidiferrales bacterium | reverse complement strand
GGTCGAAACTGAGTTACCACCCTGATGTTTAGACAAATACATCGAGGAGTCGGCCACTTGGATCAATTCCTGCGGCGTCGAGCCATGAATTGGGAATCCCGCGATACCAAAGCTGGCGGTAATGTTTTTATCGCGCAGCAGTACATCCGACGCAATCCATGCGCGCAATTTCGAGGCGAGCTGCCGCGCAGATTCCACCGTAGTCTCAGGCATCAGAATTACAAATTCATCGCCGCCATACCGCGCCACCACGTCCGAACGCCGGCAATGTTCTTCCAGAATCCGCCCAACGCGTTGTAGCACGACATCGCCTTCCAAGTGACCGTAGAAATCATTGACGAATTTGAATCGGTCAAGATCCATGAGCACGAGCGCAAACGGTCGGTTGGCGCGCGTCGAACGCTTCCATTCCGCCGAAAGCGCCTCCATAAGGAAGCGGTGAGTCTTCACGCCCGTTAACCCATCCGTAATGGCTTGCTCCTGTGCCTTCTGGAATGCCATGGCATTATGCACCGCGCCGGCGAAGAGATCAGCGAGAGTGCGCAGGAGAAGTACTTCCTGCTCACCGAATTCCGAAGGCTCTTTGGACTCCACGTAGAGAACCCCGAGCAGTTGCTCCGCGTAAACCACCGGCAGCGCAATGGATGAAGTCGAATCCGGCAGAACTGTCTTTGGCGTTGCATGGCTGGCTTCGCGAACCTTTGCGATTTGACCGGTACGCGCCACTTGTCCGATGAGGCCTTCGCCAAGAGACAAGCGTTTCCCTAGAGCGTCACGCCTCGTCCCTGCTTCCGCCTCAATCACCAGCTCTTTGGCGGTGTAGTCGAGAATGGCGATTCCGATGTGGTCGTAGGTCAGGCTGTTCCCGATTTCCGATGCGATCTTCGCCAGCATCTCTTCCGGATTGAGCGTGGTAATCGCATGGCTTGAGATGTTGTTGACAAGCATTAGTTGCTGCGAGCGCTTCTGCTCTTCGGCGAATAAGCGGGCGTTCTCGATCGCGATCGCGGCCTCGCTCGCAAGCACGCGGAGCAGCTCCAAGTGACCGGTGTCAAAGGTGCGCTCCTGTGAACTGTGGACCGCCATCACCCCGATCGCACGATCGTAAAGGATCATCGGAACGGCGCACATCGAACCCCGGCTGCCATTGGGCTCGAACCCAAGATCCCGAGCCGCTTCTGCAAAATTTTCACGGATCAGCATGGATTGGCGAGTACGCGCCACGTGCTCCACCAGGCGATTCCCGGCCGGGCGGGAACGCTTTGGCAGTCTCTCGCCCTCGACCACTTCGATCTCGAACCGAACTTCCTGAGTTTTGTGGTCGTAAAAGGCGATAAAAAAACTGCTCACGTCCATCAGGCGTCGGATTTCCGAATTTATGCGGTCGAAAAGCAGGTCGAGATCGAGAGTCGAGCTCAGTGCCCGCCCGATCTCGTTCAAAATATTCAGCTCCTCGCTCCGGCGGGACGTCTGCTGAATGAGGTAGCTATTCTCCACGGCCATTCCGATCTGATGGCCCAAGGCGAGCAGCAAGCGCAATTCCGCGGGGGTAAAATCGCGGTGATCCGGAGTCCCGAGCAAGAGCACGCCGAAAACGCGCTCCTTTGCCTGCAAACTGATACCGATGACGGTACGCAAGCCTTGGCTCAACAGCAGCTCGCGTACACGCCGAAATGCGCTCTCTTTCTCCAGCGCTTCGTAATCGGAGTCGCGCGTCAATTCCCGCAATACTACAAGTCCCCCGAGCCGCGCGACTAATCCAATCAGATACTCGTCAAGCTGATTCTCTTGTGTCGCGATGCAGAAAGTGTTCTCGAGACCCGTGACGACCATCGAGGCAGGGCCGTTGCTTTCACCCTGCCGCATGCAAAGCGCACCTGCCGGAATCCGCACCACATTGAGCACTCGGTCCAGCGCCTGCGCCAGCATTTTCTGAATTTCGCCGCCCACGAAGCTTGAAGTAGCGAGGTTCAGGCTCGAAAGCGCCAGCATGTTGCGCTCAACGCGCCGCCGTTCCTCCTCGTAGACCGCCATGACCATCAGCACAGCGGCAAAAAGACTGGGAAGGATCGAGAAAGTACCGAGATCCATCCCGTTGAGAAACTGCAGACGCGCCTGAAATGCCATGCACAGGCAAAGTACCGCCGTACCGAGGAACGTGAGCGCCATCAGCTCATCCGCCCGAGATTCTTGTTTCCGTCCCTCTTGCCAGAAAGTCCGCGCGGCAAGTGCTAGGACCACCGCAACGCCAATTTTCGGCGGCGCGACAAGGAGATGTCCAGCGCCCCAACCGGCAGCCCATATACCCGCGATCAGCGCCGCAGCCGAGATCTCCCGCAAAGGCAACGACTTTCGCGCGTATAGCCGGGCCGATCCATAGAACGCCAGCGCGCAAACTGTAAGCAGCCATTCGTTTACGCCGGAAAACCAGGAGGGGAAATGGAAGTAGAGCGCAGCGAAGCGCGCCGCCCAATCAGAGGCATGGATCAGCCACGCCACCGACCACACGAAAAGATAGTCCTGCCGTTTTTGCCGGTAAACGAACAGGAAGAATGTCGCCAGCAGGAGTGAGCTGACTGCCACAACCGCGGCGCTGGGGCTCGCAAAAGTAGGCAACGCAGGGATTCCCGTTTTGGAATTTGGCTATGCCAAGAATAGCAGAAAATATTCACTATCTTGCGCCGTTACGCAGCCTCAGTTTCGTGCCACGCAATGGCTTAAGTCGCACGTTTAGAGGGCCTTTCAGGCGCACTCTCTGAACGATTTATCCAGCCTAAATATGCGGCTCCTGAGCCACGCCGTCAACAGTACTCGTGTACCAACTCATGTCGGATCAGGCATTTGCAAGAAATTCGATTTCGCTTCGTCTTTCCGCTAAGATATTTTTTTATCATCTCAAAGGATAATCGGCAGACACTATGATGCCTCGAGTTCGATTTGCCCCTTCCCCCACAGGGTATTTGCACGTTGGCGGCGCGCGGACCGCGCTGTTTAATTGGTTGTTCGCGCAACACACCGGTGGCACGCTGCTGCTTCGCATTGAAGATACAGACGTGGAGCGGAATCGGCCCGACCTCGTGGATGGGATACTCGATGGCCTGAAGTGGTTGGGAGTAGCCTGGGACGAGGGGCCGTATTTTCAATCACAGCGGATTGATCTGTATCGGGCCGCGGCGGAGCGCCTTGTCGCGTCGGGTGCGGCCTTCCCGTGCTATTGCAAAGCGTCATCTTATGCCGGAGGCGATGCTTCCCCCGAACAGGAGAGCGAGGGCGACGATGAAGGCCCGAAGGCTCATAAAGCGCTCCCATGCGCCTGCCGCGACCTGACCGACGCAGATCGCGCGGCGAAGGCCCGAGAGGGAGTCCCGCATGCAATTCGTTTCCGTGTGCCACGTGACGGGGCGACCTCATTTGAAGATGCGGTTTTCGGCCAGCGCGAGTTTCAGAATGCCGAGATCGAGGATTTCGTGTTGCTCCGGTCGAATGGTCTACCGACGTACCAGCTGAGCGTCGTGGTTGACGATATCGACATGCGCATTACGCACGTGATTCGAGGCGCCGATCATCTTTCTAATACGCCAAAGCAGGCATTGCTCTATCAAGCGCTTGGAGCGACACCGCCGATCTTTGCACACGTGCCTTTGATTCTCGGTCCGGATCGTACGCGCCTGTCAAAGCGCCACGGCGCAACGGGCGTGGGGTCGTACGCTGAAGAGGGATTTCTACCGGAAGCCTTTAGGAATTTCCTGGCGTTGCTTGGATGGGCGCCGGGCGGCGATGCCGACTTCCTGCGAACAAGCGATTTAGTGAAGCAATTCGAGCTTTCGGGCGTCAGCCGGACTAACGCGGTATTTGACCGGCCTAAGCTTGAATGGTTCAACACGCAATATTTGCAGAAACTGCCGATCGAGGGGCTTCTTCCTTATGTAGAGCAGGAGTTGAAGCGGGCGGGGCTGTGGCAAGAGGCTTGGGCAACGACCGAGCATGCCTGGTTTTCGCATGCCGTTGACCTGATCCGTCCGCGCACGCGTTTCTTGACGGATTTCTCGACGGCTGCCCGAGCATTTTTTACGGATGATTTCGAATACGACGCCGAAGCTCGTGCGAAGTTTTGGAAAGATGAGCGCTTAGGCGAACTGATCGCAAAATTGGCGGCCGCGTTGACGGCCTTGCCAGACTGGAATCATGATGCGTGCGATGCGGCTCTGCGGGGGCTTGCGGGGAGCGAGGGATTGAAGGCAGCGCTGCTCATCAACGCGACTCGCGTCGCCATCCTTGGCCGTGCCGTGGCACCGCCGCTTTTCGAAAGCATGGTCGTGTTGGGCAAGGATCGTACGGTCCGGCGACTCGAAAAGGCGATCCCTGCGATCCGAAGCTCGTCGGCGCAGGGCACCGCATCGGCCTAGGTCAACCCTCCCAAAATCGACTTTTGATTGCGATTAGACGGGGTGCCTTTCATTTGTTTTCATGAAGTTACATCGGTTTCTAATTCTTGGCAGTTGCGATTAGAAATGTAACTTTTTTGGGCTGCAACTACATAAGTAGCATTGGTTGTCTCAGCTTTTGAGACAGATTTTGCAGACAAAAAAGAGCCGCTGCGTTGGGAGGCTAGCAGCGCTCCTGCGACTCGGCCAAGCCTGTCCTGATAATCGAGGAGCGCTTTCGGCAGCCTTCTAGGGCTTCTGGGTTGACGCGGAGAAGACGTCCGGGTGTACCTTGTGCGCTTTGGTTCCCGCAGCAGCAATGTCCAGGTTAAGCGTCACCGGGACCTTCACGGGTGGAAGACAAGCGGTGTCATTGCACGCCTGATAACGCAATGTTGCCGGCACCGATACGGCACCGAGCGGGGCCGATGATTCGGCCGCCAACTTCAATTTGAGAGTGACACTGTCGGTATAAACGTTCAGCGGCTTCTTCGGCGAGAAGGTAAAAGTCTTCATCTGGCCTGGGGGATAGATCGTGTCCACAACCTTGATCCCGGCGGGAGGATTAGGCGTGATGGTCGTCGGAATCAGATAATCCTCGGAAGGCTTATTGGAATTCATGTGAAAGCCGTTAGCGATCTTCACCACTACCGCGGCCTCAAACGTCTGCCCGCGCGGAACTTTATCGAGCGAGACGTATGTTTCCGGCTTTACGATGGTTGCAGGATTAGGCATGGATTGCGCAAGGACCGAATGGTGCAAGCCCAAGCTTGCGATAACGGCGATCACACCGCAGGCGAGCAACAGGCGCCAGGATTGCAAACGTGCCATGAGGTTCATTGGATTAGCCTCCCTATTTCTTTTTCCATATCGCCGAGATTGAGCGCACCCACAATTCTACGATCAATTTTGCCGTCTGGGGTAATCACGAATGTGGTGGGATACCCGAGCAAACCGCCGAATTTCGTAGTGATGCCGTCGTCTCCCAGGACGATGGGATAGTTCATGGTGAGCTGCTGGCCCTGAACGTCAAATTTCCTCGCCTGTACAAAGGGCGCAACGACGCTCTTGCCGTCTTCATCCATGGCTACGCCGAGCAGTACGAAATTCTTCGCACCATATTTCTGTTGCAATGTGATCAGCGTAGGAATTTCCGCGAAGCACGGGTCGCACCACGTGGCCCAGAAGTTCACTAACACGACTTTTCCTTTCAGACTGTTCAGCGGCATTTTCGCACCCTGCAAATCGGTAAACGTCACCGTAGGTTCGTCGGGCAGATCTTTGTCGGCCACGCCCATATTGTGCGAACCCGAATCGGCAACGGTGAGTCTGCCCGCGCCTGGGATCAGATTTTCCGGCTGAAAGAAATTCAATTTTCCCGAAAGAAAGGCAAGCTGGTTCGTGAACACCAGTGCGCCGATCGCAAGAAGAAGAACGCCGCTGCAAACCTCCACCGTATGCAGATGCTTGCGAAAGCGCTTGTAGACCTTGAGAAAACGACCGATGCCGAGAGCCGTAAGTAAAAACGGAATCGCCAGTCCAGCCGAATAAAATGCAAGAAGAAGAACGCCTTGGCCGACAGTGTCTTTCGTCGCCGCAATCGCGAGCACTCCGGCGAGAATGGGGCCGATGCAGGGCGTCCAGCCGAAGGCAAACGCGAAGCCCATCAAAAATCCACTCACGATTCCGGGCTGATTTCCGCCCACGTCGCGCAGGTGCACGTCCCGATTCAGCCAGCGCGTGAGGCTCGGGCCGATCATGAAGATCAGGGCGATCGAGTAGAAGTTGATAGGCGCCAGATGGTACTGTGGCGCGTTCGGCCACATGCCCATCGCAAAACCGATAATCACGAGGATCGCGCCAATTGCAACTCCAGCTTTAACGCCGATCTTCGTCAGACCGCCTACAAGATGAAGGCCGAACAAGACGATTAGGGCGCCTGCAACCGGCGCTAACAGCGCCCGATTGCGCAGCAGAAACGCGCCGACCGCACTGGCCGATGCGCCCAGCGCGATGAATACGACCGAAAAGCCGATAACGAAGGCAAATGCGGAGCTCAGTACGCCAGCGCGGGGCGCCTTATCTTCTTTCAGTTGCTCCACGCCGATTCCGGAAAGCATCGAGACATACCCGGGTACTAGCGGGAATACGCACGGAGAAATGAAGGACAATAGCCCCGCCAGTAGAGCGGTTAATACGCTGATATCCACTGAGCTTCGATCCCTTTCCTCTTCAGAAAAACTTCACGATGCGCGCCAACGTCCATCCCTATGTCGATCTTTGTATTCGTCCATTTTAGACGCAAGTGAGGCAGCTTCGCACCGTGGGAATCGGCAAAAAGCCGACACCTGAAGCTCTATGGCATCTTTTCCAACCTGCTGTTTTTTAGACTCTGCCCCTAAGTTATTCAAAACAAGGATCAAACGCAATCGCCGATTACCGTGCATGGGCTGCTTGGGACGTCTCAATTGCGACCCCAAAACCGTTGGCGCTTGCAGAAGTTTCGCGGACCGAGCGTCGCAAAGAAACAACGCTGGTCAAAGAGGACTCATGGCAAACGGCGATCGCCAAGATAAAGATTCACACGACGCCAAATCACGTCACGCGTCTGAGGTTGCGGTCATCGCATCAGAAAATCTTTTCCTGCCTGCGCAAATTCCCGAGCGAACCGAGATTGGCGATCAGGAATACGAACCGGTATTGACTCTCATTACGGATCGTCCCAAATGAAAATCTGCGATATTCCACGCCGATTCCGCAACAATTCGTATTGTAGGAGACTTCGAGAATCTGATTCTGGAACTGTGACTGCGTGAAATCGTAACTTGCGCCGACCATCGCGTTCCATCCGCGCCGATTTGTCTCGCCATAGCCGAGCTGGGCGCGCACTTGATTGGATCGCGGCTCAAAATTTGGAGGTGGCACTGGCAAGTCGCCAGGGAGTTCGATCGCGGAGAAGTGAGCCAACGTAAGAAACGATTCTTTGTACGGCCTGATCTTTAGAAGCGTTCCGATAGCGGTGGTCTGATCCCGTTTGGGATCGAAATCGATCCGAAATTCCGTGTCGTAGCGGTCGGTTGTCGCGAAGCGTACGTCGCTCACTATCGGCGAAAAACGGTGGAGGGTGTCGTCGAATGCAAACGGCGTGAGGGAACTCAACGCTTGAAAGACGTTGCGCTGGTGCAGAGTGAACGCCCCGCCGAACGTCGGATCGAAATAGTATTGCTGCGAAAGATTCCAACTGACAATTTCCTGCTCGCTTCCGTTTTCCACGCGCCGATAGAGGCCCTGCCTGATGCCATACTGTATGTCGTTTCGATTGGTGAGAGTCTCATCTTCGTCGAAACGGATGAAGCGACCAAAATTATTTACGCCGGTGACATAGTGATAGGCGATCTGCGGCTCGATCGCATGCTTCCATTGAGTTCCTCGAACGTTCCAGACACGCTCGATCGTCGGCGGACGGATATCTATGCCCAATTCGGCCGTAGTGCGAAAAAAGCCGGTGCCTTCGTATGCCCCGCCAATCATCTGAGCGCCATAATGTGTCGAGCGGAAGGCGAATGTGGAGGCCACGCTTAGCCAAGGTCCCCAGCGCAAAGGTAGTGTCACGCTGGGCGCGAATTCGCTTCGACCGACAAAATTCGGCGTTGAAAACGGTGTCGCCGTGTCCCGGCGATATTGGGCGCCTGCGAACGCGTCGAAGTTGAAATAGAGCGGAATGGAAGACCAGATCGGCCTGTCTACGGAACTGAATCTCGCTTCCGGCGCGGTCCGTAAGATTACGGATGTCTGCGGCGTCGCGGAGAGATAGTTCTGATAGCTTAGCGCGGCGAAATCGATGTTGTAGCCATCGAAACTTTTCGTCAGGAACGCCGTGTTCGGCACTTCGGAATTGACTGCTTGCGTGAAGGATTCGGCAAAGGCCAAGCGGAACGTCAACGAACTCAGTTGATCCAGATCGGCCACGGCACGCCAGTTGTGCGGTAATGGAGACGTGAAGAGCAGATGTTCTTCGCGGCCCCCTTGATTGACTCTTGTGCCATTTGCTTGTAGATGGCCGCGGTCGAGCACGCCGTAATAGTTGGCGGTCAGGGACGCACCTTCCCATGGTTTCATGCGTACCTGACCGTTCTGCGCCCACCCGCGCTTGCCGTAATAAGAGGCGCCGATCGTGGTGTCGAGCCAGTCAAGCGGCGCCCAATAAAAGGCCTCGCCGAGAACGAGGCCTTTTGTAGTGCTGTTGCCGGTCTCGGGCACCATGAAACCGGAGCTTCGGCCCTTTTCAAGGGGAAGAGTCGCGTACGGAAAATAAAGGACGGGAACCGAGAGCAGCCTGAAATTCCCGTTCTCGATGTGAACAGTTCCTTGCATCTTTACAGTCAGCTCGGGAGCGTAAAAACGCCAGATCGGGTGCGCGGGATTGCAGACCGTCACCCACGCGTTTTGAATGCGATAAGTATCCTGATCCAGACGTTCTGCTTTTTCTGCGCTGAAGTACAGCGGGTTCGGACTGATCAGAAGCGTCGGCGTCGGACGGCGCTGGATTGCGAAGGTCGCATGCACATGGTCGAATTCGCCGCGCCCGGTCTTGGGTTCGTAGCGGGCTTGTTCGGCCTCGATATGCTGCGTCAGATAATCCAGTTGGACGTGCCCGTGAGCAATAACGACCTGAGTTGTGCTGTCATATTCCACATGATCCGCGCGAAGCCGCGCCTCGCCGCAACGGACGTCCACGTTTCCATCCGCGTAAAAGACCTTGTTCACTTCGCGCTGCTGGTCCGCCTCAAGCGTTACTTCTGTACACGATGGGGGCGCTTTCGATAGGAGATTGGATGAGGACGATCGAATCGAGGAATTCTGCGCGATAAGTGTTGGCGTCGCGGCAAAAAGAGCGAGCGCGAGAAGGCCCGCGAGAACTCTTGAAGATGAAGATAGAAGCGAAATTTGGCAAAGGAAACTTCGACGTGGCGAGCTTTGCATCGTTTGAACTACGAATGAGCCGGAAACTGAGCCTAACACGCAGCTTTGGCCCTCGCAATGTGCGGGGCCGTGTGTTAGCCGCAATTCGCGCACTTGCTACCTCTTGTTGCTCGGGGATTCTCCCAGCTTCGGAACGTTATGCGGCTTGAAATGTTGCCACAGATGCAAAAATGTCGATTGTGTTGCGCGCTGGGAATTTTCTCGTGATATGATGACCGCGTTCCTTCACTGGAACCTCCGCGGCGCAAAACGTACCAGTGATTCGAATCTGCCCGAAGTGTGGCGCTCTCCTGATGGATGACGCAGAACCGTGTTCGTTCTGCGACGATTCCGCTTCCAACGAAAAAGACGAATTGCTGCAGCCTGTAAGTGCTGGCGAATCTTCGGCTGACGACGCGGAGCCTGAGTGGCGGCGCGAAGTGGGCCGACGACTGGCGGAGTACCGTGCGCGGCGCGGATACTCTGTTCAGGAGCAAGAGCCGGCGGCTTCTCACGCTCAAGTTGGGTTGCCATTCCATCAAACACCGAGAGCACGCCACGCTCCGCAAATAGCTGAAAAGAAAGAGTCTGTGAGACCACGCACACTGGCTCGGCTCCGACCGGTGGAGCGCTTGGAGATCTCTGTGCAGCCGGAGCTGGATTTTTCGGCGGCGGCGGGCGAACGGGCGCATCCGCAGACGGCGCTCGTTCCGGTGGCGACTTTCGCTGAACGCAGGAACGCGATGGTGGTAGATATCTTGCTTATTTTGATGACGTTGGCGGCATTCGCGGGATTGTTTGTGGGGTTGATCCGGTCGATGGGCGGGGAGATGGTGCTGGATCGGCTCGATGCGGTGATGTGCGCGCCCGTCCTTTTTTTATTTTATTCCCTTTATTTTGTGGTGTTTACAGTTTTTTCCGGGGCGACGCCGGGCATGCAGGCTTGCGGGCTTGCGATCGTGCGCCTCGATGGTCACCTGCCGGACACCAAGCAACTTACATGGCGCGGATTCGGATATGTGCTTTCCGCGGCGACGTTAATGCTCGGATTTCTATGGGCTTACTGGGATGAAGATGGATTTACGTGGCAGGACCGGATCTCGCAGACATACGTTACGTCGTCGATGCCGCTTTCGGAACCGGATGCAATTGAGATTTCCGCAGGGCAGCGAAGGCCGCTGCGCAAGTGACAATTTTGGCGCGTTTGGTGCCATAAAATCGCTTAAATCGCGTTAAAAAGCCAAAAACGGCGCGACTGGCACCTTAAAATTCGCTACCGTGCCAAAATGGCTGGTAGCAGTCGGCAGACTCGATGGGTCCAGGGGGCGGAATCCCAGTTGTTACCAAGTTTCAGCGTGGACCACGCCTTCCCAATACAAATTACCGAACAGACCACGTTGCTCTGGTTCTCCTTCCGGCTAAGTGCGCCCGTAGCTAGCTCGCGAAGACCAGCGTCGCGGGAGTCGGGGTCGGCACGATCTCCACAGATTTGAAGCCTGCGTGGCCAAGCCAATCCCGGTAGTCCGATTGCCGGTAGGTGCAGCCTTCCTTTGTGGCAACCAGCATCTGCGACGCAAACAGCATGGCGAACGGATGGCCGGTGCGATCGTCGTTGAGAACGAAATCGTTGACGACGAGGGTGCCGCCGGGCTTCAGTGCCTTGCGGAATTTGCGGAACATCTCGGTATTAACCTGAGGGCTTTCCTGGTGCGCGATGTGCGCGTAGATGGCGAAATCATATTTCGCGGAGCCGAAATCGGTGGTGTGGAAGTCGCCATCAATGGTGTGGAAGCGTTCGGCGACGCCGAAGCCGGAGACAAACTGCCGACCAATTTTGTTCACGTTGGGCCAATCGAGCTGCGTTCCTTGCGCCTGCTTATTCGCGCCGAGCCAGACCGCTGACCACACGCCCGAGCCGCCACCGACGTCAAGCCAGGAAACTGCGCCGGCTTTCGGGATGCCGAGCCGTTCGGCCGCGATTTGTGCCACCGGGAACGAGAGCGCGGCAATGGCGGGAACGAGCGTATGCCAGAAGGGATTGTCCGCGACATCCGATGTGTTCGAGGCGCTCGGCATGCCGGTTTTCACCGCTTCGGGGAGCTTCTGCCACGTCGGGAAATCTTCCAGAAACACCTCAGCCATCGCGCCCAGATAGCTCGGCTTGCCTTTCACGAGGAACGCGGATGCCTCGGGAGTATTCCGATATTTTCCTTCCGACAGGGTTAGGAGACCCAAACCGGTAAGGCCGTCGAGCACGGCCTGCGCGCCCCGGATCGAAATCGCCGTTTTTTTCGCGATCTCCTCTGTCGCGGCGGGATGCGATTCCAGCGCTGCGAATATGCCGTGCCGCGTAGCAGAAGCTAAAATGCTGGAGGCGCGGCTACCGTTAATAATCTGCATGACTTTTTCGGGAGTAGGTTGTGTCATCAATGTCTCCAAGATTTCAAAGTATCGAGTAAAAACTATATCGAAGCATCTTTGTTCGTTCTAGGGAATATGAATTTTTGCGGTGCCGAGTAGCTGCGTTTTGCCAATAGCAATCTGCCGGAAGGCACGCGATCAATGCTCAGCGCGAGCCTCTGGCCGTTAGCGTCCGCCGACGGCCGTTTTCTGCAGGGCGAGATGACGTTGTAGCTCGATGCGGCGTTTTAAAAGGTGCGCGAGCTCGTCTCCGGCGGGCTTGGCCTCGATGCGCTTTTGCAGTTCGAACAGTTCCTGTTCGACACGGCGGCCACGCAGCACGTTAAGGCAGGCTTCGGCTTCGTCCCAGACGGCTTCCGAGGAATCCGCAAAAATAATTTCGAGCAGGATTTGCCGGTCACGATCGCCTAGCTCTGCGGCAATCGCCGCGGCGTCCGCCGGCTCAGCGGCGCGTGCGATCAGCGCTTCAAAAATACGCTCGGTTTCGAGGCCGCGATGCAATTCGTTGCTGGCGATTTCCGTCGCCAGTTGCTCGCGAAACGCCGTTGCTTCGACGAGCATCTGCATCAGGCGGCGCTCGGCGGGCTTGACTATCGGAGCTAGCAATTCGGCGCGCGGCTTCACTTCGCTGCGGCGTTCGGCTGCGGCGCGGCGCAAAGCTTCGCGCAATACGGGCGCTTCAATGCGAAGCTCCGATGCGATGCGTGAGGCCCATTCGGAACGCAGCAGGCGATTCGGAATGCGCTGCACGAACGGCATCAGGAAATTGATCGCGGCGAGCTTGCCTTCGGCCGTCGTCTGATCCATGCGGCGGGCCCGGGCAATCAGATAATCGAGATAGGGCGGCGATTGCGAAAGCAGTTTGCGATATGCCGCCGCGCCCTGCTGCTGCAGGAATTTGTCCGGATCGGCGCCGCCCGGCAAGGCCAGCACGCGCACGTCAAATTCTTTTTCAAGCAAGAGGGTTAGCGAACGTTCGGTGGCGGCCTGCCCGGCGGCGTCCGGATCGTAGTTCACCACGATGCGGCGCGTGAAACGTGCAAGGAGCTTAATCTGCGCATCGGCAAGCGCGGTGCCGCAGCTCGCTACTACGTTCGAGAATCCGGCGCGCGCGACGGCAATCGCGTCCATGTAGCCTTCCACTAAAATTGCAAAATCGGCCT
Source organism: Candidatus Acidiferrales bacterium (assembly GCA_035279845.1). GTDB lineage: Bacteria > Acidobacteriota > Terriglobia > Acidiferrales > UBA7541 > Palsa-295. The sequence goes on along the minus strand of DATEGW010000048.1, from coordinate 280 downwards.
GACGCAGCGATTCCTTTGCGCGGTCAAGATGATAGAGAACATTGCTCTTGGAATAGACGGGCGTCTCGGGCGAATTGAGATACTTCGGCATATCGTCGCCCATCGCGCGCCCACCGAAGGCGATCACTTTGCCGCCGTCGTTCGCGATGGGAAACATGATCCGGCGGCGAAAACGATCGTAGAGGCGGCCGCTTTCGTTTTTCGAGAAAAGGCCGGAGGATTCGAGCAGCGCTTCGGAATATTTCGGCTTCAGCGCGCGCAAGAGCGCGTCGCCTGAGTA
>DATEGW010000047.1:0-3874 GCA_035279845.1 Candidatus Acidiferrales bacterium | reverse complement strand
TCCAAATCCGCACGCGCCGCAAATAGATTCACCAAGCGCTCCTCAAGTATCTGCGCATGCGGCGCGCTCCTGCGCAAAGCACTCCGCGCGCTTGAATAGATCGCGCGATAGGCCAGCCGTAGGTCCTCCGCCACGGCTGCGCTCGTTCCCCAATTCATGCGCTCGCCCAGCGTGTACGCGATCCGATGCGCCTGCAGCGGACTGATCTCGCTTTCGAGCCCTTTGTTAATCGATTCCTGTAATTTGCCAATATGCTCGATTGCGGCATCCTTCTGCGCATCACCTAACGCTTCGCTTTCGATGATCTGCTGCGTCGCCTGCTCAAACGGCTTATCGATGGCCTCTTCGCGGCTGATTCGCGCCTTCGACTCAAACAATATGGCTTCCAGCTTTATCGTATATTCGCTGATCTTGCGGTGCACCACGCCCAACTGACCGCCTGCCGCCAACGCCGCTTCGATGCTCGATCTTCCCTGCCGTATCGCCGTCTTGTACAACTCAAAATCGCCCGTCGCCATGTTCCAGATGGCTTCGTCCACGAGCGCCTTCGCTGCATTGCCAAACGTCAAATCCCTCGAAGGCATACGGACGGGAGGCCGATCAATGACTGTTGCAGCTTTGAGACTCTTCGCGCTCCTCACAGGAGCGGCGGCAACCGAAGCTACTACCTTGGGTGCCTCAAGTTCTGTCACGGGAGTCGGCGATGGAGCAGCGGTCTCCACAACGCTAGCAGCAACAGCCGCCTCGCCCTCGATCACCCGCACATCGCCAAAATTTTGATGCCCCACGCGCACTTGCACTTCCCTCACGTGATTTGCGCACAGATAAATCGCATCGCTGCCGTCGCCCGTCTTGTAGAGCGCCATGATCGGCATACCGTGATCGCAATCGAGCTTGTAATGCTCGGAAAGCGGTGCGGCGGGCCGCCCGGGCACAAGTCTCCACTTAGCGCGTTCGATGCATTGGCGTTTCGGCACGCCATAATTGTAGTAGAGCGCGCCCGTTTGGGAATTCCCTGCTGCATGTGGTGTTTCGCAACAGGAAACTTCGCCGGAAGTTCGCAATTCGGCAAATCTTCGCCTAGACGGACCAAATTCGCCGTTTTAACGAGCAAAATTGATCCGCTTTCTCCACATCCCCTACTCCCTTTACCTTCTTTACATGCTCTCCCATGCCGGATGTACAATGCATCCACGGCGACAGTGTGGAGCTGTTTTAGCACGTAGAATGGGGGAGATTATGACGATCGAACGGCGTGAATTTCTCAAGACGACAGGCGCGGTAGTGACGGCGGGTGCTGCATCGCTCGCAGCAAGTGGCAAAGCTTTCGCTGCAAGCCGCCGGGTTCTGGGGGCGAACGATCGCGTGCGCGTCGCGATTTGCGGGGTGCGCGGCCGCGGCAACGACCACATTAAGGGTTATTCAAAGGTCGCGCAGGCGCAAATCGCCGCTCTCTGCGACGTTGATGAAAACGTACTGAACGAGCGCCTCGCCGAACTCGACAAAATGGGTCTGCCCAAGGCGGAATCCTATGGCGACGTCCGCAAGCTGCTCGAGAACAAAGACATCGACGCGATCTCTATCGCGACGCCGAATCACTGGCATTCACTGATAGGGATCTGGGCCATGCAGGCGGGAAAAGACATCTACATCGAAAAGCCCTGCTCGCATAACCTCTTCGAATCGAAGCAACTGATCGCCGCCACAAAAAAGTACAACCGCATCGTTCAGCACGGCAGCCAGTCGCGTTCAAACCCCGGCATGCTCGAAGCCATCAAGCACGTGAACGACGGCACGATCGGCGATACGTATATGGCTCGCGCGCTTTGCTACAAGTGGCGCCCGTCGATCGGCCACGCCCCGCAGGAGCCCGTTCCCGCCGGCGTGAATTACGATCTGTGGACCGGACCTGCGCCGCTGAAGCCTTTCACGCGCAATCGCTTCCATTACAACTGGCACTGGGTGTGGGATACCGGCAACGGCGACATCGGCAATCAGGGAATTCACGAAGTGGACATCGCACGCTGGGGATTGGGCGTTGACTTCCCCACATACGTAGCCGCGATGGGCAGCCACTTCATGTTTGATGACGATCAGCAAACGCCGAATTGGCTGAACGCCGTTTTCTATTTCGACGCGCCCGGCGCCCCTGGCGGACGCAAGATGCTCGAGGTCGAAGTTCGCCCGTGGATCACCAATCACGAAGCGGAAATCGGCACTGGCGCGTACAGCAGCAAGGGCGTTCCTCCTGCTGGCCTCGCTGCCGCGCCACCGAAACCCAAGCCCGTTGCTCCGAAACCTGCCGCTTCCAAAATGGCGTCTTTGGGCCCAGTCGGCGGCAAGCCAAGCACCATCGGCAACATCTTCTATGGAAGCAACGGCTATCTCGGCATTGATGGCTATGACAGCTACAAGACCTGGCTCACCGATAAGGTGGAGCCCGGCCCAAGCGGTCATGGCGACGGCGACCATTTCCAGAATTTCATCGATTGCGTGAAGAGTCGCGACGCTTCTGCCCTACATGCGCCGATTGTCGAAGGCCACAAGTCCGTGACGCTCATTCACTTGGCCAACGCGTCCTATCGCCTCGGCCGCTCGCTGAAGTTCGATCCGGTGAAGGAAGAAGTGATCGGCGACGAAGAGGCGAGCACGATGCTGCGCGGGACATATCGCGCGCCGTATGTAGTGCCTGAAAAGGTGTAGTCTGCACGAATGTATCGAGTCTGTCTGAGGGCGGTCGCGGCGTGTGCCGTGCCCGCCTTCTTCTTTTTTCCTGGATATCGGCAACCGACGGTTGCACCCGCAGCGCCGGAGGCGCGGCACAACTTAGCCCAATCCCGTAAGGGTTGGGAAACGTGATAGAAGAATGCCCGAGCGCCGTAGGTGCGACACAGTCAAACGATTCGAGACGCCCTCGCCGATCTACTCGATCGTTCTCGCCTGAAATCCCGCCAACGCGCCGTCTTCCACTTCGAAACTGATTTCGATTGGCTTGCAGCAGACTTCGCAATCCTCAATGTAGGTTTGCCGGCCCGCCGACAAATCCAAAACCATCGAGATTTCCTGCCCGCAATACGGGCAAATGAAATAGTGTTCCACTGAATTTCCTTTTTCTGTTCGCGCGCTAATTCAGGTCACTAATTCCTTGCAGGTATGCCACACGACTTTCATCCGACTCCAATTCATGGAGTTCTCGAACGAATATGTCGATCGCCGCAGGTTCGACGGGCACCGACAGGACAGCCATCTGAACCGTCCCACCCTTCTCCTGATTTGTGTAGAGTGTCGCTTCAACGAATGCGTGGCCCGCGCTGTCTACACAATGAAATTTCATTCGCAATCCGCCGCCCGCCACTTTCCGATCAAACGCACCGAGCGTAACTTCGCGCATGTCCGAAGGGCTTTGCGGGAAACCGCTAAGCCTTTCGGCAACTCCGTTCAAGCCGCCGACCACCGCATATGCCTCGACGGATCCGCTAAACTCACCATCACAGGCCGAGACTCTGATTTTGACTACGTCACTGTCAGACCAAATGATGCGAAATTCGATCCCGGTGCGCACTGCCGTCTCCCAATTAGCGCCGTAGCCGCGGCACAAATCGATCCTCCACGCTGATCGGTCTCCTTAGGCGCCATCAACAAAGCTACAAAATGCCGTCGCAATTTTCTTCGGCAGCTCGACTCGATTCTTCGCCGTCATCAATTCATGCCCCGCGCCTTCGATCGCGAGCAACTCCGTCCGCGCTGGAATCAACTTCAACGCGTCTCTAATCTCGTCAATCGTGCCGAAGCCGTCGCGCGTTCCGCTGACAAACATCGCGGGCGTCTGCAGTGCAGGAAAATGCGCCGTCCGCATCTCCTCGCGCTTCTTCGG
>DATEGW010000046.1:0-7803 GCA_035279845.1 Candidatus Acidiferrales bacterium | reverse complement strand
TTTAATAGCTTAACTGGAATGTTCCCTGCGAAGTCCAAGCCTACTGGTATCGGAGACCAGGCGTACCTTGACAACGATCATGCTCTGCATGTTCTCAAAGGAAATTACCGGTTTTTCATCAGCATAAGCGAATCTTCCAGCGTCTCCGATGCGACGAAGGAAAAACAAGAAGAGGATCTCGCCACGGCCGTAGTGGCGCAGCTGTAAGCAACGGCTACTAGCGCCTCTGAATACTATTTATGTGGTGAAGCTGCGACGGAAGTGCGTCCAAACACGCGGGCGAAAATGGCGTCAACGGCGCGAAGTTGGCGCAGTAGATCGAACGTGTGGGAGATGGCCTTTTCGTCCATAAACTTGCGGATATTTTCGTCAGCTGTGACGCGATCGCGAAAGCTGGTTTCCGTCTCCCACGACGCCATGGCGTGGCCCTGCACCCATTTATACGCGTCTTCGCGAGGCGCGCCGTGTTCGACCAAGTCCTGCAAAAGCTGACCTGAAAATACTAAGCCCTGCGTTGCGTCGAGATTGCGGCGCATGCGTGCGGGAAAAACCGTCATATTCGAAACTATTTCGGTGGTGCGGTGCAGCATGTAGTCCAGCAGGATCGTGGAATCGGGAAGAATCACGCGTTCGACGGAACTGTGCGAAATATCGCGCTCGTGCCACAGAGCGACGTTTTCCAGCGCGGCAAGCGAATTCGCACGAACGACTCGTGCAAGGCCGCAAATCTGCTCGCTTGAAACGGGATTGCGCTTGTGCGGCATTGCCGAGCTACCGCGCTGTTCGCCGCCAAACGGCTCTTCAGCCTCACGTACTTCCGTGCGCTGCAAATGGCGGATTTCCTGCGCGATGCGTTCGAGCGAGGCCGCCACGATGGCGAGGGTGCCAACGTATTGCGCATGGCGATCGCGTTCGATCACTTGCGATGTGATGGGCGCGACGGCGAGGCCGAGGCGCCTGCAGATTTTCTCTTCGATCTCCGGGCCTAGATGAGTACACGTGCCGACAGCGCCGGAAATTTTGCCAACCGAGACCTGCTGTGCGGCCGCCTCGAAACGCACAGAATCGCGGCGATTTTCCGCGTACCAGTTTGCGACTTTAAGTCCAAACGTGATCGGCTCGGCATGAACGCCGTGAGTGCGTCCGATTTCAGGCGTATCTTTGAATTCCCAAGCGCGCTTTTCGAGCGCATCGCCGAGACGGCTAATGCCTTTTGCGATCAAATCGGATGCTTCCCGAAGCAGCAACGCTTGCGCTGTGTCGACAACATCGTTCGAAGTCATGCCGTAATGCAGCCAGCGAGCGGCTTCGCTGTCACCGACAGACTCCTGCACCGCAATGGTGAAGGCGATCACGTCATGCTTCACTTTGGCTTCAATTTCGTTGATGCGGGCAACGTCCACGCGGGCGCGTTCGCGGAGCTTAGCAGCGGCTTGGTGCGGTACGATACCGGCTTCGGCGAGCGTTTCGCTGGCGGCAAGCTCCACATCAAGCCATTTCTGGAATTTGTTTTCTTCGCTCCAGACGCGGCCCATCGCGGCGCGCGTGTAACGTGCGATCACTTTGCCTCCTTACATCTCGCAGGCTGTCTTCCGTGCGGCGTTTAGGAAATTCTATGATAACCCGAAATCGTCCGTTACCTTGACGAGCTGCGCCGTTTTGGCTTCGGGTTCGACCGTGATGATGGTGACTTCCGGGCGGCAAAGGAGGCGGATCGGCAGCGCGGTCCATCCGATGCCACGATTCACGTACATTTTGGAGCCATTCTTCGTGTACCAGCCCGCGACGTAAGAGCCGCTGTAGTCGGGTAGCCAGAACGTCGGGATGAAGGGGATGTGAACCTGGCCGCCGTGCGTATGTCCGGCGAGCACCAGGTTGACACGTCCTGCGATGTGGTCGAAATAGCCTGGCGCATGGAACGCGGCGATCTTGTATGCGTTGGAAGGCACGCCCGCGAGCGCCCTATCCAGGCGAACAGTTCCGCTGGAGGGATCGTCCAAACCGATTAACCAAACGTCAGGGCGTAGCTGTGCATTGGCATTCACAAGGAGACGAACCCCGGAATCTTCGTAGAACTGGCGTTCGCGGCGTATGGGCCGATAAGGATGATTATTTTCCCAGTTTCCGCGTACAAACCACACGCCAAGGGGAGCATGCAGCTGCTGGTACACCCGCTGGACCTCTTGCCACGTCCCTCCATAGCCGCCGAGGCTATCTCCGGTGATCACGATTACGTCCGGCTTTTCGGCAGCAAGGATTGAAACCATGTGGCGCTCGCGCGAGCCTAGCCCGTGCGTATGAAGGTCGCTGAGGGCTGCGACCTTGAGCGGCGTCGTGACGGTCCCCTGAATCCGGTAGTGCGTGGTCTGGATCCGATACGGCTCAATGAGGGCATCCACGCAAAGCGCAAAAGCCACAACAATCAATACTCGAAACCACGGCCTTTTCCAAAGGCGGCGGGTCGGACGAGCCGCAGTATGAACGGACGAATTGGTTTCCAGAGTGACCTGCACCATTGTGGTGGATTGCGTCTTTGAATGGCTGCACTATAACTATACAGGGCATCGCGCCTCGGGAAAATGCATGCCCGATTCGATGCCTCGGCTACAGTCAAAATTGGCGGATAGAGGCCACGCCGATATAATCGGCACTCATGACCAAGCAGCCCAATCCCAGCCATGAGAAGCGCTTGGCGGCGCTCGCTTCGGTCGGATCGGCGATCGTACTCGTCACGCTGAAGGTCCTTGCCGCAGTAGCGACGGGCAGCCTGGGCATAATATCCGAGGCGCTCCATTCAATCCTTGATCTGATCGCCGCGGTGATTACGTACCTTTCGATCCGTGTCTCCGATCGCCCTGCCGACGCCACGCATCTCTACGGCCACGGAAAGTACGAAAGCTTTTCGGCATTCGTCGAAACGGGCCTGCTGCTGTTAACGGCGGTCTACATTATTTGGGAAGCGTTCCAGCGCCTGCTTTTCAATGCGCCACACCTGCGGCCAAGCATGACCGCAATCCTCGTGCTGCTGCTCTGCCTGATGATCGACCTGCTGCGCGCGCGCAAGTTGAAGAGTGTCGCTCAGAAATACCCAAGCGAGGCTCTCGAAGCGGACGCGTTACATTTCTCAACCGATGTCTGGAGCACGCTGGCTGTAATCGTCGGCGTTGCGGGAGCGTGGTTGGGTGTTCGATTGGATATGCCGTGGCTTACGATGCTCGATGCCGTAGCAGCGCTTTGCGTTTCCGCTGTCATCTTGTGGGTCGGCTCGCGGCTCGGCAGACGAACGATTGACGCGCTGCTTGATGTGGCCCCACGCGGCTTACGCGATGAGATTGCTCGGGCAGTGGACGAAGTAGAAGGTGTGTTGCAGACCGAACGTGTGCGCCTGCGGCGCTCGGGACAGCGGTATTTTGTGGACGTGACGATCAGCGTGCCGCGTACGGCAAGCCTGGAACAGGCGCATATGGCCAGCGAAAACGTGGAGCGTCGCGTGGAAGAGATCGTTCCGGCAGACGTCGTTGTTCATGTGGAGCCGCGCGCGCGCACGGGTGAGCACCTTTTCGAGACGATTCGGGCGATTGCGCAGCGGCGCGGATTTGCGATTCATGAGCTCTCCGCCCATCATTACGAAGGCCGGCTCTTCATCGAGTTGCATTTGGAGGTGGACGAAAGTGCAAGCCTGAAGGAAGCGCATCATCTCGCCACGGAACTCGAGAACGATATTCGGCACGAGACCGAACCGGACGCTGACATAAACATCCACATCGAACCACTTGGCATAAATATCGTCGGTGCGGAGAAGATGAAGGAGCTCGAAGCTGCCGTGCAATATTATTTGAATTCACTGCAGGAGGAATATCCGCAGCTCATGGATTGCCATGAAGTTAGAGCGCGCGCGGTGCAACATCGCGTGTTAGTTTCCTGCCACTGCTCGATGGAGGGGAACCTACCGATCACCGAGGTACACGATCTGACGGCTACGCTCGAGGATCGCGTTAAGAGCAAATTCCCGGAGATCTCGCGGCTTACGATTCATCCGGAGCCGGTTGAAGAAAGCTGATCCGCTCTTGGGCGAACGCGTTGCTCGAAGGCTAGGGCGCCAAATGCGAGCACGATAGGAAAGCACTCCAATACGTATCGCGGCTCAGGGGAATCGGCAAAGGAAGCGATGAATATGGTTCGCAAAATCACGAACAGCAAGAGAAATGCCACTGCCGGACGGCCCCAGGCCTTAAACAGCCCTACGATTGCAAGCGCCACGAAACCTACATTTAGAGCGGCCAGTGCCAGCGTCATTAGAAAGTCCGGCCTGTCCTCGTCCCATTCCTTGTAAATGGGTGTTAAATGGCCTGCCAGTGGCAACAGCTCTGTGCGAGGAGTGAACCAGAGCGCAAAGCAGCGCAGAGCCGGAACCTTTAGATAAGTGCGCAGTGGTTGGCGTGAGGTCCGTTCGCGCGCGATCTGGCCGAATTGCGCGTCCATCTCATCCGTTTCCGTAAGCGTGTCATTATAGCTATCGAGCAGCGCCTGGATGCGGTCACGCTCCTCCGGCGAGTCGAAGGCGCTCGATGGAATGGCGCCCGCGGAAATTGGCGCGTCGTTCAGGTTCCATGTGACGAGATATACGTCGCGCATGCGCCACATCCATGTATTGGTCCAAGCCGTGAAGCCGCGCGGGATGACTTCGCCGGGCAGCTGGCTATAACGCGGCGCGAGAAACTGAATTTCGTGGAGCGTCCGCAAGTTGCGAGCCGTCCATGGAAGCAACGGCAGCACAAGGCCGGTAGCCATTAGCAGACCCACTCGAACGATCTTTATCCAGTCGCGCGGACGCCACCACTTCGCCGTTGCTGTCAGGCCGGCTGCTGCGAGCACGAGAGGAGTTTCCGGGCGCACTAATGTCCCGAGACCCGCGACGATTCCAGCCAGAAACCAAGCCATGCTCGTTCCGTAATTCCTCGACTTAACGCCGCCCGGCCGGCCGATTTCAGTTTCCATTAGCACGAGGAGCGCAAGCGCCGTTAAAAACGTGACGAGCACCTCACAGAGGACGACGGCGGTGTAGTTTGCAATAAAAGGGCAAAGGGCGGCCAGCCAAAGCGCGACAAACGCGACTCTGCGCCGCGATTCTGGCCGTGCAAGCAGGGCCGCTATGCCGACGATGAGGAAACAGGTGGCGAGGTCGACGGCCACCTGCACGAGCATCACAGCTCGCGGCGAATTTCCGGCAAAGGCGAAGATTGCCGCGAGGAACGCCGGATAGCCGGGAACGCGCATGTCTACGGGCGTCAACCTGCCGTCGATGGCGAAACCGTAGACGCCGTTTTTGAGCCAATTAGCGGCCAAACGGATGTAGAATGGACCATCACCGGTATCGAAGGCCGGAAATTTCAGGACGAAGAGCAGGCGCAAACCCAGCCCCACGCAGACCGCTAGAGCGGCATTCGCACGCATCTTATTCAGGATCATTGACACGCTTTCGATGGATCGCTAGCTTGGAATCTCCGAATGGCTGAACGCAAGCCCATTTTTTACGATGAGGAAAGGCGCCGCTGGCGCCGTACACGCCGCGCTCTGGAGATCGCCGGCGGTATTTTCACACTGATTCTCGTCGTATTTCTTGTAAATGTTTCCCGCAAACCCGATTTGCCGCAGATTCTGCGGCCGGATGTGGGCGAAGGTCTGCATGCCGTGCGCACAGTTTCCAAGGCGCGGCCTCCCGCACGTGCGCGCTTGCGGCGCGTGGCGGCGCTTGGAAAGATCCCACAAGGCTATGCGCCTGTCGTCCGCGCTGCATTTTACGTCAGTGACGACGCTATGAGCTTTACTTCTCTACAGCAGCACTATCGTGATATCGACCTGCTGATTCCCGACCTTCTTCACGCCGTTAAGGCTACCGGCACCCTCGAAGAGGATAGCCAGCCAAAGCTCGAAGATTTTCTGCAAGGCCTCCGGAAACGAAACATCGAGCTGCCCGTGATGACGATGGTGAACAACTACGATGATGCCGCAGGCTGGTGCCCGCCGGGTTTTCTGCAAATGCTTGCCAGCGCTTCAGCACGCGCACGTCTTTCACGGCAGATCGAACAGTATGCGGATGCCCAGCACCAGCCAGGAGTTGTGGTCGACTTCGAGTCGCTGCCTGACAACAGCCAGAAGGATTTTCAAGCATTTGTGCACGATTTGGCCTCCGACCTTCATGCGAAAAACCTGAAGCTGATGGTCGCGTTGCCTGCAGCCGACTGGAGCTACGATTACAAATATTTTGCTTCTCAAGCCGATGAAATCATTCTGATGAACTACGATTTTCATTGGAGTTCGTCAGCGCCAGGCCCGATCGCGCCGCAGGACTGGTTTCAAACGAACATCACCAACATTCTGAAGATGATTCCCGCCCGCAAGATCGTCATGGGCATCGCCAATTACGGTTACGACTGGCCGGCAAAGACCAAGCAGGATTCAAAGCCAATCGCGCAGCCGATTTCCTTTCAGCAGGGGGTGGTAACAGCCGTTGAATCGAGTTCGGATGTTACGTACGATCCGGCGACATTCAACCTGCATTATTCCTACGATGATGCGAACGACCGATTACATACAGTTTGGATGCTCGACGGCGTGACGGCTTATAACGAGCTTCGCGCCTCCGAACGCGCAGGGGTAGCGGGCACCGCCCTGTGGCGGCTGGGAACGGAAGACCCCTCAATGTGGACGATTTGGGACGCCGTTCATGCGGATAACGCGACGCGTGCCAAGCTCGATGAAGTTCCCGCCGGCTACGACTTGATCATGGAAGGCGCGGGCGACATCTGGAAAATCACAGCCATGCCGCAAAGCGGTCGCCGCACGATCGACTACGACTCCGATAGCGACGTCATCGACGATGAGAGCTTTGAGAGTTATCCGTCTGCGTGGCGCGTGCAACAGATGGGCGCCGCACCGAAGGAAATCGCGATCTCGTTTGATGACGGCCCCGATCCGGAATGGACGCCGAAGATTCTGGATGTGTTGAAAGAGAAGCACGCGACGGCGACGTTTTTTGTGATTGGCGAATCGGCCGCGCAAGAGGCCGATCTCGTAAAGCGCGAATACGCTCAAGGCAATGAAATCGGAAATCATACGTTCACCCATCCGGATTTTGAGACGGTCTCGCCCGCACAGATCGAGCTCGAACTAAATCTGACGGAACTCTTTCTTGAGAGCCGTCTGGGCGTGAAGACGACGCTTTTCAGGCCGCCGTATGGCGTCGATCATCAACCCGAGTCCGCGACAGAGTTTCGGAACCTTCCAGGAGCCCAGAACCTGGGCTACGTTATCGTCGGCGCCACAATTGATCCGCACGACTGGGGCGAGTTGAATGGTGGAGCTCCTCCGCCGACTGAAACAATCGTCCAGCGCGTGATGGCCGACGTAAAGGCGAACCGCGGTAATGTAATCCTGATGCACGACGGTGGGGGCGACAGAAGCCACACGGTTGCGGCATTGCCGCAGATCATCGATCAGGTCCGTCAGGCGGGCGATCGAATAGTTTCGGTTTCGGATTTGTTGGGACAGACACGCGCGGAGGTGATGCCGCGGCTTACCTCGCATGAATGGCTCATGGCACGCGCGGATGCGTTGATTTTTGACGTGTTCAGCTGGTTCCGTTCAAGCATCGCCTTTATTTTCATTGCGGGCATTTTGCTGGTGAGCGCGAGGGCGTTGATCGTGGGATTGCTAGCTCTAGTTGAGAAATTCCGGCCTTCGCCGCCGGGCTATCCCGACTACCAGCCGTCCGCTACTGTCTTGATTCCTGCATACAACGAA
>DATEGW010000045.1:0-33562 GCA_035279845.1 Candidatus Acidiferrales bacterium | reverse complement strand
TAGTTCGCATGACGGCACGAGCGACTGCGACACATCAGGCGGTGGCACAATCGGCATCCTCACCGGCTACAACGCCGCGGCGGGTTACGATCTCGCCACGGGCCTTGGCTCGATGAACGTGGCAAATTTCTTGGCTAAAATGCCATATCTTTCGTTCTCGGCCTCGCCATCCACTGTAACGGTGCAGGCAGCGGGACAATCGGGCGCAACCGCTCTTACCCTTGTCGCGAACAACGGATTCTCCGCAACCATTAACAATCTCGCGTGTTCAAACCTTCCAGCGGGTGCAACTTGCTCGTTTACACAGAATGGCTCGGCCGTTTCGTCGCTCTCGTTCAACGGCACCACGACCTCGGCGAACGTCGCGCTGACTGTGAACACCACGGCCGGCAGCATCGCGCCGCCCGCAACATTCGACAGCCCGATGCGTCGCGTTCCGTCTGTGCTCATCGTGCTCGCGGGCTGCTTGATTCTCGTGATGTGTTGGTTTGGCGTGCGACGTAATCTCCGGCGCTTTGCTCCGGCGTTTGCCGTGTTTGGGTTTGTGCTGCTGCTCTGTATGGTAGGTTGCGGCGGCGCAGTTCCCGGCAATGGCGGCGGAAATGGCACCGGCACGCCGTCAGGAACGAGCACAGCGACAATCACCGCGACGAACACGGCGACGAATGCCGTGATGTCGTTCAATTTTACGCTCTCGGTAAAGTAGAGTTCGCGACGGCATTTCCACGAACGATGCGGTTAACATCGTGTGGCAAAAAACTGCCGCGAAGAGTCGGTTAAACCGCTTCTGTTCAGCTTTTCAGGTTGAGCTGTGGCAAAACAGTTGATTTAGACCCGGGCCGTCAATTCCCGCGCGGAGCACCCTCAGAGCGACTCATCCATTGGTGGTATTGCCCTCTCTGACGCTCGCAGTAACATTTGAGCCAAAAGGAGACCACCATGGCAGGAAAGAGAAGCGACCGTACTCAAAAGGGAGTCTCGACTCGCGAGCAAATCGAAAAACGCGCCCACGAAATTTATATGAAGCGTGGTGGTGCCGACGGACATGACGTTGATGACTGGCTCGCGGCCGAACAGCAATTAGACATTGAGGAGTCTTTTGAACGAGGTCTATCGTAAGGACGAAGCAGGACCAATGTCGGGGCGAGCACTCCTTTAGCCTCGGTGCTCGCTTCGCAGTACCCGCAATACTGCGCGGATCGTTACCCAAAGTCTGTTTCAATTGAGAAAGCGAATAAACACCGTCCGCGAGGTATTCGATTTTTTCGCCTGTATCATGCGTGCTTCGTCCGAGGTGCGCCGCGCAAGCCCTATCGTCGCATCGAGTTTCAGCACAATTTCATAGCCGGCCGAGCGTACTCCCGAAATCGCTTCCAAGATGCGGCCCGATTCTGCGACCGAATCGTTCAAGCGGTTGTCAAATTTCAAGCCGGCCTCCTCTTGCAACCAACCGTCACGGATAACTATCGGTAACGCTGCAAGGGCGCAGCAAGCATGCGCCCCTACGGTTTAACTCCCGTTGTTTTGGCTTGTCCGCCTGGCATTTCCAGCGTCTTGACATTTCCTCGCCGCAATTGCGTCTTGCTACAGCATCGGCTGGGTTGTGTTACAACTGCGTGCATGGTGCGCCTGCCTGCGGTTGCCGGGGCTTTTTATCCTGCCGAGCGGGCCGAACTTGCGCGGCAGATAGACGAGTTCTGCGCGGGCTCGGGCGTTCAGGCGAAAGCACGCGCGATCGCGTGCATCGTGCCTCATGCGGGCTATATGTATTCGGGCCACGTCGCCGGCGTGGTTTATGCGGAACTTGATATTCCCGAGCGCTGCATTCTGCTCGGCCCGCGACATTTCCCGCAAGGCCAACCGCTCGCGATTCTCACGGAAGGAGCTTGGCGGACGCCTCTCGGCGATGCTGAAATCGACGCGCAGTTAGCGGCAGATCTGGTGCACGCGTTTCCCTTGTTACGCGAAGATGGCGTGGCGCACGCGCGTGAGCATTCGCTTGAAGTGCAGATTCCTTTTTTGCATCGATTGGCACAGCAGAACGCGCGGAGCTTTCGTTTCGCGCCCGTGGTGCTCGCGTCGGATCGTTATCCCGTGCTCGAAGAGTTGGGCCGCGCTGTGGCGCAGACGATAGCGAAGGCGAATGCGTCGCAATCTGGGCCGGTACTGATTGTTGCCAGCACGGACATGAACCATTACGAGAGCGATGCGGTGACACGCGCGAAAGATGCGCGCGCTATTGAATGCATTCTCGCGCTTGACGCTCGCGGGCTCTATGACACGGTTCGCAATGAAGGGATCACGATGTGCGGGTACGCAGCGACGGTCACAACGATTGTTGCGGCACGCGAACTTGGGGCTGCGGAAGCGCGGCTTGTGCGCTATGCAACGTCCGGTGATGTTAATGGAGATTTTTCCCGCGTGGTGGGATATGTGGGCGTAATTATCGGTTAGGCCGAATTTCAGTTAGCGGCTTCGAATGCCGCGCTGAAGGCTGCGGCGCTACGTTTAAACCTTAAAAGAAAAGACTCAGGTCGGCTGTGGAAAGCGCAGCCGACCTGAGGTGCGTTCGCCGATGGTCTACCAGCCGGCAGCTTTGATGAAGTTGGCCACGTTTACGGAGCCGAGGCCTGTGGCACGGTCGTAGCCGGTGCCGGCGTTGTAGCCGCTGAGGACACCTACTCCGTTTCCGCCGCCCGGCGTAACGCTGCCGCCATTTCCGCCGCCTCCGCCGCAGCTTACTACGCCAAACATCGCGGCAAAGACGAGCATGGCTAGCGCCGAACTCCAACGGCGGCGCGTATCGTGCAGCAACATCAGGAACATTGCCGCGCAGAGCGTGCAAACCAGTAATCCAATTCCGAGCGGCGTCCATTGGAAACGAATCCAGGGCTGGTCCACGCTAGCGGGTGGAACGAACGTTGAAATCGTATTTCCACAGTTCGTCGAATTGGTGTTGCACGGCACCGAATTATTTCCGCTTGTGACATCGCGAAAAATGCATGGACTAGAATTTGCCAGAGGTGTAGAGCCGCTGTTATTGCAGCTTGAGGCGGATTGGCCTGCAGCGAGCGAATACATTTGCGTGTTGAATGCCGTACTGCCGTAACGGCTGCCGTGATACTGGTCCAACAGGGCGACGATGCCTGCGAACGCCTGCGCCGAAACGGAGGTGCCGCCGTCCGCCGCGAAAAAGGCAGACGATCCCGTTAGCGCGCAAGCAGTCGGTGGGCTCGGCGGATTGCTATTAATGAAAGCATCTTCCTCGCAGACAATATAGAACGTCCCTGAAATCGACCCGTCGCCGCCAAACAGAGAAACATCGGGAATATCGCGATGGCTGTCTGACGGAGTCCCCGCGGTCTGCCACGAAGGCTTCGCGTAGCCGCCCGCGCAGTCAGTCGCGGCAAGGCCCGTGGGTGCGGCGCAATTGCTGAATCCACCCGAACTGCCAATCGCCACGAGCACGCTCGGCGAGGAATTGGCCGCGTTCACCGAATTGCAAGCATTAAACAGGTTCGTGGTACCCAGAAAAGAAGACAACTGCGGATTCGCGCACGAATCGTTGTAAACAGTTTCGGGAATCGGCCCCTTCGCGGACAGACTGGAGTTGCCGGTCGTGGAGTTAGACGAATTCCAATACGCGGCCGCGCCGCTCGCCGTGGTGTAATTAAATTCGGTGCCGCCGACCGAGACATCGTACGGTGTTGACGACGTTCCATTCACCTGCAGACCGAATTGAGCGGTGCCGGTTGTAGCGTCGCAGCCTGCGGAGCCATTGTCTCCCGAAGCGGTGATCACTGTAATGCCCTGAGTGTCTGCTTGCTGCCAAAGCGTCTTATAAAAGGAATTGGCCGCGGTACCAAGGGAGAGTTCGCACGCGCCATAGCTATCGGTGAGGATTGGATCGTTTAGAGTATTCACTGCATAATAAGCAGCAAAATCACCACCAAATGTATCGCCACTCGGCAGATTCGTTTCACCCGCCGTCGAGGGATTGCCGCAACTCCCCGACGTCGGCGCCACGACCAAATCAACCGCTGCGCCTGGCGCAGCAGCCCCGACCCATTCGACGTCGAGGATCGCTTCCTGCTCATCGGTATCAGCCGAGCAGTTCTGCAGTCCGGGATCAACGCCCGTCGCGAGCTTCACATCCACGGTCTGTGCCGGCAATCCCATCAAACTGCGGAACTGCGTCACGTCGGCTGTGTTGATGTTGCTGTCGCTCACGATTGCGACGTTCACGCTCGTGCCGTTACAAGGATTCGATCCGCAGGTCGCCTGCCAGATCGGTACGAGATTGTAGATCGTGGCGAAATCGTATGCGCCGATGCCGTAGCACGGAGTATTCGTGCCGTAGCAACCGGCGTTTGTGAACGTGAACTCGGGGTTCACCGGCGTAATCTTCCTGCTCGGCAACTCCATCTTGAATGCGCCAAGCTTCCGCATCATCGGCTTGGGTCGGAAATTGTTCAATCGATTTATGCCTACAACAATCGGAGCGAGCGCCGCGGGAATCTGCGGATCGCTCGCATTCGCAAAATGGTTTTCCCCGTTCACGCGGTAGCTGTGAATTTCGGTGTGAAACGCTTCCTGGATCTCTCCGGCTGTGCCGGAAAATTCGATCATGTCGCGGCCGTTGGCGACGCCATTTACCTGAAAGCCATGCGAGCCGAGCCATGTGGTGACGGCCGTGATGTCCTGATCGGACGCGCCGAATTGTTCACCGAACTGCGCCGGCGTAAGCCATTTGTGATAGTTGGGCGAATTTTTATCGGCCTGCTGCGCAATCAAGTTATCGAGCGCGGTTTCCTGCTCAGGGCTACGCTTCAGCACGAGTAACATGTGGTTAATCTGCATGGTGGAAGCGACCGCGCCCTGATCGTTTTGCGCGCGCGCCATTGGGACGACGTTTCCGCGAAGCGAAACGCGCTGCGTTTCGTCAACTGCCCGCGTGACCATAGAAGGCGGCAGATTGCTCTGCGCAAACATTTTCCTGACGCCCGAAAACAACACACTCAATGCTGCAAATGCAACGATGACGTATAAAAGGTATCGACGCATAGTTGATGTCCTCAGTTCGGTGTCCGATGGGATCCGGACCTTCTTATCTTGACATCGGATGCGCGAATTGTTCCGAAAAGATGGATGGGATGGAAAGAAAGTTCTTCAGTAGAACGGGCGGGCTAAACGCAGCGGCGCGTGCGCGTTCGCGAGAGATTCGCGCGCAGGTCCAGTAACTTTGCCGGACCGTTGAAAGTCCGCTCTGGTCATGCTATCTGTATGCGCAAATGGAAAGCCCCGTCAGGGAACGCTGGAAACAGTTGTGCGAGCAAGCGGCAGTTGAGCAAGATCCCGACAAGCTGCTTGAACTCGTTAAAGAAATCAACTCGCTGTTGGAGGCAAAACAGAAACGTTTGAACGCGGAAAGAGCAAGGTATAGAGGCGACAGCGACTAGTCGCTGTCGCGCACCAGGCAGTATTCCCATCGCGCCGAACCGGATGAAAAACATTAGCGATTGAGCAGCAAACACCCCTGCCAAAAAACGGGTTTCAGAGCCTTCGTCCTAATCGGATCTACCGATTGGCCCTGCAGGTAAACCACTTTACGATGGGTCGCCATGACGGCCGCGAATCCTGCCTTTATGGAGGCTGCTTATGAATGACGAATTTCTTGCTGCGCAGTCGGAAATTGAACGGCTTTGCAGGCGGGTGCGCGAAGCGCCGGACGAGAACGCCCTGATAGGGGCTCTCGATGCGCTAACCGAGTATCTGTCAAAAGAAAGAGCGAAGCTGGAGAGTCAACGGCTCCCTGTTTCGCGCGGGTGAGTTCGGCGCATCTGGTGTAGCCACCCGCCGGTAGATCTTAATAGGTGCAGAGAATTGGCCCGCAGAAAGCGATGGGGGCGGGGGAGATGGCTAAGTGGTTTTCGTGGCGGTGCTGTATCGAGGGGCATCATCGATTAGAGGGTGACGTTTTGTCGAAAACATAATCCGCTGCCCCTGCTACGATAGATTGTACTTCGTTCTTCCTCGGTGATGCGCGAAGCCTCGCGGCACTGATCTTCTCGTCGATTTTTTTCATGAAGGATCTCGTTGCCTAACTCCGCGCAAGCCAAATTGCATTTCTAATCGACAAAAAGGGGATTTTTTTTACGTGTTTAGGCGCACGTATTTTGGTACGGTGCGTCTAAGCTCGCGGCACGTTGCATCTCGCCTCTGTGCGGATGATGGGGAACCGGGAATGATCGGGAGAAATTGACGATGAAATTGGCGAAAGCGGGATTGCTTCTCATTTTGGGCTGTGTGTTGGCCTCGGTGGCGGCGGTGGCTTGGGGGCAGGTCAACGTGGGCGAACAGAAGCCCGAAGCGAGCTTGCCCTTCAACATGACTACCGTGGCCACGTTTGAGTATCCGTGGAGGCTGGCTTTCCTGCCTGACGGGCGCATGTTGATCACGGAGAAGGTGGGGCCGCTCTGGCTGGTGACGCAGCAAGGCGACAAGAAGCTTGTCTCTGGCACGCCGCCGGTTTATTGGCAGGGGCAGAACGGGATGCTGGGCGTCTTCCTTTCACCGCATTACGCCACGGACCAGAGCATCTATCTGACGTATTGCGAACCAGGCGATTATGGCTGCGGGTTGACGCTGGCGCGCGCGAAGCTGAATGCGACGGCCAATTCGGCGAGGCTCTCGGATTTCGAAGTGCTATGGCGCCAGATGCCCAAAGGGAAGGGCGGTCAGGAAGGAGCGCAGATCGCGTTCTCGCCTGATGGCCAATATCTCTTTCTTACGGTGGGGGATCGCCAACGCTTCACGCCGGCCCAGGATCCAAATCAGCCCGAGGGCAAAATCCTTCGGCTGACGCTGGACGGCAAGCCCGCTCCCGGCAATCCGGAATACGGAAAAACCGGTGCGTCGACGATTCCGCTGATCGATCCTGCGAGCGATACCGAAGCTGCCAAGACGGCGAAGGTGGTGAGCACATACACGTTCCCGGACGAAAACATGACGCCAGCCGAAACATGGGCTACGGGCGTGCGCACACCTTATGGCATGGCTTTTTCGCCAACGGGAGAATTGTGGGAGGTCGAGCACGGTCCGCGCGGCGGCGACGAACTGAACCTGATCGAAAAGGGCAAGAATTACGGGTGGCCGCTTGTCTCCTATGGGGTGAATTACAACGGCGTGCCTATCCCGAGTCCCGATACGCGACCCGATCTGACGAAGCCGGTCCTTTATTGGGCGCCGGTGATTGCGCCAGGGAATCTGATGTTCTACACGGGCACGAAAACATTCCCGCAATGGAACGGCAACGGCTTCATCGGCGGCATGGGTACGATGACGCTGAATCGCATCATCTTTGACGGTCACGGAGGCGCGAAGAGCGCCGAGCGCTGGGATGTGGGCAAGCGCATCCGCGACGTGGAAGAAGGTGCCGATGGCTCACTCTGGATGCTCGAGGATGCTGATCCCGGCGAGCTAATCCACGTAACACCCAAATGATCGCGCCAATTCATCTGGAGGCGGCGGCAGCGACGCCGTCATTCGGCAACGGATGAAGTTTCAAGAAGGAGGCTCCGGCGTCGCCCGCACGTCTCGCGATTTCGCGGTGAGTCGGTCGGTCGGCGACGCCAAGCAGCAGGCTGACCATCAAATCACGCCAGAGCAGCCCGGCAAACTCTCCGGCAAGTTCCGCAGGATGGCCCGTGAGGAGTCCGGACGCGCGGGCACGAGCCATAATTTTACGTAAGGCGGCGCGGCTTGCCTCCCGTCCTATAGAGTTTAGCGTACGCGCCACTTCGGGAGCTTTAGCTACTTCGGCGATCGCCAGCCGGAATACCGCAATGACCGTCGGATCGCTTACCTCATGGACCAACTTCGCCCCGAAGGAAGCCAACACCCGCGCCAGGGTCGCGCGATTGCGCGGAACAGGGAGGTCAGCGGGAACATCCAGTCGCTTGGCACGCTCGTTGATACAGGCGATCAGCATTTCCTGTTTGTTGCCCACCGACGCGTAAAGCTCTCGTTTCGAAACGTGCGCGCGGGTCGCGATCTCAAGCATGCTCGTGGTTGCGTAACCGCTCTTCATGAAAGCCGCAAAGGCTGCGTCCAGGATGCGTTTGCGCATCGCAGTTGCGTCGCCGCCCTCCTGCTGGTGTTTTGACGCGGATGCCTTGGCCATTCAGTTTCTCTCCTGACGGTATTGGTACCGTAGCGTACCATGATAGCAGTGTAACAGCTAGCGATATCCGTGCGAATCGCAGGCTCGTGCCCAGCACTGAAATTTCTTTGCAACCATCGATGAGATGCCACATCTAAAGTTGGGAGTGTGGTACCAAGCGGTACCAGCATGGTGATTCGTCACGAGCCGATCCTCCGTGCCTTGAGGATTGGCCCAGACAAACCCTCAATCTGACTGGAGGTTAAATGTCGCCCGAAACCATCTTCAGAATGCATCTGATTTTCGGATATGTTGCGTGGCTGCTTTTATTCCGCGCGTACGTCATGCCCAAGCTAAAGTCGATGGATCTAGTGGCTGCGCAGCGCGCCATTGCTACTCTGCACAGCTTCCGTTTCTTCGGGTTAGTTTTTATTGTCCCAGGCCTTGTGGGCTCCAATCTGCCCGCCCATTTCGCCACGTTCGCCGCCTATTGGGACCTGGCAACGGGCGTACTGGCCATCGTCGCACTTCTTACGGTGAGGATGCGTCCGGTCTTTTGGTCGTTCGTGGTAGCGTTTAATCTCGTTGGAATAGTTGACATAATCATCGACTATTACCACGCCACACAGATAGACCTTCCTGCAATGGCGGGGCAGTTGGGCGCAATGTATTGGATTCCGATCCTCTACGTACCGCTGCTGATGATCACGCACATCGCCGCATTCTATTTGCTGCTGCGTCATCAGCCCAAGACGGTTCCAGTGCTTGCTGGGGGCGCCGCAGCGTCTTAAAGCCACAGGGAAAGACGAGCGGCAAAATGAAGACGGAAGTTCCGGCTCAAGTCCGTGAAAGCAAACGCGCCGACGAGCCGATCGTCATCATTCCGATGCAGTCAAAGTCTAGAAGGCGGGAGATGCCAAGGTATCAGCAATAAACGTGCATCGCCTTTGACATTTCCCGCGAGCGTTTCTGAGAGTGAGAACACCCGCATGACACTAGCAGCCGAGAATGCCGTCACGGATATCGTCAGGCGCTTCGAACAGATGATGCATCCCGCCAGGCAATGGTAAGGAGAAAAGCGCTGTCAACGATCCCTTCCACATCATGAGGAATATCGTGTTCTAGCGTTAGCATCTGGCCGGCCGGGAGTTCTACCGACCTTTCAGCCGTTCTGAACCGGATTTGTCCGTCGAGAGTGTGAACCGAAATTCGTCCCTCCGTCCGATGTTTCTCCAGGCGTCCTCCAGCTTTCATAACGATCAGCACCACGCGGAAATCGGGGTATTTGACGAGCGTCTTTGCCGTGTGACCAGACTGCCAGCGGCCTTCGGACCGTAGCTGCTCAACCTCGCGCTTAAGGTCCAGCGTCAGGAGCGGTGCGGTCAAAGTTCCCACTTCGTGTTCTCGTCTGGTTTGAGGAGTTCCATCTGTCATACTTCATCTCGTTTCTTGGTTTTTCTTATCGTCTTCGGAGCAGTCGCCATCAGCGGATGTTGCTGCGATCGATTAGGTTCGGTTGCAACAGCCGCGCGGCCAATCAAAAACATCCACCTCAACTATATCGCCGTCTATCATACGAGAATCGCCTTCGGAAGTAATCTCTGGAACTACGATGATTGCGTTGGAATCTGCTGCTGTACGTACCAGAGCGGAGCATTGATTTTGGATCGGGATCGCAATAAAAGCGCTGGCAGCTAGTTCAAGCCGCGCCAAAACGAAATAGCGCCGTTCTGAACGACTGCGTAACGTGCCCTTCAGGCGCGCACGGACACGGAGTAGGCTTGTCTCTCGTTTTCCGGCCAGACGCGCCATTGCCGGCCGAACCAACTCTTGAAAACAGACAAAAGCGGCCGAGGGAGTACCGGGTAGCACGCAGACAGGTTTGTTGTCCCACAGAGCAAAACCGAAGGGCTTGCCCGGCCTCATGGCTACCTGTTCAAAGAGAAATTGAGCGCCTAACTTTTTCAGCACACCTTTGATGAGGTCACGTGTTCCAGCAGACGCGCCGCCGGTTGTAATTAGTAGATCTGAATCGCAGTGCGCCGAAGTTAGCATACGGGAGAGAACGGCCGTGTCATCGGGCGCCGCCCCGCGATCATCAGGTAAACCTCCCAACTCGGAGATGAGGCTGGTAAGCATAATCGCATTGCTGTTGCGGACTTGCCCATGGCCGGGCGTCATCGCCGGGTCTACAAGTTCGTGGCCGTTGCATAGAACGGCTACGCGGGGGCGCCGAAATACATTTAGCTGCGTCGTTCCGGCAAATGCCAGCAAAGCCAGGGTAGGAGCTTGCAATATTTCGCCACAGGCGGCGATTTCGTCCCCCCGGCGCAAATCCTCTCCCGGCGGAAATATGCACGCGCCACGTGCAACCGGTGACATGATCTTTACAGTGCTGCCCGCGCGTTCGACTTCTTCATCGGGAATAACCGCATCGGCGCCGTTCGGCAAGGGCGCGCCCGTTGCAATTGCGAGCGCCGTTCCGGGCAGCAAGACTGAACTTGCCGGCTCGGCAAACACCTCGCCAACAACCGGAAGAATCACAGGATGTTCTCGCGCCGCATTCGTGCACTCCGCAGATCGAATCGCGTAACCATCCATGGCCGACCGTGGGAACGATACGACGTCGGCGCTGGCGAGGATTCGCTCTGCCGCAACCTGGCCGAGAGCCTCTCGAAGTGAAACTCTTGTTGTTTCCAGCGGTTGTATGCTCGTCAAAATTTTACAAACGGCATCGTCGAACCCGATCATGCGATTAGCCTAGTTGCTATATGTATGGAACCTATGACTTTGGTCACAGCCGTTCTGGCCGTCATGTATGAATATTCCGCTTGGAGCCGCCCATTCTATATCAGGCTGACGACTCTCCGGGAGCGCTCACTGCTGCGCATGCGCGAGGACTGGCGAAGCATCCCGGCTTACACTCTTGAAGCTGACGCCGCAGCTTGCTCGGGTCCGCGTCCTCGGTGTATGAAGAATTAGATTATTCGGCGGCGCTGTCATTCCCCAGAAGACAATCGATTCTTGCGGCGCTAATTACGACGCTCTCGTGCTGCGGTTGTGCACCTTGGCAGGCCGCGCCAATAACTCCCAAGGGATGGAAATCGAGTTTGATCCTGAATAGACGCAGCCTTTCCATGCGGCGTGCTACCATGTTGAAATAAGCAACTTCACACAATGGGCCGAAATCGCTCGCTCGCGAGTTTTTCGGTTTCACTGAAGGTGGACGGCTCTCTTGCCCGAAAAGTCCTGTCCCAAGTGGGAACCCCGATCCGAGGCTTCCCGTAACGACCAAGTCCATGTCTATGATCAAGTCCGCCGCCGATGCGCAGTGGCGCAAAGCGAATACCTTCATTGGTCTCTCTTTCGTCATGCCGATGTAATGCGCGCGCTGCAGAACCCGGAAGCATTCAGCAATGTCGTTTCTAGCCACCTCGCTATTCCAAACGGCATGGATCCACCCGAGCACACCGAATACAGGCGGATCGTCGATAAATACTTCAGCTCGGAGCGCATGACGGAATTCGAGCTTGTCTGTCGGAATATTGCGGCCACGCTCCTGAACGAACTCTGTGGCCGGAAAGAGATTGAACTAGCGGCCGAGTTGGCGGATCTCTTTGCAATCAGAATTCAATGCGCGTTTTTGGATTGGCCTGCAACTTTGCATGCGCCTCTGCTGCAGTGGACTCGCAAGAATCAAGCAGCGACTCTTTCGGGCGACAGGCAGACCATGGCTACGGTCGCAACGGAGTTCGATGGTTACATCAGAGACTTGTTGGCCCAAAGCAGGAACCGCGCCGCTGCCGAAGGCGCAGAACCGATGGCCAGGCTACTCAAGGAACGATTGAATGACAGGCCTTTGAGTGACGACGAAATCGTCAGCATCCTGCGGAATTGGACTGTAGGAGAGCTTTCGACGATATCGGCCTGCGTTGGAATTTTGGCGCACTATCTTGCGGAACATGAAGAACTGCAGCGCCGGCTCCGGGAAACACCATCATTACTCCCCAAGGCAATGGACGAGATATTGCGAATTCATCCTCCATTTATTTCAAGTCGTAGGAAGACCACTCAACCCGTCGCCGTTGGCGGCTGCCTGATTCCGGCGGGCGAACGGGTGACGATCATGTGGGCATCCGCCAATCGCGACGAACAGGTTTTCGGCGATCCAGATGAGTTTCGGCTGGATCGAGACCCCGTGCAAAACCTCCTGTATGGTGCTGGCATCCATGTCTGTCCGGGTGCGCCTCTGGCTCGGCTGGAGTTGCGTGTCTTGCTGGAAGAGCTGCTACGACGCTCGCGCCTGATTGTTCTATCGCTCGGCAAAAAGTCCGTGCGGGCAGTTTACCCCGGCAGTGGCTTCAGTTCGCTCCCCGTGCGAATTGACTGGACCGTATGAAACTGCTGGTTCCGCTCTCGCCAGAGAGCGCAAGCCTCACCGCTGGCGTGATTCCCGATCGACACGGTCCACAAAGAAGTTAAGCGTCAAACACCCGGCGAAAATTATTCCGGAGAAAATCGCCCCGGGGACAACAGCTCCCACGTGGCCCGCCAGATATGCTTCCAGCGTGGCGCTCAGAAGCCAAATCTGGACGATCAGCAGAATGGCGATCAGGGCCATTGCGCCATCGATTGCCACTAGCCCGCGGCCCTGTGTTGTACGATCGAAATCGGCCATCTCAGCTCTCCTTCACGGAGACCGCCACTAATTTTGAATTGTTGCGTGTGAGGACGATTTGCGGCAATGGCCGCGGAGGCGGTCCTTGCAAGACCGATCCATCCTTCACGGAAAAAAATCCCTGGTGGCATGGGCATTCAAGCCGGTCATTTTTCGCCGAGTAATACACGGAGCAGGAAAGATGCGTGCATTTCTGGCTGTAAGCGACGTACTCGTCTTCGCCCGTACGAATCATGATGCAATGATCTTGAACCGTGGGATACGTAAATAGCTTCACTCCTCGAATGGGAATCTCATTTACGTCCGCAACGTCAACGGCAGGGTAAGTCTTGTTTTTCGCGAAACGCGACTTCAGCAAGATCCATAGATTGCCCACGAACATGCCGAGGCTCGCAAGCGTGAGGAATTTTGCGAACTGCCTGCGCGTCACGTAACGCTCATCGCTCGTAAAGACCGAAAATTCGTCTTTCCACAGCGGTTCTTTACTTGGGCTGCGAAAAAGCGACATATGACTCCTCCCACATATAATCCACTACGTCGAGCGAAACGGCGTCCATGTCCGCTGGAACCATCATGTAGACGCGCGTCACGATTTTCTGATTCCCGAATTGGAATACGTTGTTTGGTTTCTCGCGGCGGCGGGCAATTTCTTCCGGGCGCAGGTAGGCGAGTGCCTGGCTTGGGCAGACCGTAGCGCACATTGGCTTTTTGCCCGCCGACGTTCGGTCGTAGCACATATCGCATTTCATCATCTGCTCGTATTCCGGAAAAATCTTGGGAATGCCGAACGGGCAGGCGAGAACACAATTCGAGCAAGCAATGCAGCGCGGTTTCAGCGAGGACTGCACGATTCCATCGTCGCCCTTCTTGATGGCGTCAGCCGGGCAGACCATGGCGCACGTTGGCTCATCGCAGTGCCAGCAGACGTAGGCTGCAGTTGCCGTAGTGTCCGAACGATCGATGAAATCGAAATTGATCATGGATTTGCCGCGGTGCGTCTCGCACTCCGCGCAGGCCTGCACACATGATTGGCAACCGATACAACGGGATGGATCGACGTAGAACTCGTAGCCGTGCATCAGGCGATCTTGCCCTTTCCACGTTCGGCTGCCGTGCCGTTCGATGAGGTGGCCCAGTCTGGAATCGTTGCCGCCTTCTGGATGCGGCACGCGGACACTTTGAACTCGGGAATCTTGCTCCGGGGATCGATCGTGCGATGGGTCAGCCGGTTCGCACTCCGTTTCCATGCCCAATGGTACGGAATGAAGACAGTGTCCGGTCTGATTGTTTTCACGACCAGCGCCTGTAGGGTCATTTCATTTCTTCGCGAAGTTATGGTGACCCAATCACCGTCCTTAATCTCATATTGCTCCGCGAGGCGCGGATGGATTTCCACTTTCGGATTGGGATATTGATCAAGGAGCGCACCGATGCGTCGCGTTTGCGTGCCGGACAGATACTGGCTCACTACGCGCCCCGTCGTGAGATAGATTGGATAATCGGCCGATACCGGATCGCCGCTCTCGCGCCATTCCGTAACCACGAAATGGTGCTTACCGTCCTCGTGGAATGAGCGTCCATCTTCGAAAAGGCGCGGAGTGCCGGGATGATCCAGATCGGGGCAGGGCCAGAATACGCCCATATTCTTATCGATCTTTTCATAGGTGATGCCGAAATAATCCGCGTGGCCGCCGCGAGACGCCTCGCGTAATTCATCAAAGATTTCGCGCGTCGAGGTATACGGGAAGAACTTGGCCTTTCCGAGGCGCTTCGCCAGTTCGCAATATATCCAGCTGTCCCCCTTCGCATTCCCCGGTGGATCGACCGCTTTCTGGATGTGAATTACGCGGCCTTCTGTCGTACAACCAATGCCTTCCTCCTCCTCCTGCAAACTTCCGGCGAGGACCACATCTGCAAAGTGCGCCGTCTCGGACATGAAGAAATCCACAACGCCAAAAAACTCCAATTTCTCCAGCGCCTCCTGCGTGAATTTCGAATCGGGCAGCGAAACGATTGGATTGAAGCAAGCCGATAGCAGTCCCTTGATCTCGCCTCGATGAATCGCTTCCATGATTTCCACCGCTGAGTAGCCCGCCTGCGGAATTTCATCCGGGGATATTCCCCAGACCTTGGCCGTATGTGCTCGCGCTTCGGGATCGTTGATCGAGCGCTGGCCGGGGAGCTGATCGCATTTCTGCCCATGTTCCCGGCCGCCTTGCCCGTTTCCTTGACCCGTAATCATTGCGCATCCGGCGCCTTCGCGGCCGATGTTGCCCGTCGCGAGGCACAGATTGATCAACGCCAGGCAGTTTTCAACGCCTTTCGATTGGTGTTCCACTCCGCGGGCGTGGAGGGCAATAGCCCGCTCAGCGTTAGCAAAGAGGCGGGCGGCGCGTTCAATCGATTCCGGTGGCACGCCGGTTTTTTCCGCTGCGGTGCGCGGGTCCCACGCTTTCACCGATTTCGCAACTTCATCGAAACCCGTCGTATACTTCGCGATGAAGTCGCGCCGCTCGAGCCCATCGCGCAGAACCACGTGCAACAAGCCCATATACAGAGCCAAATCGGTGCCGGGCCGAACCGGCAGATACATGTCTGCATTGCGGCAGATCGGAGTCATGCGCGGGTCGACAACGATGAGCTTTCCTCCCGCATCCCTGCAGCGCCATAGGTAATCGGTCGTGATTGGCGCGCACTCAGCCACGTTTGCCCCTGCCACAAGGACCACCTGCGCTTTGGGAATGTCGGACCACGGCAGGGGGCTGCGGTCTACGCCAAATGCCAGCTTGTACGCCACACCGGCGGAGACCATGCAAAGTCTTCCGTTGTAGTCGATGTGGCGAGTGCCAAGCGCGACGCGGGCAAACTTGCCCACCAGGTAGGACTTCTCGGAAATCAGGGAAGCGCCGCCGTACACGGCCACTGAATCCCTCCCGTATTTGTCCTGGATTTCTTTTAGACGTCGTGCGGTGAAGTCCAAAGTCTCATCCCAGCCAGCCGTTCGGAAACCTTCAGAGGCTCGCATCAAGGGAGCGAGGAGCCGGTCGGGATGGCCGCCCTGCATATAACGCTTCACGCCCTTGGGACACAGCATTCCGTGGTTGAACGGAAACTCGTACCACGGTTCGAAGCCGATCACCTGATTGCCGCGAACCTTGAGCTGGATTCCGCACTGCTGCCCGCAAAAGCAACAGTGCGTTTTAACGAGGCGGTCCGCCGGATTTCTCGATTCGTCTTCCCATCCTCCTGGAGGCGTGTAGGCGGGATGCGGTCCGAAATGTTCGATAATCGCTTCCGGCGAAGACGGGGCCTTAGCCACGCGAAATCTCCTTCAATTGAAGCTGTGCCAGCGAAAGCGATTTGCGCTTGCATGCCGGGCATAACTCTTGCCATGTGGCGCCCGCTTTTTCGAGACTGTAATCGAATCCCACTTGCGGAAGAACTTTCTTCAGGTCTTCAATATGCATTCGCGATGCAAAGGACAGCCCGCAACGTCTGCAATGGGCGCGTTCGCCCGCCTCGCCGGCAGCCTGGTAAAATTTCACGCCCAACTGCGCCGGTCGTTGGAAGATGTGAAAAAACTTACCGAACGGTAGATATAGCAGCGCTGTAATCACGGTGATGGCATGCAGAATCGCCAGGAAGCTGTAGAATTCGCCGCCGAGCCAGTTTTGCGACACGGTAAGCGCCAATCCAGTTACGCAAATTGCAAACAGCAAAATGATTGGCAAAAAATCGAGTGCGAAGGACTGCACCGCCTGGGCGCCCCGGTCGCGGAATCTCCTCCACAGCGAGAGAGCAATGCCGCCAAGTACGAGGAATGCCGAGATGTCGAGCCCGTGAAAAAGCAGTTCGGAAATCAGCGTATGGAGATGAAAGGTTTGCGTGCGGAAGCCATAGAGTAGTACGACATACGTCTCCTGGTCCGTCGGGAGCGATTGAAACGATATCCACCCGAACACAAGGGGGAATGTAATCGCAACCGCCAGCAGACACCCCCAAAAGAGCATCTGATGCATCCACCAGCGTAACGTCGAACGACGGCGAATAAATGTCTGCGCCGCCAGGTGCGTTGTCGCAACTTTGACGAGACGCAATACGGAACGGAATATTCCCGCCTGCCAAAAGAGCTGCCAGCCACGCTCCCAGTAGACACGAGTCGGAGGTTTGTCGAGCCAGACTCGATAATGGTAAACCACGCCCCACGTCGCAAAAATCGTTGCGAATGTATAGATCACTAACGCGGGATCGAAGTTTTGCAGATTGCGCGAACCTACGATAATGGCCGCAACGAGAACTACAGTGATCAGTGTGGCCGTAACTCCCGCTCTAACTCGGTCACCAGTCCGCGTTATCAAGTTCCCGTTCCCATTTCGGCTTCCGGTCTCCCGGAATTCGCTCCTACAATACATCTAAGAGGCAAAAGGAAAACGGCACGTGTGCAAACCATAGTTCCGTAAAGGCATGGCCCATTCTTAAATGAAGATCGGTGATGAGCGTCACAGAATACGCGCAGGAAAAAGGCTTATTCGGGGTCTGCATGGCAAGGGCCGCCAAAGTAACCTCGAGAGGGCCAATTGGGCATTTTGATCGAGCTGAATGAGTTGTCGGATCCCGAACTTAGAGGAGAGATGGAGTGCCTGATTCGAGACTGCATCGGTGCTTCGGCCGAGAAACAGGATTGGAAGGTCTGGATTTATTCAGCGGCCAATTATTGTCAACTGCTCATAAAAAGCCCCGCGCAAACGCGCAGCCGGTTCTTTTTTGAAGATGCGGAAGCTCTCATCGGAAAAGTCCGCGATTGGCTACATATCTATCCTTTCCGATAGGACATTCATGGGCTAAACGAGCCGGCTCTGCCAACAATTCCGCTTGAATGCATGCTCTCTCAAGAGGCCGGTGATTTGTGTCACATACTTCTGGAGTTGCTGCAATATAATAGCCGCGACCTTCACGCTCTCATGAACTCGTCTGACAACATATTGCGTGGGCCCACGCATACATGTGTTCACCTATGACGCTCGAAAGAACGGCCCTGCGCCTAATTCGAAGTTGCCATGAGCGTTCTCATGCATGAGTCCCCGGCAACACGTGCCTCTACAGAAGGGCAGATTGCCCGGAATATTCGTATTCTCCAGCCAGCCTATTTCGCCCTGGTCATG
The DNA here is from genome assembly GCA_035279845.1 of Candidatus Acidiferrales bacterium. Lineage (GTDB taxonomy): Bacteria > Acidobacteriota > Terriglobia > Acidiferrales > UBA7541 > Palsa-295. The sequence goes on along the minus strand of DATEGW010000045.1, from coordinate 15,561 downwards.
GCGACAGGCATCGTGGCCATTGCTGCATATCTAAACGGCCTGGTTCTCACTGCGAGAGCGCTTTCATGGCTAAATGTTCTCGCGTTTGTTCTCCTCTGGCTGATGCTTCTGGCCCGCGTCATCCTCTATCCCAATGACGCATTTAAGGATTTGATCGATCATGGCCGCGGGGTCGGATTCTTCACCACTGCTGCGGGAACCGCCGTTCTCGGAGCCGAGGCGGTTGTTGTGTTCGAGCAATATCGCGTGGCGCTTGTGCTTTGGTTTTTGGCGGCATCGCTCTGGATCTTGCTGACTTACGTGATTTTTACTGCGTTCACGGTAAAGCAAAAAAAGCCAAGCTTACCGGACGGCATCAACGGAGGGTGGCTGCTCGCCGTTGTAGCCACAGAAGCAGTCTCCCAGTTGGCGACTTTGCTCTCTCCCGCATTCCCCGAGCATAGTGATCATCTTTTGTTTGCTGCGCTATGCCTGTGGCTCTCGGGTGGGATGCTCTACATCTGGATGATTTCGCTGATCTTCTACCGTTACACATTTTTTGTGTTTTCTCCTTCGGATCTCATGCCGCCGTATTGGATTAATATGGGAGCCGTGGCGATCTCCACCTTGGCTGGAGCGCTTCTCGTTCAACATGCTTCGGCCGCTCCTTTTCTGTCTCCGATGTTGCCGTTCCTCAAAGGCTTCACGCTGTTTTTCTGGTCAACTGCCACATGGTGGATTCCCATGCTCGTAATCTTGGGAGTCTGGAGGCATGGGTACCAACGTTTCAAGCTAGCCTATGATCCTCTCTACTGGGGTTTGGTATTTCCTTTGGGGATGTACACCGTTGCGACCCTGAGACTCTCCGAAGTCACGTCCCTGCCGTTCCTGCGATCGATAGCGCATACCTTCGTCTATATCGCCTTGGCCGCTTGGCTGATCACCTTCGTTGGATTGATGCATCGGCTTTCGGTCATCGCTTCCGGAAGTCAGCCCCGAACGCCCTCTAAAGCCGGATAGCCTGTTTAGATTAGATATGAAGGGGTCATCCAACACAAAAGTCGAACGGCACCGGAAGCACTCTGCAGAACGCTTTCTGCCTAAAATCACACCGGTATCATGAACCGTCTGCCGGATGTCGAGGCGTTTATTCTCGCCGGTGGCGTCAGCTCTCGCATGGGCAGGGACAAAGCTCTGTTGGAGTTCGGAGGCATCCCGCTCGTTGTAAACACCGTTCAACTCGTCGCGCCTCTTGTGAGCCGTACCACGGTTGTCGGGCCGGTAGAGAAATATGCAAATCTCGGACTCAATGTGATTCCAGATCGGCATTCCTCGATGAGAATAGAGACCGCCAGGAGCAAAGGCCCGCTTTTCGGCATTGTGACCGCTTTGTCCAATGCCCGGACACCCTGGACTCTCATTTTGGCGTGCGACCTGCCTTATCTGACGGCTCAATGGCTTGAGTCTCTTGCTCTCCGCGCCCTGGAATCGAACGCACAGGCCGTGATCCCTCAGACTGCACACGGTCTCGAACCATTAGCCGCAGCTTATAGGTCCGAATGTGCCAAACCGTTGGCGCAGTTACTGGCGTCCGGCACTCACAAAGTAACCGACGCTTTAAAAGCGCTATCCGTAGAAATAATTCCTGAAAAGGATAGCTCGGTATTGAAAAACATGAACACACTCGCCGATTACAACGAAGCGCTGAAGTGGCGCCAAAGACGCCCTTGAACTCACACGATCGCGGTGTCCTGCTTGGAGAGGCAATCGTACAGCCTGCCAGAGGCGCTCGCCTACTCTTTAACCCAGTCTCCTTCTTGTCGAAATCAGAAATCGCTCAGCGACCGCGGCGGTAAAGCCACACGCACCGCGTTCAACACCGCCACAAGATCGATAATCTCCTGCGCCACCGCACCGCCAACCGGCGGCAGGTATCCGAATGCCGCTACGACCATGCCCACGATGCTTAGCGCCATTCCGCCGATAGCGGACTCGAGCGCGATCCTGCGCATTCGTCTTGCGATATGCATAAGTTCATCCACGCGACTCAGCGACGTTTCCAGGATCACCGCGTCGGCAGACTCGGCCGTAATATCGCTTTGCATGCCGAAAGCGACACCCACAGTAGCAGCCTGCATCGCGGGAGCATCATTGATGCCATCGCCGAGGAAGAGCGTCGCCGCCCGGCTCGTCTCGTCGCGAATGATCGCTACTTTTTCCTCGGGGCTCTTCGCGGAATGAATCTCGTTGATGCCAACCTGACCGGCCAGATAACGAACTTCCTCATCGCGATCACCTGAGACAAGCATCACGCGACTCACCGAATGGCTCGGGCCGAGGTGCCCAATAAACGGGCGAGTGTCGCTTCGTGGCGCATCATGGAACCGACAGGCTGCGGCATACACACCATCGATAAAGACGATGCATTCCAGACCGGATACAACGGGCGGCAAGGAGAGCCCCAGTTGTTCAATCCTCTTGCGCCCTGTGATCCTGACACTCTTTCCATCCACAGTCCCTAGCAAGCCTTGCCCCGGTGGCTCGCTCACTTGCGAGACGGGCTTAAGCGGGAGTTTTGCGCTCTCAGCCGCATCCCGAATTGCCGCAGCCAGAGGATGTTTCGAGTAGCGCTCCAGGCTTGCAATATTCTGAAGAACCTCCACTCTCGTGAATCTGGGTGCGCACAGGATTTCTGACAACGACGGTTTACCGTACGTGAGGGTTCCGGTTTTGTCGAAAATCAGTGTGTGACAACGATCGATCTGTTCCAATACGGCTGGATTTTTAATAATGATTCCGCGCCGCGCCGCCAGTGATATCGCGCCGATAATCGCGACAGGGATTGCGATGAGCAGGGGGCACGGAGTGGCAACGATGACAACTGCCAGAAAACGCTGCGATTCGCCCGTAATCCACCAGGCCAGCACCGCTAGAACCAGTGCAATCGGCGTATACCACGCCCCTAACCTATCGGCCAGGCGGCGGATGCGGGGGCGCCGGTCCTCGGCATCTTGCATGACCTGCATGATCCTTGCGTAACGCGAATCGACCGCCAATTTCGAAGCGCGTATTCGCAGCGCGACGTCGCTGTTGACGGCCCCTGATAGCACCTCGCTTCCGGGCACTTTCTCGATCTCAAATGGCTCGCCCGTCAGATAAGACTCATTCATCTTCCCCCGGCCTTCGATGACGACACCATCGACCGGACAAATTTCATGAGGAAAGACGAGGAGTGCGTCCCCGACTGCAACGTCTCCGGTGGCAATATCGGTTATCTTTCCATCGTCGCTCCTATGCGCCGTTTGGGGAACACGCTTCGCCAGCGCGTCCAGAACCGAAGAGGCGCGGCGGCTCGCGAACTGTTCCAGTGCGGTTCCGCCAGAAAGCATAAGAATCACGATCACGCCGACGAGATACTCACCGAGAAAAACGGACGTGACGATGGAGATTCCCGCCAGTTGATCGGAGCCAAACTCGCCCCGCAAAAGCTGCCGCCCTAACCTCCCAACGAGAGGGACTCCGCCCACGATGAGCGCGGCGATCAGAGGAGCTTGCCAAAGGGTGGGCTGGGCGTTCATCAAATAACGCAGAACGACGTGCAGGGCGATGCTGAGAGTCGCGAGCGAGGCGATCAGGAAAGGCGGACTCTTCCACGGCACATCCCTCCTCCGTGAAGATCCAGGCCTTTGTAAGGCTGCCGCCGGCAATGCGATACGGGCGTCCATTGTGGGATTCGACCTGCCTGCAGCTTACTCGGGTGTGTCTGTCACTACCGTGACACAAATCACACGCTCGAATCGCATCCTTCTTTGGTCACGTCATCATTGCTGACTGCGCGCTGCTCGCGCCGTACTGCTCCTGGTTTGCCATGGGCCCAACTTCCTCACTGTCCCGCATCGGGGCTTGAGGTTGGCTGAGGCGGCTCCAGCGGCATCTTGCAGAGCTCTTCGACTGGCTGATCGACCTTGTATTCCAGCTTCGGCAGAGGTGTGCAGCCTTCTTCCTTGGGGATAAGGAGGCTGGGCTTATCAAATTCTTCCTTCTCGGCCGCGGCGCTGATGGGTGCCAATTCCTTCTTCATTTGTTCGAATGCGGATGTCTGAGTGATCGCACTCTGTTTTGGAGCCAGGAACATGATTTCGCGTTCGGAGTTCACCATCCGCTGATAGAAGGGTGGATGCGTGCGGAACCAGCTTACGCCGTTCACATAACCCATCTTAGTCGCCATCTTGTCGAAGAAGCGGACGAAACCGGTTGTGTCATAGCCTGCGTTCCAGGCATATTGCACGCCGAGCTGATCGGCTTCCAATTCGTAATCGCGGCTCACGCCCAGAAGTTTCAGGTCGAGCACGAGTCCCAAACCGTAAAAGCCGTACTGCAGTGCGTAATAGAGACCGATGCCCGCAACTCCGCCCGTCAGTATGATCGCAGCGACCTGCGCCGCCTGATAAAAAATGCTGGCGATCGTCGCGCGCTTCATCAGCTTGGCGCTGTGGCGTGCCGTATCGTGTGCGATTTCGTGCGCGATCACGCCGGCCACTTCGGACTCATCGTCGGCCGCTTCGAGCAGACCGCGCTCAATGAAGAGATAGCCGCCGGGCAATGCGAAGGCATTGATTTCGCGGGAATTCAGAACCGTGACGTGCAGCGGAACCTTGAGATCTGACGCCTTTGCAATCCGCTGCGCAATCGTATTCACATATTCCTGAATCGCTTTGTCCTCTACTTCAGGAGGAAGTAATCCTGCACGTTTCATTTCCTCTAGCGCCTGCTGGCCTTTTTTTATGTCGTCTTCCTGGCCTTTGGCGATTTCGCGGAAACCGATATCCTTCACGTCACCCCAACGGCGCGTATTGTAGGAGCCGTCGGCAAGCTCGCGCCGCGCCTGCTGGTAAGCGGCGGGCCAATTCTGAATGAGGTCCAGTTTTGCGTTCAGGTTGGCATAAGCTGTCGGGATGGCGCTGTTGGCTAGAATTTGTGCTTCGCTGCGCCGCAATTCGAAATTCTGAATGTCGCAATGAACCTGCTTGCGTTGCTCATCTTTCATCGTCGCAGTATTTTTCTTCAGGTTGGCGCGCGTCGTGTCGATCTGCTTGCTGTACGCATTTGCATGTGCCTTAAAGCGATTCACGCAAAAGTCCTTGCCTGAATTGAGCGCTTTGCGCTCGCGCTCGATGTCCGCCGTGCTGAATTCAAGATGCGGAGCCAGCTCGAATAGCTCCACATAGGGCCTTTGCATGTATGTGCGCAGCTCAGCCAGTGTGTCCGAACTGGTTTTCGAAGTCTGCGCTGGCGCCGGCCGGGCTGTCTGCTGCTGTTGTGACTGTAAAACGGCGCTCTTATCGAGCGGCAACAATATCAGCAGCTCGCACATCACGATCGCCACAAACCGATACAGAATCTTCCTCATCGCATTTCTCCCTTCATGCACTTCACGATCAGTTCCCGCCGGCGTCGATGTCGTTCTTCGGAGCCACATAGCCGCGCCGTGCCGTTACGACAACCTTCCGCTTCTTGCCCTGCTTATTCGTCACGATCAAAGGCTTGCCGCCCGCCCCAACAATCTGAATCTGCAATTTGTGATATTTGCCGTCGCGAGCGGCAATCTTGGGAGTGAATCCAAGTGTGTATTGGCTGCGAAGGATCGCAGCAACGCTGCTGAAAATGCTGGGCAACTCGCCTTGAAAACGCGGAAAATAGGCGATTCCGCCGGTTTGATCCGCAAAAGTATCCAGCTGATTCTTATCTTGGAGATAGCCGAAGCCGTCGCCATAGTTCAGGTACTCCGCTTCAGCCAGGCCGACGCAGAAAATTGTTACGTCTGTGCGACGAAGACGGTCCAGCACACTGTTCAACGTGTACGAGCTGAACGTATTGGCGCCAGTGCTCAGGACGAGCATCGCTTTGCGCCCTTTAATTCTCTCGAGGCGATCCAATGTATCCAGGAGCGAATCGAAAAGATTCGCTTCGCGAAATTCTGGATAACCCAGCCGGTACAGCGTGTCGCGCACTTCCGCTTTGTTGCGCGTGAAGTCGGTGCGAACGGTCGGCTTCAGGTCGTAGGTCACGAGCGCGATGTAGTCCAGCGGCTCGAGGTGATTGATAAAGAGGGATCCCCAATCGACTGCCTTCGCCGAAAAATAGTTATAGGAACTCGAGTTGTATTCCATCAGTACGGCGATCGTGATCGGCGCACTAACGGGTGCGAAGTTCGTGATGGTTTGTGGTTTGCCGTTGTCGAGCAGCCGGAAGTTCTCCTTCTTCAGCCCCCCGAGTACCGTACCGTCCTCATCGACAGCAAGCACATCGACGTTCACAAGCGCCGTTTCGCTCGTAATTGCCTCTCCTGCTTGAGGAACGGACCCGGACTGCTTCGGAGCTTGCGCTTCGGTGCCGCTTGCTGCTCCGGGGCCAGATGTTTGCGGCCCCGGCGGCATCTGGCTGCGCATCGATTGCGGAATCGCTGCAAGTGCGAGCAAAAGGCTTGCCGCTGACGCTCCCAATAGTAGTTTTATCTTCGCACTATCCATGGCAGACCTGCTTTCATCGCCTCTTGTGTGCGGCGGTCATGAACGTCAACTGTCAGAATTGATAGTCCGAATAAGAAAACATCCGCTGTGATGGCCGTCACCCCAATACCTGTGATGCAACGCACAGCGTCGCAATTGGACATTGAGGTACAAGGAGCCAGAGCGGGCGGTAAAATGCACCCTTACAAGAAGCTAAGCACGAGACTTTGAGCCCGCCTCGAAAGGAGAAGGTTGATGAGAATCTTCAAGGCGTTGCTGGTCGGGCTGATGATTCTTGTCGGTGCTGCGATCCTTGCGGCGCCCGCGGGAGCTGATGCCTGGAACAAGAAAACTCAGTTGACATTTAGCCACCCAGTCGAGGTGCCTGGGATGGTATTGCCGGCTGGAACCTATACATTCAAGCTGCTGCCCACGATGGGATCTAGAAACGTGGTGCAGATTTACAACGAAGACGAGACCAAACTGCTCACCACAATCCTTACCATTTACGACTACCGGCTGACGCCCGCCGAGGACACAGTTATTGAATTTCACGAGCGCCAAGCAGGAGCACCTGCCGCTCTCCGCTCATGGTTTTATCCGGGAGATAGCTTTGGGCGGGAATTTGTGTATCCAAAGAAGCGGGCGGTCCAATTAGCCCAGGAAGCACAGGCGCCGGTCCCGGCGGAAACCGTCGAGGTCCCAGCGAATAAGCTTGAGACGGTGCCTCTTGTTGCAGTTACTCCTGAGGCCAAGGAAGAGCCAATAACTGAGGCGTTTGAAATGACTGCGCCGGCAAATGAGGTTGCACAACAAACGCCGGCGCCTTCGACTCTGCCAAAGACAGCAAGCCCAACGCCGTTGATCGTGCTGGTCGGATTCATTTCGATCATCGCGGGACTTGGCCTGAAGCTGCTGTTTGGCAAGAACCGGGCATGAGCGTTGACGGCACTTCAGCCCATGCGTGAAGAATGCAAATCAGGGCGGCGCGCAATCGAATATATTGGCGCCGTCCTGTGCATTTTGTTCGCGTGGCCTATCATAGCGGCGCTAAGCGTAACAAGCGCAAAACAGGCGGACAGTGCTCAAGGCCCCGTCATCTCCGTCACTTCCAATCTCGTAGTCCTCCCCATAAGCGTGCTCGATTCGAAAGGCGGTTTCGTCTCCGGCTTGAGAATCGATAATTTTGCGGTTTTCGAGAATGGTCAGTCGCAGAAAATAGCGTTCTTTCGGCAAGAAGACACGCCTGTAACCGTTGGTTTATTGGTTGACCACAGCGGAAGCATGAGTGGAAAGTTGCCCGAAGTTGCTGCCGCGGCCGAAATCTTTGCGCGCTCCAGCAATCCAGAGGATGAAATGTTCGTCGTGAATTTCGGCGACGACATATCCATTCCTGCGTTTGCAGGCGGACCGTTCACGGCCGATCCGGCGGACCTGCAGAAGTCCATTGAAGATGCCAATACAATCGGCCGAACTGCCCTTTATGACGCAATCGCCGCTGGACTGGAGCATCTGCGAGCTGGAGACCACGAACGAAAGGCCCTCATCATCATCAGCGATGGAGGTGACGATGCGAGCCGCTTCGACTATCGCGAAATTACACGCTTGGCTCGCGAGTCAAGGGCCGCAATTTACGCAATCGGACTGATCGGCGGTCTCTATAAGGACCAGAACCCGAGCGTACTGCGTCACCTCGCGCAGGAGACGGGTGGTATTGCGTACTTTCCTTCTGATGTCTCAACGGTGAGTGACATATCGAAGCAGATCGCACGCGATCTGCGCGAACAATACACCATCGGCTACGAGCCACAACAGAATGCAAGTGATAGAACTTTTCGCAAGATTCAGGTGAAGGTCGCAGCCCCAGGCCGCAAATTGCACGTGCGGACGCGACTGGGGTACCTGTTCCATCCATCACCCGCGATCTACGTTCCGGAGAAAAGCTAACGTGAATACGTCGATCGAGCGTCGACGAGGAACGCCTGGACATCAACTCGGCCGAAGGATCGCGATTGCAGTTTCTTATATGCTCATGCTGATTGGCGGGATGGCGCTTGTGTACGCTGGCTACGTCGTCAACGACGCTTATCGTTATCAGAAGAGCGCTGCCCGGATGTTTGAAACAATGCGGCCGGCAAACTCCGAAACGGATGCGGTGCCGTCTTCTACCGTTTCGGGTCTGTCTGCTGATACGGTTTCGACTGAGGACATGGCCCCGGACGCTTCGGTCGTTTCCGTCACAAAAAATGCTCCCCCACCTATCGCTATCGGCAACGTTATCGGCCGCATGGACGTGCCACGCATCGGTTTGAGCGTGATGATCGCGGAAGGCGATTCGAATGCTGTCCTTCGTCACGCTGTCGGGCATTTGAGTTCCACACCCCTTCCCGGCGACGCCGGTAATGTTGTGCTGGCGGGCCACCGCGACACATTCTTCCGCCCGCTGCGAAACATTCGGTCAGCCGACCTCATCACGATCGAGACCCTCGATGGCCTGTATCAATACAGAGTCGAGTGGATTCGCGTGATGCCGCCAGACAACGTAAGTGTTCTTGCTCCATCCCAATCTAACGAGATCACTCTCATCACCTGCTTCCCTTTCAATTACATTGGTCCAGCGCCTGACCGCTTCGTGGTAAGGGCGATAGAGATCGGAGAAGAAAACGGAACTGGGCCTTAAGTACATCAAGCCTGTCGAATAGTCCGCCGCTCTTGAGCCTTTCTAGCCTTCCAAAGACGTGTGACGTATGTCACGGCGTGTGGACGGCAGTCCAGCGATTCTATGGTCGAGGAGTTATTCGGAATCATCTCGCAGGAGGTAATTAGCATGATGCCGAAAAAGAAAGCCCAAAAACGCACGAAGCCGCCCGAGCCGGTCGCGATCAAGCGCGTTGCCCGACCTAGATCCAAGGCGGAAGTCGCGGGAGCCGCTCAGATTCATCAGAATATTTTTGCGTCAGATTGGCGCGAAGAAAACAAGGCACCGAATTAGCGGGAGGACAAATTGGCCACGGCTATTGGACCAGTCACAACGAGCGCGCGCGTCGCATTCAAGAGCATTCTGTTTCCGACGGACTTCTCTACACCATCTGAACGAGCGCTACCGTTTGCTGTAACGTTGGCGCGCGCATATGGCGCCACGATCCATATGCTTCATGTGCTTCCGCCGCAGCCGATGAGCTACGCAACTCCCGATGCGCTCGCACGTACGATGGAGACGCAGTTGGAATATGCCCAATCGGAAGTGCGGGGCCTGGAAACGGGGCTTGCCGCAATATCACATGACGTGAATATTACCCGTGCGGCGGACGTGTGGGAGGCGATTCAAGAGTCGCTGCGCAACACCGCCGCAGATCTCATTATTTTGGGTACTCACGGTCGTACAGGCGCCGAAAAATTCCTGCTTGGCTCGGTTGCCGAAGAAGTGTTCAGGCGCTCGCCCATCCCGGTACTTACAGTTGGCCCGAGCGTCAACTCTCCGGTCCAGGAACCACAACGTTTCCACCGTATACTTTTTGCCACAGACTTTTCGCCGCATTCGCTGGCGGCCTTGCCACACGCAATCGCGCTGGCTCAGCAAAACCGCGCATTCCTCATCCTGCTCCACGTAATGCGGGAACCCGAATGGCGCGGCGGAGAAGCCGCTTTCGGAGATCCCTTCGAAGCAGACACAAACGCGCTCGCGAAAATAGTTCCGGAAGAGGCGCAACTCTGGTGTCGTCCACTGACGGTGCTTGCATACGGAAAACCTGCGGATCGAATCCTGCAAATCGCACGTGAAGACCAGGTTGACTTGATTGTCCTCGGTTTGCGCAACAGCGTTAGCAACATCGGCGCCGCCACGCATCTCGGCCACGCCGTCTCTCATCTGGTAGTGGCGCGAGCTGCCTGCCCAGTCTTAACCGTGCGCGCCTGACTTCGTGGAACGAGAAGACTATGCGAAGGAGGAAACATATGAAAGTCGTTGAGCTAATGACAGGAACTCCAGCCTATTGCCGTCCCGATACGAATCTGGGGGAAGCCGTTGAGTTGATGTGGGATTACAACTGTGGGATTCTGCCCCTCGTCGATGCTGACGAGAAAGTTGTCGGCGTCGTCACCGACAGGGACATTTGCATCGCCTTGGGGACGCGAAACAAGCTTCCAGGCGATATTGTTGTCAGCGAGGTCGCCCCACCGAGAGTGATTTGCTGCAAAGCCCAGGACGACGTCCGTTCCGCTTTGACGGCAATGGCTGAGGCGCGAGTTCGCCGTCTCCCAGTCGTCAATGATCAACGCAAGCTGATCGGCATACTCTCCATGGACGACATCGTGACGCACATTCAATCAATCGCGCCGCCGCTCTCCGTCGAACTCTCGCCTGAAGACGTACTCCGTGTGCTCAATCTGGTCTACCGCCCGCGCTTGCCGGCGGTTGTTCATTGAGAGCGAGCTCTGTTCGAGAGGTGCGCTATGGCGGTCGCGGCGCCGGTCCCCACCGCAATCAAGCCACGCCTGCACTCGGGCCGCCGCCGCGCGAATCCGATTTGCCCCCTGCACCGTGCAGCGTAGCAGTATTCCGGTTCGGGGCCTTACCGGACGCGGATGCGGTTCGCGACTAGGCGGGGCATTCCTGAACCTTTCCTCAAATGGAAAAATGCGCAGGACAATATTCAATGCGTAGGCGCTTATCGTGCGGCGCTCCAATTCGGCCTGCTCTCGAATAGTTTTCGCCTCCTCCGCGCAGCAGCAGATAAAAAGCGCCTGTTCGCCATGCTCCATTTCATGTCACACGATATGACGATTTGTCGCGCCCGCGAGTTGACATCTCATGCGAAACGGCGCTACACCAAGAGAGTCCATCAATTTGCGTTCAGGAACCGGGGTAAGTACTGCCTTTGCCCATCTCGCGGGCTTGGTATCCTTCAATGTACTTATGCCCGTAAGGAATCCCGAGTCTCATATATGGCGGCTCAAACCATCAACGATCTGCTAAACGCTGAGTTTCGCTTGCGCATGCTCATAGATAATGTGCATGACTACGCGATTTTCATGCTCGATCCAGAAGGCCACGTTGCCACATGGAATTCGGGCGCAGAGCGCATTAAGGGCTATCGAGCCGAAGAGATTGTTGGGAAGCATTTCTCAGTCTTCTATTCCAGGGAAGATGTTGAGAAAGACAAGCCGGGATATGAGCTGAAGATTGCCGCCGAGTCGGGCCGCTACGAGGACGAGGGCTGGCGCATCAGAAAAGACGGATCACCCTTTTGGGCAAATGTCGTCATCACGGCGGCGCGCAACACCGATGGCGAGCTGATCGGCTTTGCTAAGGTAACGCGCGATTTCACCGAACGGAATAGAATCGAACACGAACGCGATGCGAGCGCGGCTCAAGCCCGTGAGCGGGCGCTGCTCCTTGAACTAGCCCACGATTCCATCATTATCCGTGATCTGGAAAATCGAATTACATTTTGGAACCGCGGCGCCGAAGAAAAATACCGTTGGACGAAGGAAGACGCCCTCGGCAAGGTTACGCATTCTTTCCTTCAGACAAAATTTCCCCAACCATTGGAAGAGGTGGAGAAAGCCCTTCGCGAAAAAGAGTATTGGGAAGGCGAACTCGTCCACTCGACCAAAGACGGCCGAAGAATCACCGTCGCGAGTCGGCAAGTCCTCCAGCGCAATTCGCAGGGGAATCCGATCGCGATCTTTGAGATTAACAACGATATAACTGACCGGAAACAGGCCGAGCAGGCCTTACAACGCCACGAAGCCCATCTCCGCGCCCTATTCGAGTTCTCGCCTGATGCGATTGTTGTCTCCGATCAAGAGGGCAAGATCGTCTCTGTCAACTCACAGATGGAGCGCTTCTTCGGTTACAAGCGTGAAGAACTCCTCGGCCAATCGATTGATATCCTCGTTCCGGAACGATTCCGTCGCAACCACCCTTCCCATCGGCGGCAATATGAGGCAAATCCGCGGACTCGCCCCATGGGTGCCGGTCTGGAACTCTACGGAAGGCGCAGAGACGGCCAGGAATTTCCCATCGATATCATGCTCGCTCCAATCGAAACACCCGAAGGCAAGGTCACGCTCAGCACGATTAGAGATATTTCTGAACGCAAGCAGGCTGAAGAGAAAATAAGACGTTCAGAGCAGGAAAAGCGCTACCTCGAGGAGGAACTGCTTAGCAGCTTTGATGAAATCGTCGGCCAGAATTTCGTATTGAAGCAGGTGTTGAAGCAAGTCGAAACCGTCGCGCCGACGGACGCCACAGTCCTGATTCTTGGAGAAACGGGAACGGGCAAAGAGTTGATCGCTCGCGCGCTTCATCGCCTCAGCCGTCGCCACGATCATACATTCGTCAAATTGAATTGTGCAGCAATTCCAACCGGACTGCTCGAAAGCGAGCTGTTCGGACACGAGAGAGGCGCTTTTACCGGAGCCATCGCGCAAAAAGTCGGCCGATTGGAGCTTGCTCACCGAGGCACGCTGTTTCTTGACGAAGTTGGCGATATCCCTCTCGAACTTCAACCGAAGCTATTGCGTGCTCTGCAAGAAAAGGAATTTGAACGTCTCGGCAGCACGCGAACAATGTCTGTGGATATTCGGCTCGTTGCCGCAACGAACCGTGATTTGGAAAAGATGGTTGCTGACGGTCAATTTCGCCGCGACCTTTACTATCGGTTGAAAGTATTCCCGATTAGCATCCCCGCCTTGCGCGACAGAAAAGACGACATTCCTCTCCTCGTGCGCTATTTCGTCGATGTCCACGCCCGCCGCATGGCTCGTCAGATCAAAACCATTCCGCCGGAAGTGATGGATGCTTTCACGCGTTGGAATTGGCCCGGTAATGTTCGCGAACTCGAAAACTTCATCGAGAGAGCCGTGATTCTTTCTCCGGGCTCCGTCCTGCGCGCTCCGTTGGCCGAACTCAAGACACTGCCTGAGGTGGAGTCCAGCAATTCCAGCGATGGGACTCTCGTAAATACCGAGCGAGACCACATTCTCCGCATTCTTCGCGAGGCCAAGGGCATGATCTCAGGCCCAAATGGTGCTGCTGAGCGTCTTGGCGTGAAGAGGACTACTCTGAATTCCAAAATGAAAAAGCTAGGAATTACGCGCGAAGATTATACCTAGAATTACGGCGCCTGCTCACGAGCCCTCAACGCCTGCCATCACGCGTGATTTGCATCACCGCGCTGTAACGATCATTTGAAGTATTAAACCGCAAGAAACGCACATGCTAGTCACACGACAACGCCGTGTATTGGGTGGCCTTATCTTCTGGGCGAGAGTAACCGGGCTTGTGCTAGTCATTCTTGCGGTGCTCGATTTGCCGGGAATGCAATTTCTCACGGGACGTTACACATCGCTCTTTGACGCAGTCGCGGCAATCGTGTTGCTCTTGGTAGGAATTGTGTGGTTGTTTGGCGTGAGCTTTCTTGTCCGCTTTTTCGACCACTACTTGTCGCGTAATTAGGAAAACTACCGCAATTGATGCGAGCTGCCCCCGTCATTTGTGCCGTTTAAAGAACTCAACCTGGCGCAATCGTTTCAATGCTTCTTCGCGTGTTTTGTAAGGCCCGCCAAGATTTTTGCCTTTGCTCGATAAAACGCGGTATCCGTCGCTCTGTTTCTTAATCATCGGTTGCTCCCGTCGAATCGCTGCACGAACACCGGCACGATCTTCAATTCGTTGTAAACCTGTGATACGCCCGGCGCAGCCCAAGCGGCCCGTTCCGCTTCGTTTCGCTCAGCCCACGTTCTTACCTCTCCCTTGAGCGTTATCGTGCTTCCCGTCGTCACGACTCTGATTTTCTCCGCATCCACCTGCGCCGCGCGTTCCAAGGCGCTTTCGATTTGCGCTTTGATGTCGGCGGACGAGATCTGCGGCTGGACTGTAAGCAGGTTCGATACTCCTCTCACGCCGCGCAGATGCGATACGGCCATCTCAGCCGCATCTCTTTGGAAGTGAAAATCGACGGTTCCCTCGAGGGTGATCCAGGCATGCTCCACCAGCACCTTGATCTGCTTACGCGGAACGGCAGGATTCCAGTCGAGAGCGTTTACTGCCGCTCGCGCAATATCCGTGTCGCTTCGCCAGTTGTCCCCAGCCGCTTGACGATCAGCTCATCCGTTAAAGCGGCCACGCCCTTTACTCGTTGTGCAGCGCGCTCCACAGCCCATTTTTCATTCAGGCTCTTGACGGCGCCATTGAGCATCACCACCCCGTTGTCCACGGATACGCCAATCTCTGCCGCATCAACGCTGGGGTCGAAAGACAGTTCATCAAGCACGTCCCTTTGCAACTCGAAATCGGTTTTCATGGCGTTTTAACCTCATTTGAATTGTTTCCACGCGGGCTGCTGCCTGAGCCGCTCGCGATGGCGGACCACAGGCAGCGGACGCGTGGGATTCGTGAAAATTAATTAGCGGCTCTATGCAGCCTGCACGTTCACTTTCGTGCTGGCAGCCTTCTCCGCTTTCCGTATTTCGATCTCGACGATTCCGTTCCTCAGCGTAGCCGTGGCTTTTTCTCTATTCACTTCAGCCGGCAACTCAATCACGCGCAGGATTTCGTCCGAGCAGCGTTCCCGGTAGACGGTCTTGCCTTTCTCTTCTTTCTTGCTGGTTTCCCGCTTTCCCGTGATCGTCAGCCGGGTCGGCTCCACCTGAATATCGAGCTCTTTTTCCGAAAATCCCGGAACTTCTGCCTGCACTGTGATTGTGTTTTCCTTTTCAGTCATGGTGATGTGGACTGGATGCAAGAGCTCGGATTCCGCTTTGAACCAGTCGTCAAGTTCGCGTCCCGGCGTCTTCCCGTTGCCTTCAAAAAGTTCAAATGCACGGCGCGCGATCGATTTGTAGAGTCGATCCAAGCGCTCGAACATGTCTGATGGTTCAGAGATCTTAATCGCGCTTGGCGCGGTCTCCGAAGTTGGTTTCATCACTGTAGCAGTAGCGCTCTTTTCCCCCATTTCAGTTCACCTCGGCTTTCCAAAGATTGGCCTTCTCTCAGAGTGGCCTATGCGAAATGTAGAGTCAGCCAAGTTCTCACGATGTGATCGTTATCACCGGTGTGGAATGGTGC
>DATEGW010000044.1:0-13598 GCA_035279845.1 Candidatus Acidiferrales bacterium | reverse complement strand
ATCTTTACCGGAGAATCGCTGCGTGAAGCGGATTTGACGAGTTACCTGCTGCGCGCCGGTTATCAAGAAAGCGATGTGCCGGGGTCAGCAGGCTACTATAAGGTTTCCGGCCCTGTGGTGGAGGTACATCCCTCTCCGGCCTCGTATTTTCACGGGCGCAATTCCCTCAAGGTGACCTTTTCGCCTTATGGCGTTGACCGAATCGTGCAACTGCCTACCAATACTCCGGCCGCTACGGCTGAAATCGAGCCGGAGCTACTGACAAATCTTTTTGACAGCACACGTGAAAAGCGGCGGATCGTGAGATATGAGGATCTCCCGCCGGATTTAGTCCATGCGCTGCTCGCGGCGGAGGACAAGCGGTTTTTCGAACATGGCGCTCTCGATTTCGTGCGTGTATTCGGCGCGGCGTTCTACGACCTGCGGAGCGGCGAGAAGGCGCAGGGTGCGAGCACGATCGACATGCAAGTGGCGCGCACGTTTTTCTTCACCACAAAGCGCATCTGGAGCCGCAAGCTGAAGGAAATCCTGATGGCGGCCGAGCTGAACGAGCGCTTCTCGAAAGAGCAGATTCTGGAGCTCTACGCCAACGACATTTATCTTGGGAATCGCGGCAGTTTTTCGATTCGCGGGTTCGGGGAAGGTGCGCAGGCGTACTTCGGGAAAGACGTTCGTGAACTTAACCTAGGGGAGTGCGCGTTTCTGACTGGAATTATCCGTTCACCTAACCGCTATTCGGCTGCGGAGCACCATTTGGACCGCGCCGACGAAGCGCGAGACCGTGTGCTGGGGCAAATGGTGGACGATGGCTACATCACGAAGGATCAGGAAGACCAGGCGAAGAACACGAAGCTGCATTTCGTAAATGGGGGAACGAACAGCAGTTCGGCGCCATATTTTGTCGATATGGTGAAGGACCATCTGCTGGAGAAATTCTCGGAAAGCGACCTGGCGACGCAAAGCTATCGTATTTACTCGACGCTCGATCCGGATTTGCAAAATGCCGCGGCGGAAGCGGTGCAAATCGGGATGGCGAACGTGGATAAACTGCTCGCGCGCCGCTATGCAATCTGGAAAAAGCGCGGAGAGGCGGTGCCGAAGCCGCAGGTGGCGCTGGTGGCGCTCGATCCTAAGACGGGCGAGATTCGCGCGCTTGTCGGCGGGCGCAATTACGGCGAGAGCCAACTGAATCATGCACTTGCTCACCGGCAGCCGGGTTCGGTGTTCAAGCCATTCGTGTACGCGGCGGCGTTCAACGATTCGATTCAGAACCAAGAGCCAATTGTGACGCCGAGCACGACGGTGGACGACGTTCCGACAACATTTGAATTCAACAATCAGGAGTATACGCCGAACAATTACGGCGAAGAGTTCTACGGTACGGTGACCGTGCGGGACGCGCTGATGCGGTCGCTCAATGTGGCCACAATTAAAGTGGCAGAGATGATCGGTTATCAGCGGGTTGTCGATATGGCGCGGCAAATGGGCGTGCAAGACAATCTGATGGCGACTCCGGCGCTTGCACTGGGTTCTTACGAGATGACGCCCATCGAGGTGGCAGCGGCGTACACCGGGTTTGCCGATGGCGGGGTGCGAGCCGAGCCGCTTTTCATCCGCAACGTGGTGGATGATCAGGGAACGACGGTTGAGACGAATACGCCGCAAACACGACTCGTGCTGGACCCACGAGTTTCATTCCTGGTCACGAGCCTGCTCGAAGATGTGATCAATCACGGCACGGGTTATCCTGTGCGCGCGATGGGTTTCGAGGCGCCGGCAGCGGGCAAGACCGGTAGTTCACACGACGCTTGGTTCTCCGGTTACACGTCCAATTTACTTTGTGTGGTTTGGGTCGGATTCGACGATAACCGCGACGTCGTCCTTACCGGCGGACAACTCGCCGCCCCAATCTGGGGCGAGTTCATGAAGCGCGCCATTGCGCTGCCGGAGTACCACAACACAACCAATTTCGAGCCGCCGGATGGAGTGGTGGAGCAGGAAATCGATCCTGACACCGGTATGCTGGCGGCACCGGCTTGCCCGAAGATGGTGCCGGAATACTTTTTGTCAGGGACGCAACCAACGCAGTATTGCGACTCTGCGAATACTGCCGGACAAGGGAACGGTCCTGGCGAATGGCTGTCACACCTTTTCGGTGGTGACGGTAATCCTCCTCCGCCTCCCGCGCAGGGCAGCGCACCCACTCCAAATCATCAACCCTCTACGATAGGATCGCCGCCGGCTCAGCAGGCTGCGCCAGGCGAGGCGGCCCAAACAGAGCAACCGAAAGAGAAGAAAAAGAGCGTCCTCGGCAAGATATTTGGTATCTTTGGTGGAGACGACAAACAGCCTGCGGACAATTCAAAGCCACAGCATTAGGGGGAAGTATCCGCTGGCTTCAGGTCCCGTTGTGGCAAAAGGAGAAGGGCTATGAGGAATCTTGCCCTCTTCGCCGTTCCTGCAGTACTTATTTTCACCCTGTCGGCGCATTCTCAGGAAAATGCCCGTGCGTCTGTGAGCCAGACGTCGGCATCCGCCCCGCCAGCGATGACCGCCGAACAGAACCTTGAAATGCATGCGGACATTCTCATGGCTCGCAAGGAATACGCCGCCGCGATTGATGCATATCTTTCGATCGCCCGGCAACGCAAATTACCTACGGAAGAGCACAAGGGCTTCTTTGGGCGTCTTTTTAGCGGAAGCGGTGAACCGAAGGGCGATGCAACGCGGCGACGTAACGACGCTGTACTATTCAATAAGTTGGGCGTGGCCTATCAGGAGTTGGGCGGAAACGACTCCGCCGAATCGTACTACAAGCGAGCCGAAGCTGCGGATAAGACGTTTGCGACTCCGGTGAACAATCTCGGAACGCTCGAATATGGCCTGCACCACTATTCGAAGTCCGTGAACTACTACAAGCGCGCGCTAAGGATGGGTGCTTCCGAGGCAACGGTCTACAGCAACCTCGGGTATGCGTATTATTCAGGGAAGAAGTACGAATTGGCGATGGATTCCTTCAACAAGGCACTCGCAATCGATCCGACTATTTTCGACAATCACAGCGGCTCCGGTGGCTCGATTATGCAGCAGCGGTCTGCGCCCGATCCCGGAACGCTGAATTTCTTCCTGGCCAAGGCCTACGCGCGCTTGGGTGACGCCGAGCATGCAGCGCACTATCTGAAGCTTGCCCGCGACTACGGCTATAAGGACATGCCGTCCGTGAGCAAAGACAAGGATTTTGCCACCGTAATCAAGGACCCTCGCGTTCAGGACGTGTTGCACAATCGGCCGTCGTTCTCGGATGCGGATTCAAAACCCGTCGCGAACTGACCTGACGCCTCCGCAGCGCGAAGGATTGGCTTCTTCAGGCGGCGCTTCTTGCTATAATGCAACCCCGACATGCATTTTCGCACATGGCGGCGACTGCTCCTTCGTGCGTGTGTATCGACATGCGGGCTGTTTTGTCTTGTAATTGCAACCGCCGCGCTGCGTGGTGCGCAAGCCGCCCCAGCGGCTGCACCTTCCCCTGCTGCCGCATCTTCGCAAGTGGTCCAACTTCGTATTGACGGTGAAATTGAGCCGATCCTCGCTGAATACCTCCTCAATGGCATCCAGCAAGCGAATCGCGAACACGCAGCGGTAATCCTCATTACGATGGACACGCCCGGCGGTCTTGACACGTCAATGCGGCAGATCGTGCAGGCGATCCTGCAATCGAGCGTGCCCGTGGTGGGATATGTCTCGCCGACGGGCGCGCGTGCGGCATCGGCGGGATTTTTTATTCTAATGTCCACCGATGTGGCGGCAATGTCTCCGGGAACCGAAACGGGCGCGGCTTCGCCGATCATGGAAGTTGGCGGGCAAGTGGTGCAGATCGATCCGACGCTGAAGAACAAAATTTTCAACGATGCGACGGCGTTTTTGCGCAGCTATACCGGCGCACGGGGCCGGAACGTTCAATTGGCCGAGACGGCCGTAACGGACGCAAAAGCCTTCAGCGCGCCGGAAGCGCTCGACGGCAAGTTGATCGATCTCGTGGCAGGCTCGCAGAACGAACTGCTTTCGCAACTCAATGGGCGCAAGTTCAAGCGGCTGAACGGCACGACAGCGCAAATCTCGTTGACGAATCCCGTGGTGACGCAGATTAACATGACGGGCCGCGAGACGTTTCTTTCGTGGGTGGTCGACCCGGACGTTTTCTTTATTCTGCTCATCGTCGGAGTGCTCGGTTTGTACACGGAATTTACGCATCCAGGTATGTTTGCGCCTGGCGTGATCGGCGCGATTTGCCTTGTGCTGGCGCTTTTTGCGATGCACATGCTGCCGATCAACCTCGCCGGACTGGCATTGATCGCACTGGCCATGGCGCTCTTCGTGCTTGAGGCGAAATTCCCGACGCATGGCATTCTCGGCGTGGGAGGCGTGGTAGCGATGGTACTCGGTGCGCTGATTCTAATTCGCACGCCAATCACGGGAATGGGGGTTAGCTTGAGCGCGGCGCTTGGCGTGGCGATACCGTTTGCGGTGATCGTGATTGTTTTAGCAAGGCTTGTGCTGCATTCTCGGATGTGGAAGCAATCGACCGGTAGGGAAGAGTTGATCGGGGAAGAAGGCGAAGTTACCGATCCTGCGGCCGGGGAGGGGATCGGCTTGGTTCGCGTACACGGAGAAATTTGGCGAGCCGCGATACCAGGCAACCAGGACCTGACGAAAGGGCAGCGCGTTCGCGTGAAGGGCATTCACGGGCTTACGCTGGAAGTAGAACCCGTGAAGGCTGCGCCGGTCGTTTCCTGATTTCATCCGATTTTGGCCACAATAAGAGTCTGGGCGCGCCGGGGTCGCCCCGGAGGAGGATATGAACTTGGATTTCATCACGATTATTGTCGTCGCAGCGGTTATCATCTTTTTGTTTTGGCTGATGAATTCTGTCTATGTGATTAAAGAATGGGAGCGAGGCGTGGTGCTGCGGCTGGGGCGAATGTTGCCGGAGGCAAAGGGGGCCGGACTTCAGCTCGTTCTCTATCCGATTGATAAGCTCACGCGAATGTCGCTCCGCATCGAGACACTGGATGTGCCGCCTCAGGATGTCATCACGCGAGACAACGTTTCCGTGAAAGTAAACGCCGTCTGTTACTTCCGTGTGGTGGACGCGAACCGCGCTCTTTCGCAGGTGCAGAACTACCTGTACGCAACGTCACAGCTCGCGCAGACTACGCTGCGGAGCCTCGTGGGGCAGTTCGACCTCGATTCGATTTTGTCCGAGCGCGAAAAGGTAAATGCGCAGCTGCAACTAATCCTTGACCAGGATACGGAGCCTTGGGGTATCAAGGTAACGAAGGTTGAGGTGAAACAGGTCGATATTCCCGAGAATATGCAGCGCGCGATTGCACGTCAGGCAGAGGCAGAACGCGAGCGCCGCGCTAAAGTGATCGCGGCGGAAGGCGAATATCAGGCTGCGGCGAGATTGTCCGAGGCTGCAGCGATAATGGAAAAGGAGCCTGCGTCGATTCAACTGCGTTACTTGCAGACGTTGGTCGAAATCGGAGTGGAGAAAAATACGACTGTGGTATTTCCACTGCCCATCGATATTATTTCGCAGTGGATGAAAGGTGCGGGAGGCAACGGCAAGCTGAATGGCAACGAACGGTAAACGCGGCGGCGATCGCGTTCTCGAAAGCCGACATCTAATCGGGCTCTTCCTGGGCGTCGTGCTGCTTTGCGGTGTTTTCTTCACGCTCGGATACGTGATGGGCCGCACGCAATACGCAGGAGCGGTTCACGCGGAGACGATTGCGCACCCTGCGCCGTCCGCCGTAGCGGCGGACAGTGCTAAGAGTACGAGCGCTGCTGCTCCGGCGCCCTCCGAGTGGGATTTCTATCCGAAGAGAGATAGCGCCAAGAAAAAAGACGATGTGATTCCTGTGAACGCGGAATCAACTCCGCAGCTTGAGACTGTGGCTGAAAATCCCACTCCTGAGCCGGCAACGACTCCGCCGGAGCCGGTTGCATTTTCGACGAAAACGCATGCGGCGGTGCCACCGGCCGCAACTCACGTTGCGAAGGCGTCGATCATTTTGCAAGTTGCCGCGCTGCGCCATGAAAGCGACGCGGCGCAAATGTCGCGGCTGCTTCGCAAAAAGCACTTTCCCTCGTTCGTGCCAACGCCGCCCCGTGGCGAAACGCTTTATCGTGTGCAGGTAGGTCCTTACGCCGATGAGCGCGCGGCGGATGCGGCAAAAGCTGCCCTTGACCGCGCCGGATTCAAAGCTATCATTAAACATTAGACCGAACATTGAGTGTTGCCGCCAAAACAGCGGACGCAAAAGCGCCGCTTGCTGCGCCGCATTCCAACCTTGTTGCGCAACAAATGAATTTTTCCTGGCACATGCGGCTGTTGCTCGCGCTTGCCAGTGGTGCGCTGCTTGCGCTCGCCTTTCCTAATTACAATTTGCCTTTGCTCGCGTGGGTTGCGGTCTCGCTGCTGATTCTCGCGTCGTACGGGGCGCGGCCTGCCGCTGCGGCCCTTTATGGTTTCGCCCATGGAATGGTTTTCTTCCCGATGTGCCTGCCGTGGATGGCGACGGTGATGCAGCAGTACGGCAACGTAAATCCACTGCTCTCCGTCGGGATACTTGGGCTTGTGGGCATCACGGGCGGAGTTCTGGTCGCAATATTCTCGTGCGGAGTGGCGTTCGTGGGGCGCAAAGGCGCGGCTGCGGCGTGCTTTGCGGCGCCGTTTTTGTGGGTGGCGGTGGAATTTCTGCGCGGACATCTGCCGATTTTCGCGTTTCCGTGGAACCTGCTCGGTTACGCCGCGAGCGATAGTCTGGCGTTTTTGCAGGTTGCGACGATCACAGGAATCTGGGGACTGAGTCTGCTGATTGCGGCGTTCAATGCTCTGCTTGCTTACGCGATTCTTTCGGGCAGGCATCGCGCGTGGAAAGCGGCGATTGCTTCCGCGGCGATGCTGATCCTGATTGGTGTGGGCGGATCGTATTTTGTTCCGAGGGCTGAGCCGCATCACGTGGCGCATCTGGTGCAGACGAATTTTCCGCAATACGAGCAATATCCTCCCAACTGGGACGCGACTCACGTGAACGATCTCAATCAACTCGCGCAGATTGGCATTGATGCTGCAAAACGCGATCCCGGCGTCATTATCTGGCCCGAAGCTCCGGCACCGCTCAGCCTGCAGGATCCGTTTTTTGCACAGCGCGCCACAGCGATGGCGCAGGATGCGGGCGTTCCCGTGCTTTTGGGCGTGGAGGACTGGAAGAGGACGCCGGCCGGTAAATGGTACGCGACGAATAGTGCTGTTCTGCTGGGCGCGACCGGGCAGCGAATATTCACGTACGACAAGATTCATTTGGTGCCGTTTGGCGAATACGTGCCGCTGCGGAACCTGCTGACGTTTGCGGGGAAAATCGTTGCGGATATTGGCGATTTCACGCCGGGAAAGTCGTATGCGGTTGGCGCATTGCCCGGCGCCGGCACGAGAGACAGTAAATTTTCCACGTTCATCTGCTTTGAAGCGATTTTTCCGGATGCCGTTCGGCGATTCACGGACGAAGGCGCCGATCTGCTGATCAATATTTCGAACGATGGCTGGTTCGGGCGGTCAGCCGCTCCCGCTCAGCACGTGATGATGGCGCGCGTGCGAGCGGTGGAGAACCGGCGCTGGCTCCTCCGCGATACGAACAATGGTTTTACCGTGGATGTCGATCCGTATGGGCGCATCGTGGGGCAGCTCGCGACGGACATTCGCGGCGAGCTGGATGCGCCATATGATTTTCGTTCCGGCCGCACTCTTTACGTCATCTTCGGCGATTGGCTGCCGTGGCTGTGCGTGCTCGCGTCTTTGGCGCTTCTGATTTGGCGAGTCGTCGCCGTGCGTCCGCGTTTAGGCAATATCGGATGACAAAAAGCCTTGGTGTAAGGTAGTTTTAGCCTGTAGCAAAGTCAATTCCCTTGGTCAGGGATTAGGCGAGCTGAAGGTTGGCGTAGCGTTCCACAAGCTTTTTGGGGCCGTAATCGAGGAAGCTGACCGTGAGCTTGCGGTCATCGCCCTCGCCTTCCACCTGAATGATCGTGCCCACTCCATATTTTGCATGACGAACGCGCTTTCCGATCAGCGGATCGGCTGATGGGCGCTGCGTGTGCGACTCTTGCCATTGGCGTGCGCGGAGTGCCGCTGGTTTGCCGCCGTAGGAACGGCGCTCCGGTGAACCGCGGCCGTACCCCCGATTGTAGACAGGCGCGGGAGCGCGGTAGGCCGGCGAAAATTCCGGATCGTCTTCGTAACGGCGCTTTTCACCCGGCTCGGAGAAGGAACCGGGAGCGGCTTCGATCATGTCGCCAGGAACCTCCGCGATAAAACGTGAAGGCAAAGCCGAACGAAGGCGATCTTCGCCATAGCTGCGGCGATAAAGTGCGCGCGTGAGAATGAGCGAGCGGCGTGCCCGCGTCATGCCGACGTAAAACAGGCGGCGTTCTTCTTCTACGTCGCCGTCTTCATTGATTGAACGGCTGTGCGGCAGCACACCTTCTTCCAGTCCCGCCAGATAGACGGCGTCGAATTCAAGGCCTTTTGCGCTGTGCAGCGTCATCAACGAAACAGGAGCCGCCTCTTCGTAATCGTCGGCACCAGCGACGAGTGCGGCATGGTCGAGAAGGTCTTCGAGTGTCTGGCCCTGTTCCGTGGCCTCCGCCATCGCGTTTGAAAGTTCGCGAAGATTTTCGGCGCGTGAAGTGTGTTCGAGATTGTCCTGCTGCTCAACCCAAGTGAGATAACCGGTGCGGTCGAGGACTTTCTCGATCAGATGCGCGGGAGAGAGACCGGCGCATTCATGCTGAAGTGATTCGATCATCTCGCGAAAGTCGCTCAGGTTGCGCAGCACGCGCCGTGCGATGACGAGATCGCCTGTCTTGATGATGTCCCAAAGCGACAAGCTCGTGTCGCGGGCGCGTTCCTCAAGTGCAGTAACCGTTGCCGCGCCGATGCCGCGCGGCGGTACGTTGAGCACGCGCAGCAAGGCGACATTGTCCTCGGGATGAAACAGCAACCGAATGTAAGCAAGAGCGTTGCGGACCTCTGCACGTTCGTAGAAGCTGAAGCCGCCAACCACGCGATAGCGAATGCCGAGTTGCCGCAACATTTCTTCGAAAGCGCGGGATTGCGATCCTGTGCGATAGAGCACGGCAACGTGCGCGCCAGGGTTTTCGCGAAGGTATGAGGCGATTTCCGTGCAGACGAATTCGGCTTCCGTAGTGGCGTCCTGCGCCTCAAAGTAACGCAGCTTCGCTCCCTCGCCTGCGGCGGCGACGAGATGCTTCCCGAGTCGATTCGTATTGTTGCCGACAACGGCTGCGGCCGCATCGAGAATTGTTTGCGTCGAGCGGTAGTTGTCTTCCAGGCGAATAACTTTTGCGCCGGGGAAATCTTCCGTGAAGCGCTTCAGATTGCCTGCCCGCGCGCCGCGCCAGCCGTAGATCGATTGGTCTTCGTCGCCGACGACGCAAATATTCTTTCGCGTACCCGCGAGCAGCCGAACGAGCTCTTCTTGCCAGCGGTTCGTATCCTGAAACTCGTCGACCATGATGTATTGAAAGCGGCTGCTCCACGCAGCGCGAATATCGGCATGTTCGCGCAAAATCTGTACGGAAAGCAGCAAAAGATCGTCGAAATCGACTGAACCTGCGCTGCGAAGCGCCCGGTTGTATTCGCGGAAAATCTGGGCGACCTTTTTGCGCTCGTCATTGCGCGCAGAGGATGCTTCGGCTTCCATGTCGTCCGGCGTAATACCGTGATTTTTCGCGTGGCTGATCTGCGTCTTCACACTGCGAGGCGCGTAGACCTCGGCGGGAAGATCGAGCACGAGGAGAGCGCGCTTGATCGTGGCCGTCTGATCGTCGTCATCGTAAATGGCAAAATCGCGCGGGAGTCCAGCGGCGGCAGCCTCGCGGCGAAGCAGGCGGGCGCAAAAAGAATGAAAGGTGGAGACCCAAACGCCGGACACATCATTGCCGGTGGCCCGGAGAAGGGCATTGATGCGGTCCTTCATCACGTCCGCGGCTTTGTTGGTAAACGTGACCGCGAGAATCGAATTGCCCGGCACACCCTGTTCAATCAGGTGCGCGACCCGGTAGGTAATAACGCGCGTCTTTCCCGTACCGGCGCCGGCGAGGACCAGAAGGGGGCCCTCTGTGGCGAGTACGGCTTCGCGCTGGCGTTCGTTGAGTTCGGCGAGAATCGGCATAAGAAAAAAGTTCCGAAGGAAGTTTAGCTGACTGCGAACCATTCAGCAATTTGGATTCGAAGAGCGAAAAACACACGAAATCGAAAATGGAAAGAGATTGGCAGGCCAGGTATGCGAATCTGCTAGAATCGCGCGATTCGAGGGGGACGCTTGCAACAGGGAAGGCAAGTGAAGCTGCCGGGATGGTTGCAGAAAGTTATCTCCGTGCTCGGGCCGTGGGGACTCTTTGCGGTATCGTTCTTGGATTCGTCGGTGCTTTCCTTTCCGTTCGTCACAGACGGCATGGTGATCGACCTTTCCGTGAATCACCCGGCGCTCATGCCGCTTTATTCTTCGCTGGCGGTGGTTGGGTCCCTCGCAGGGTGTATTTGGCTCTATTACCTGGCCAAGAAGGGCGGCGAAGCCTATTTTCACAAGCACGCGGGCGTGCATGCAGTGCGCACGAGACGCTGGGTAGATCGAAACGCATTTGTGACGATGTTCATTGC
Source organism: Candidatus Acidiferrales bacterium (assembly GCA_035279845.1). GTDB lineage: Bacteria > Acidobacteriota > Terriglobia > Acidiferrales > UBA7541 > Palsa-295. The sequence continues at coordinate 2,854 of DATEGW010000044.1, read as the reverse complement.
GTCAATTCTGCCGCCGCCGCTACCGCTTTTTAAGATCGTGGTGCTCGCCGAAGGCGTGTTTCAGGCGAGACTCACCACGTTCGTGCTGGGGCTGGTGCTTGGGCGCGGCTTGCGGTTTTTCGGAGAAGGGTTGCTGGCGATCCACTACGGCCCCGCCGTACTGAACTTCCTGGAGGCGCACAAATTCGCTTTCGCGGGCGCTGGAGCGGCTTCCCTTGTGCTGCTCTGGGCCGCCAGCAAATTCTTCCTGCGCGAGGCTCGCGAAGGCAAAGCCTAGCGGTCGTGTCCATCTGCCGAAGGCTATTCGTAGCGCAGCGCGACCATCGGATCGACACGCATGGCTCGCCGCGCTGGGATATAACTGGCGAAAAATGCAATGAACGTGAGGGCGATGGCGACGCCGGCGTAAGTAGCAATGTCTGCCGGTTTGACTTGGAACAGGAGCACCGCAAACAGCCTTGTCAGGCCGAGCGCCGCGAGAATCCCGATGCCGATTCCCGCCCACGCGAGGATCATTCCTCGACCTACGATGAGGCGCAGCACATCCCGCCGCGTCGCCCCCAGCGCCATCCGAACGCCGATTTCGTGAGTTCGCTGAGCGACATGAAAGCTGAGCACGCCGTAAATACCTACGGCCGTCAGGCCGAGCGCAAGCGCGGCGAACAGGCCCATCAACTGTGCATCGAAGCTCGGCCCGCCTACCGATATATCGACGAAATGCTGCATGGGAGCGAAGAACTCGATGCGCTGTTCGGGATTTACCTGAGCAACGACGGCGCGGAGCGACGCCGCGATGTTCACATTTTTTTGCGTGCGAATCACCCAGCAGGATGGCGGCGGCGCATTGTCGGCTACGACTTGGGAAACTGGGACGTAAATCATAGGCGGCGCGGGAGCTTCCATTGAACGGCCCTTTACGTTTCCGACGATGCCGACGATTTCACGCACCTCAGGCTTCGGTACCACAGGCTTCCCGCCAAGCATTCCCACGATCAGGTGGTCGCCAATCGGGCTTGCGCCGTTCCACCAAAGGTGCGCGAGGTTTTCACTGATCATGACAGTGGGTTCCGAGCGTGCATTATCGCTATCTGTGAATCCGCGGCCCTGCAAGATCGGAATGCTCATCGTGCGGAAATATTCCCGGCTGATCGTCCGAATCTCCATCCCGCCAATCGTTTGCTCCGGATGACCTTCGCGTTGCGTGGGTAGATTCCTCCGGCCTATAAACGGAGGCACGGTAACCACTGCCGCGGAGACCACCCCCGGCAATGCCTGAATGCGCCGGAGAATTTCCTGTTGCGAGTTCCAAACGGTTTCATGCGGCGCGTCTTTGGAAATGCGAAACGGCGTGGACATCATGAACACGTCTCGGGGATCGAAGCCGAGATTTTGATCGCGCAGGTGATAGAGGCTCTTAATGAGCAATCCTGCACTGATGAGCAATGCCACTGAAAGCGCCACTTCACCTATGACCAGGGCTCGCCCCGTGAGATTGTGCGAAACGCTCTCCGATCCTTTGGCGCTTTCCTTTAGCGACGAGCTCAAATCAACTTTCGACGTTTGCCAAAACGAAGCAAGGCCGAACGCGATACTCGCGGCAACGGCTACAAAAAGCGTAAAGGCTAGTACGCTCGCGTCCACTTTGATCGAAACATTCGAAGGCAAATAGAAGGGAATCGATGCGGCCAAAATCGTCAGTCCCCAAGCTGCGGTCACAAGACCGGTCGCGCCACCGATGAACGCTATCAGCAGTCCCTCCGTCAGAAACTGCTGAAACAGGCGGATTCTACGCGCTCCCAGTGCAAGGCGAATCGAAATTTCCTTCTGCCGCGCGTTGGACCGTGCCAATAAAAGGCTCGCCACGTTGGCGCAGGCCACGAGCAGTAGCAGGCCAACCGCCCCGAACAGCATCAGCAGACTGGGTTTGATATCGCCTACGAGGTAATCCTGATATCCGATCAATTGCACGCCGCGATCGCCTTGTCGGGCGGAGTCCTGTCGATGGAATTGGTCGTACACCACGTCCATATCCGCCTTTGCAGCGCCCAAACTCTCATTTTTCTTCAGGCGGCCAAGAACTTCCGTGTTCATGCCTCTATCACTGAGGGTATTACCGAGATGGAGAGCGGTGAAAACATCTGGTGATCCGTCGACCACGCGAAAGCCGCGTGGCAACACGCCGACCACTGTATATCCTTGATCGTCAAGCTCGATCTGCCGGCCGATGATTTGCGGATCCGCTTGAAATGCAGATCGCCAGATTGCATCCGTTAAAATCGCTACGTGAGGACCCGTCGGCAGCGTTTCTTCTCGAACGAATTCACGTCCGATTGTGGGACTGACACCGAGGGTGCGAAAGAAGCCGTCCGTCACTTGATACGACGACACCCACTCAACCGTGGTGCCTTGCTTGAGTTCTACGTCTGCTCCACCGCGGTCTGCTGCCACGGCGTCAAACGCCTTGCTATGATCGCGAAAGAATTGAAACTGCGGAACGGAAAGAGCGTCATTTGTTCCGCCACCCATACGCAATTCAAAGTGGATCAGGCGATTTGGCTGAGGATAGGGAAGCGGTCGAAGTAGCACGGAATTGACCACGGAGAACATGGTCGTATTGGCGCCGATGCCGAGTGCGAGAGTGATCGCGGCGACCGCTGTAAACCCAGGATTCTTGCCCAGCATGCGGAGAGCGAAGCGGACATCTTGCACCAGGGTATCGAACCATGCGCCGACGCGGACTTCGCGCACGCGTTCTTTTACCTGCTCGGTGCCGCCGAAGCTGAGTCGTGCCGAGCGATAAGCGTCGTGGGGGGCGGCGCCCCGGCGGATTCGCTCCTGCGCCAGCATTTCCACG
>DATEGW010000043.1:0-6205 GCA_035279845.1 Candidatus Acidiferrales bacterium | reverse complement strand
CGTCTTTTTGCCTGGCCGCCTTTGCTCCCGCAGCTTTTGCCCAGCGAGGCCCGTCTCACGGCACTGGATCCCACGCCATGGGAGGCTCGCACGGCGGAGGCGCATCCCACGCGGGAAGTTCGCATGGCGGTAGCGCGTTTCACGGCGGAGGCCCATACGGCGGCTCCGGCATTTCCATGCACTCCGGCTCCCCAGTCTCTTCCGCGTCCGCGCGCATGTCGTCAAGTGGCAGTCATGGGTTTGCGGGCGTCAGTTCAGCAGCCGGCAATTCCGCTGGCAACTCATCTATCGCGGCGGCCGTTACAGCGCGGTCTGTCGAGGGCGCTGCTCGCACAATTTTCACAAACGCGGACGCCGGGCCAGGATTCGTCAATACGAATGCACCATCTGGAGCCCGTCCTTTTGCGGCAGGGAACTACCTCTGGGGAGCGCCGCCACAGCAGACGCAACAGCAACGCGCCGCGCCTCCGCCGACTCCTCAGCCGCCTCCTCCTGCGCCGCGCCCGATGAGCATGCCCGCGCCTCAGCCGATGCACCCCATCGTTATGCAACCGCCCTCGCCGGTGCGCCCAATATCAATGCCATCGCCGATGCCAATGCAAGGCCCGCGCCCGATTCAGATGCCTACTCAAATGCCCATCCGCGTGCCGCCGATTTCGCGCCCCATCGCGGTCCCTCCCTCGATGGCGCGTCCGCTGATAACGCCTCCGCTTCCCGCATCGCCACGGCCGTTAATGCCGGGGACTCGCTTCATCGCGCCTTCGCTTTCCGCCCCTCGCCCCGTGACGCCCCGTCCGCTGGTGCGTCCCGTGGCATTGCCGCCCGTGAGCCGTCCCCTGCCTGTGCGGCCGCCTTTTGCGGGCATGGCGCTTGAGCCCGGAGCGAATCGCCGGCGCATCACCGCGTTCACAGCGTTCGGAAGCTCGAACACGCCGCCGCTTCCTTGCATCAACACGATCGCTCACTGCGGGATTGGCACGGGCGGTGTGCTGGATGGCGACGGCGACTTCGACAATGACGGATTCGGTTTTGAGCCGTCGATATTCTTCGGTTTCTTCGGACCATTCGGATTTTCGCCGCTCGGTTTCGGCTCGACGTGTGTGTTCAACGGCCTGTTCCAGGATTGCTTCCTGTCTCCGGTGGAATTCTCGCCCTTCGGTTTTGGCGCGTTTGGTCCTTTCGGACTTAGCGGGTCCTTCTACGGCTCCTACAATTTCGCGCCCTACGGTTCGAGTTTTCTCTTTCTGCCTCCGGTTGAAAATTTGCCGCCCGCATTCGGGGACTACCTGCCGAACACGAACTACGCGCCGTCATATACCTACGAGCCCGAACCTGTTCCTGTTCCCGAAGAACAACCGTTCAATGCGTCCACCGCGAGCCAGCCGGTCGTCAATCTCGTGCTGAAAGACGGCACGGTGTTTGGCGTGACCAGCTACTGGCTCGTGAACGACCGCCTCTACTACATCACTACGTATCAGATCCAGTCGAGCATCCCCATCGATCAGCTCGACCTGCAAAAAACCGTCGACATGAATTACAAGCGCGGCGTCGCCTTCACGCTGACTCCGCAACCGCCGCCCCAGCAACCGCCGCAGCAGAACCCGCAACCGCAAACACAGTAATAAACAGTCCGGCTCACATCAAAGTTGACAGCGCGAACTTCGCAGTGCAATAAATCCCGCATGCTGACCGAGCAATTATGATCCGTGCCTGTGAGTATCTTTGGCTCGCAGTGGGCGTCTACTGGCTTGTGATCGCTCGTGGAGTAAAGCGCGCGAAAGTGCGCGAAAACATTTTCGCGGCCATTGTGCGTCGAAGCTTCTGGTTGATTGCTTTTCTGCTTGTATTTTCGCCCCTGGGTCGGATCGGGGTACTCGGCGAGCGTTTCGTGCCTCGTGCCGCAGGCATCGAAGTTACGGGGTTTCTCATAGCGGCTGGCGGACTCGCACTTGCGCTATGGGCGAGGCAGTGCCTGGGAGGGAATTGGTCGGGCGCGGTAACGCTCAAGGAAGGCCACCAATTGATTCGCAGCGGTCCGTACAGGCGCATCCGCCATCCTATCTACGCCGGCTTCGACATCGGCATCGCGGGAACCGCGCTGACCCTCGGCGAATGGCGTGGCCTACTTGCTTTCGCGATGGCTGTCTTGATGTATTTCGTCAAGGCGCGCAAAGAGGAAGCGTGGCTTGCGCGCGAATTTGGTCCGGCATTCGACGATCATCGCTCTCACACAGGGATGTTCTTGCCGCGACTGTCGTAAACGGTCGCGAGAAGCAAGAATTCGCCTGCGGTCGCAAGCAACAAGTAGCGTAAATTTATCTACGGCGTGGCTGGACTTATGGCAGGCGGAGCCGCGGCGGCGGCTTTCGGAGAAGGCTCTCTCGGCAGCAGCACTACGCGGAAATCCCCAAAGTCTTCATCCAAAATATTCGAATAAATCACGAACAGCCCGACTGCCCCGGAGATGACGAGAGATTCAAGCAGCGGGACCAGAATAGCCATAGCGCGCCCCATTTCACTTAGGAATCGCATGAACATTCCAAGCGAAACGCTCGCCGCCACCGACAAAATCACGACATACAAAACCGATCGCCACGAAAATGTCCACCACACGCGAACCGCGCGTTTCCACGTCGGGCGCAGCGCAGAATCGTCCGAGCTTCCCGTTCTCGGAAGCAATCCGATACGAAAATGCCGGAATTTCTTCGAGAGGATGTAACGAATAACAAAGAGCGCGACGAGGTAGGTCGCGAAGTACGGCAGAATCCGCAACGTCCAAACGGTCTCCCTAACTGAAAAGATTCCGTCCTCGTACAATTTTCGCGCCCAGAACGCGGAGCAAAAAACGAGAATTGTGGCGATGACGTTCGTCGGCCAATAATACGCCCACCAGATTCGCAGTCCGTGATTGAGTGTTGGCTGAATGTAATTCGACGGCGGCGCAGCGGCATTGCCGGACGAGGCTGCGTTGAACATCGATGGAGCGCTAAGCATGGTGAATTTTGGCGGATTCTGAACGAAGATAGCGGTGAAGTCAAGTACTCGGTTCAGATACTCGCCGCGAGCCGCCCGCTGTTCCCTCCGCACGAAATTGTTGCGCTAGCCCCTATCGGCCACTCTTATTGGTTCGCGGGAACAAGCGGTGCAACTTCATCCTTGCGACGTGAGCGGCGGTGCAGGATTTCGTCCACTTTCGCGATCAGCGCATCGCGCGTGTAGGGCTTCTGCAGGAACGCTCCCGCTTCGAGAAATTCCCCGGCTTTCTTATCGTGTTCCAGATAGCCGGACATATAGAGGATCTTCACGTCGGGACGAATCCTCTTCACACGCTCCGCCAATTCCGGTCCGCGTATTTTCGGCAGCACAATATCTGTGACCAGTGCATGGATGGGCTGCTGCAGGCATTCGGCGATCGCCAGGGCATCCGTGCCATTTTCCGCGGTAAGAACAGTGTAGCCTGCCGCCTTCAGAAATTCGCAGGCGAGCTCCCGCACAGCCTCTTCATCCTCCACAATCAGCACTGTTTCGGATCGTGCGCGGCCGTTCGCGGCGTGTTTCTCTGGACATTGCGCCGCCAACGGCGCCTCGACGCGAGGCAGATAAATTTCAAATCGCGCGCCTTTTCCTGGTTCCGACTCGACCCAGATGTAGCCATTGCTCTGATTCACCACGCCGTAGACGGTCGCCAGACCCAATCCCGTCCCTTTGCCCGCTTCTTTGGTGGTGAAAAACGGCTCAAAGATATGGGCTTTTGTGGCCGCGTCCATGCCGCATCCCGTATCCGTAACGGCGAGCACTACGTAGTCACCGCGTCGAATCGAATTTCGCATTTTTGCGAACTCGCCGCTGACCGTCAAATTATACGTCTCGATCGACAATTTGCCGCCGTTGGGCATCGCGTCGCACGAATTCACCACCAGATTCATGATCACTTGCTCGATTTGCCCGGGATCCGCCTTCAGCCGGCCCAGAGAATCTCCCGGCCGGAACGAAAATTCGATGTCTTCGCGTACCAGGCGCTTGAGCAGCTTGCCCATCTCTGACACGGCTGAATTCAAGTCGAGGATTTCCGGTTGCAGCACCTGCTTGCGTGAGAATATCAGCAGCTGGCGCGTGAGCGCTGCCGCCCGGTCCGCTGCTTTTGCAATTTGCTGGCTGCTGCCGCGAAGCGGTTCCGAGGCGTCCATTTGGTCAAGCAACAAGTCACTGTGGCCCTTGATCACAGTGAGCAGATTGTTGAAGTCGTGCGCCACGCCGCCCGCCAGGCGACCCATCGCTTCCATTTTTTGCGATTGGCGCAATTGTCCTTCGAGCTCTTCGCGCTGGCTTTGATTTCTCTGCAACGTCGTGCGCATGCCGTCGAAAGCGCGCGTGACTTGCGCCACTTCATCTCCGCCGTTCGCTTCCAGGGGATAGTTGAAATTACCCTGTTCCAGGGCGAGTACGCCGCCGACAAGCGCCGCCAGCGGGCGCGTGAAAGTATCTGAAATCAGGAACACGAGCGCGGCCCCCACGATCGCCGCCAGAAAAAACAATCCCAGCAGCAAGCGGTTCAGCCGGTTCAGAAAAGTGATCGCGCCGTCGTACGACTTTAGGACGATCAGGCTTATGCCGCCGCCCGCGGCGGTCGTCAGGTTTTCCGAACTTGCCAGATATTTTTCCTTATCGATCTGCAGAACGCTCGGAACTGCGCCACTGCCCACCTGTTGCTCGAGATTGTTCTCATCGAGCGGCGCCAGCGTGCTGACGATGATCGTCTTTCCGTATCGGAAGGCGACTTCGCTCGACGAAATCCGGCGCAGTTCATTGACGATCGTGGCATCGATTGCCCGGCCCACCACCACCGTGCCCATCCGCGCATGATTTTGATCAGCGTCGCCGAAGACCGGCCGCACCACCACCTGATACAGACGCTGGCCATTAAACCACCAACCGTCCGTTTGTTTGCTGTGGAGCGATTTTCGCAGCAGGCTCTCCGCTGTTTTCGCGGGGAATTGTTCGCTTGTCGTGTGCAGAGCCACCACTCTGCCGCTCGCGTCCGTCAGCATAAATAAATTGCAGTCTTCCGATTGCCAGGGGTCCTGGCTGGCTTCCTGGATGGCGGTGGCGTCTCCATTGCTCATCATAGCGAGCGCCGCCAGCAGGTCCGCCTTGTGCTGGAGCGCGATTTCGTGTTGATGCTGCATCACCTGGAACGTCAAAATGGCGTTGTGCGCTTCTTCTACGATTTGGCGCTGCGCCTCGGCTTTCGCCGTGCTGCCGACAACCAGCAGCGTTGCGCACGTCAGGCCGCTGGTAATCAAAACCAGGGAAATCAGGAACTTTGTGCGCAACCGGAAACTCAATTTCGCTTGAACGGCGTGGAACGCGGCGACGCTTGGCCGCGCGATGCGGTCGGTCCACAAGGCAGCGGCGAACCGGGGAATGCGGGTCCTCGACTCCTGATACGCGCTCCGGGAAACGCGCGCAATCTCGCCTGTCGCTTCAACAAGCCACGAACGGACGAGCTTCGCCCAGCAGGTCAATTTCGCGCGTAATTTCTCGCCACTGAAAATTGCGGGCCGTCGCCGCACCGTCATCGGGGAAGAGACGAACACAGCTACGGATCTGGCTTGGCGCCAGAATAGGTCCCGCGCTTTCGATGATACGCCGGCCATTTTTTAGCTGGAGTACGGTACTCTCTAAATTGAAAGGTTCATTGTGGATTTCACTGTAGGCGGCGCACAATGGCACATTAGTACTGCATTTTGTACTCATAGTACCGCCCGCATTCAGGCAGTTTGGCTGAGGCATAGTCAAGTTGATGATATGGAGTGGCTTAGCTGAACAAGATGCCTGCGGTACCCTTGGCCCGTGCGCTCTAGGGGATGTTCAATATTAGACAAAAAGCACAATTTGCGACCATTCAGTAACGCATGCTGAACGACAACATGTGCGTGAACCACACGATCCAGGCGCTCAGCAGGCACGCGAGCACGATCAGCGTTTCGTGAATTTTGGTCCACCACCATCGTCCGCTCACTCCGAACACGCGGAAAAAATTCCAAATCGCAATCACCGTGGTGATGATTCCAAGCCACCCGATCACCTGAACGAAGCGCAACCATGGATTAAGGCTTTGTGCGAGCACGCCCAGATGTCCGGCCCCGTAGACGACCGTCCCGAGGAATAGCGACCAGAATGCCAGATCGAGCGCGCATGCAGT
>DATEGW010000042.1:0-31896 GCA_035279845.1 Candidatus Acidiferrales bacterium | reverse complement strand
ACTGGCGTCCGCTCGGTAATGTGGATCATCAATGTATTGGGCAACGCGCGCAGCACCGTGGCGTGGGCAACCCAAGGAAGCTCCTCGATCTGTCGCCGGCGCTGATCAAGGGGAATCCGAAGTACACTATGATTGCGATCGAGCTTAAAAATCTCCTTCACTGAAGCAGCGTCTACGTAATGATTTCCAGTAAGCTGAATTTGATCGGGGTGGATTAACTCCATCTCCCGCGCTGAAAGCAGGAAAGTCCCGCAAATATAAGCACAGCCGACGCCCGCCAGTCCGGCGGTCGTCCACAACGCCACGCGAAGATACGTCTTCCACGCTTTTCGGCCGAACTTGCGCCGCTTAATCTCAAGGGGCTTCTGGCGCCGGAGATACTTCGGCTCTTCGTCAGCCAGGATTTCCTGGGGGTAAGTTTCCGGCTCGATGACCCTTAGTTTTGCCAGAAAATCACCTCGTTCTCGAGATCGATGCCGAACGCGCCGCGCACGCGTTCGCGCACTTCATCGATCAGCTTCATCATGTCCCCGCAGGTGGCGCTTCCAGCGTTCACGAAAAAATTGGCATGACGGTCGCTGACCATCGCGTCTCCCACCCGATGCCCCTTCAGCGCAAGCTCATCGATCATGCGACCAGCCGATCCGCCCGGCGGATTCTTGAAAATGCAACCCGCGCTTTTTTGATTGAGCGGCTGGCTGGAACGGCGTTTTTCGTTGCACACTCGAATACCGGCGACAATTTCTTTGTAGGGTTTCGGTGGGAGTTCCAGCTTCACGCGCAACATGATATCCCCAGGTGCAAATGAAGTGTGGCGATAATCGAAGCGAATCTCAGCACCCTTCAATGTTTCGATCTCGCCCGTTGCCTCGCGATAAAGCTCTACTTCGCGTACGTGAGGCCCGATCTGAGTACCGTAGGCACCCGCGTTCATGCGCAAAGCACCGCCGACGCTTCCCGGAACACCAATCAGCCCCTCCATGCCGCCCAAGTCTCGTTTGGCGCAGAACGTAACCATGCCCCCCAGATCCGCCGCGGCATCCACATACGCTGCGTTACCCTCCACGCGCATTCCCGGCTGCGATGAGGGAAGATGCAGCACGACAAAAGGAAGCTCGCCGTCCATCACCAGCAAGTTCGTTCCACCCCCAAGAAAACGATGAGGGATGCTTTCCTTCTTCAATATCCGCATCACTTCCGGTATCGCTTCATACCGACGAAGCAAAATCTCGTCAGTCGTACCGCCGATACCGAGCGAGGTCATATCGGCAAGCGCGATGCCCTGGCGCAATTCAACGCCAAGCGCCTTCAGTTTCTCCGCTATTTCCGCACTAATCCGCATAAGCCGAAATTTTTGATTCCAGCAGCATTCCCAGCTGTTCTGGAACGCGCCCGACGCTTCCCGCGCCGATCGTCAAGACCGCATCTCCGGACCGAGCCTCGCGCAGAACAAACTCCATGGCCGATTGCATTGTGCTGCAGAAGACCACGTTCTTGTGGCCCGCCGCGCTCACCGCTTCGGCCAGCTTTTCACCGGTGATTCCTTCGATATGTTCTTCGCCGGCGGCATAAACTTCGGTCAGCACCAAGACGTCCGCTTCGTTGAACGAACGGCAAAAATCGTCCCATAACGCCTTCGTGCGTGTGTAACGATGGGGCTGGAATAGGACGACTAAGCGCTTATATCCGCACCCGCGCGCGGCTTCGAGCGTCGCGCGAATCTCGGCAGGATGATGGCCGTAGTCGTCAACCAGAGTAATTCCGTTAAAAACACCGCGAATTTCAAAGCGCCGTCCCACGCCGCCGAACTTCGCCAGACCTGCCCGGATCAGGTCGGCCGGTACGTTAAGGGACAGAGCCACAGCCGCCGCAGCTGCCGCGTTGCGGACGTTGTGAATCCCTGGAGGCAACGGTAAACGACAAATTCCCAAATCATCACCACGATACGCGAGGCGAAACTCGCTCGATAGCCCCTGCAGCTTCACGTCTGAAATTACGAGATCGGCCTGCGTAGAAGTGCCGTATGTGATCACGGGCCGCTTGACGCCGGGAATAATTGCCTGCACGTTGGGCTCGTCAAGGCAAAGAATCGCGCTGCCGTAGAAAGGCACACGATTGGCAAACTGCAAAAAGACCTGCTGGATTTCCTCAAGCGAGCTGTACTGATCGAGGTGCTCTCGATCAATCGTCGTAATTACTGCGATTACAGGCGCCAGCAAAAGGAACGAGCGGTCGCTTTCGTCGGCCTCCACGACAATAAATTCGCCTTTGCCAACCATCGCATTCGCACCGGCGTGGTTCACGCGTCCACCGACCACAAACGTCGGATCGAGACCGGCCGCGCCGAGCACGGAGGCAACCATTGAGGTCGTCGTCGTTTTCCCATGTGCGCCTGCGACTGCAATGCCGTGTTTCAGCCGCATTAATTCGGCCAACATTTCCGCGCGCGGAATCACGGGAATTTTTTGCCTATGCGCCTCGACCACTTCCACATTGCTCGCCGTCACAGCGGCGGAAACCACCACAACCTGCGCTCCGCGAACATTCTCCGCCCGATGCCCTTCATAAATCGTGCCGCCAAGGACGTGCAGCCGTTCCGTTACAGGTGTCGCTTTCAGGTCCGACCCAGAAACTGCATAGCCGCTCGCCAAGAGCACCTCTGCGATTCCGGACATTCCGCTGCCGCCAATACCAATAAGATGCACGCGCTGAAAATTTCTAAAGGTAAGGTTCATTGCCGCTTCATCCCGGCGAGATCGTCGAGCAGATCAACGATATCTTCCGCCGCGCGCGGCCGTGCAAGCGCACGAGCGCGCTCTTCCATTTCCACAATTCTCCGGGGCTGGTCCAGGAGGGCGAAAATTTCGTTCGTAAGGCGCCGCGGCGTCAACTCACTCTGCAAGATGAGCCCTGCCGCGCCTGCTTCCTGCATGACTTCGGCATTTCGCGTTTGGTGCGCGTCAGTGGAAGCACCGAAGGGGATGAAGATGGCCGCGCGTCCGGCGGCAGCAACTTCCGCCACCGTGATCGCACCCGAACGGCAAACGATCAGGTCTGCCTGGGCAAAGCGGTCCGCCATATTCTCGATGAAGGGCAGAACCTCCGCATGAAATCCGCGACGCGCATAGGCTACGCGAACAGCATTATAGTCACGTTCGCCTGTTTGATGCACCACGAAAAGCTGATCTTTTTTTGCCGAGAGCAGATCGAGCGACTCGATTACGGCTTGATTGATCGGCAAAGCGCCCCGGCTGCCTCCGGTAATCAAAATTGTGACGGGCAAGCCGTGTTCTTTGCGAGGAATCTTGAAAAACTCCGATCGGATCGGGCATCCGGTCACTGTAGCCTTGCCGCCAAGCCGCTCCGCCGTTTGCGGATATCCCACAGCAACGCGCGTCGCAAACCGGAACAGCAGCCGGTTGGTGAAGCCAGCCTCCACATTTGGCTCGAAGATCGCGGTGGGCACACGGTGTGCAGCCGCGAGCAGCATCATCGGCCCGGAGGCGTATCCACCGACACCAAAACCCACAGAAAAATGGTGGCGGCGGATGATTCGCTCGGAATCCCAAATGCCGAACGGCAGTTTTGCCATGTTCTTGTAGAACTTCGCCCCTCCGATGCCTTTCAATCCCGCGACGCGGATCAATTCCAGCGGAAATCCTGCTTGCGGCACGAGCCGCGACTCCATTCCGCGTTCCGTTCCCACAAACACGACACGCCTTTCACCAGAAGCATCCGGCGTGCGCCCTAGCCATTCTGTTGCTACCGCCAACGCCGGAAAGACATGGCCGCCTGTTCCGCCTCCCGCGATTAAGAGGGTCTTCGCATTGGCGGCGCGCTCCGAACTCACGTCTCATCCACGTGCTGGCTGATGTTCAACAGCACGCCCGTTGCCAAAAGCATCCCGAGCAAATTCGATCCGCCGTAGCTGATGAAAGGCAGCGGGATGCCTTTCGTTGGCACGAGTCCCAGCACGACGCTGAGATTAATCAACGCTTGTCCTACCACCATCGTCGCGATCCCGGCGCCCAGATAGCGGCCAAAATCATCGGGAGCTTTCATTGCGGAAACCAGCGCCCTCCAACCGTAAATTGCAAATAGTACGATCACGATCACCGCGCCGATATAGCCCAACTCTTCCGCGATCACGGAGAAAATGAAATCCGTGTGCGCTTCAGGAAGAAAGAAGAGCTTTTGGCGGCTTTCCATCAATCCTACTCCGCTGAAACCGCCCGATCCCACCGCAATGAGCGACTGCAGGAGCTGGAATCCGTGGCCTTGAGGGTCAGAGCCGGGAGAAAAAAATGTCTCCACGCGCTGAAGGCGGTAAGCGCTGCCCGCGACCGCGAAATAGACGACGGGCATTGCCGCTGCCGCCGCAATACCTATGTATTTAAAGGAAAGCCCGCCGACGAAAAGCATTACCGCCGCAATAAAGAAGATCATGCATGCCGTGCCCATATCCGGCTCTTTATAAACCAGCACCACGATGAGGAGCACGGTTCCAAGTGCCGGCAACAGCGTTCTCCGCAAATCGTTTACACCGAGTCCTCGCGGGCCGGTACGAATCTCCAAAAACCATGCGAGAAACACGATCAGCGCGAGCTTCGCGAGTTCAGATGGCTGCAAGCTGAATGAGCCGTAACGTATCCACCGGTGCGTATCGTGAGAGCGGTCGAGGAAGAACACCGCGATTAACATCGTGAGCGTGATCGACAGCGCTGTAAAGATTACCTTCGGCTGGCGTAATTTCCGGTAATCAAAGTTCATTAACGCAAACATCCCGCCGACTCCCAGCACCAGCCAGGCCAGTTGTCGCAGCAGGAAATAGTACGCGCTGCCGTGCTCGTCGCTCGACGTGATCGCTGACGCACTAAAGACCATCACCGCGCCTATCAGGCAGAGTGCGAGTGTCGTTCCGAAAAGACGACGGTCCGGTTGAAGGCTGCGTGGCATCCCTTTGCTATCCCTTGCTCGCGGAAATCGCGGCGGTTTGCGCTGAAAGCTTCGCCACCAAGTCTTTGAAGACTCGGCCGCGCTGCTCATAATTCTCGAACTGATCGAAACTCGCGCAAGCCGGCGCGAGCAGCACAATGTCGCCCGCCTTTGCTCTGACGCTTGCAATCTGAACAGCCCGATCGAGGGTTCCCGCCCGTTCCAGCGGCATCGCGCCTTCGAGGTCCGCCGCAATCTTTTCGGTGGCCGCGCCGATCAACAAGACGTCTCGTGCGCGCGCCGCGAGCGGTTCTCGCAACGGTGTGTAGGGGCTGCCTTTGTCCTTACCTCCAAGAATGACGATCATCCGGCCTTTTTCGCCGCTTGGCTGCGGCTTGGGAAACGCCTCGATTGCTTTGAGTGCCGCGTCCACGTTCGTCGCCTTTGAATCGTTGTAATACTGTACCCCCGCCACGCTGCCGATGAATTCGAGCCGGTGCTCCACTCCCGCGAAGCTCCTAACGCCCTCTGCAATGCCCGCGATTGGCGCGCCAACCAAAAATGCAGCCGAGCAAGCCGCCAGCACGTTTTCCAGGTTGTGTTCGCCGCGCAAAGTAACGTCGGAACGCCGAAGCAACTGTGTCTCGCAGCCATCCGCGCGGAACACAATCTCTTCTTCCAGCAAAAACGCGCCCGCCGTCACGCGCCTCTTACGGCTAAACCAATAGACGCGCGGGACGTTCGGCATGCGGCGCGTGACTTCCGGATCGTCCGCATTCAGGATCGCCGCGTCGCGCTCGCTCTGGTTTTCGAACATGCGCATCTTCGCCCCGGCATATTCGTCAAACGACGCATGCCGATCCAGATGGTCCGGCGTCAGGTTGAGCAGCACGCCCACTTCCGGCCGAAACTCCTCAACGTTCTCAAGTTGAAAGCTGCTGATCTCCGCCACCGTCACAGTAACATCGCTCGAAGAATCGACCAGCGACAGAAGAGGTACCCCGATATTGCCTCCCACGAGCGTCGGAATAGCAGAGGTCTTAAGAATATGCGAGACCAGCGAAGTCGTCGTCGTTTTTCCATTTGAGCCGGTGATCGCAATCAGCTTGCCTCGAAGGAATCGCCACGCCAGCTCGATCTCACTCCAAACGGGAATTCCCAATTTTCGCGCTTCTTCCAGCAATGGCGCATTCGCCGGGACGCCAGGGCTCACGATGAGCAAGTCCTGCTCTCGCAAGCTGGCTTGCTCGTGTGCACCGAGCGCAAGCGACACTCCAGCCGTGCGCAGCAGGACAACAGTTTCCGCCAATTCGTGCTCGGTCTTTCGGTCGGTTGCCGTCACGCGAGCACCGCGGGCGCTGCAAAAGAGGGTAGTAGCCAGGCCTGTCCGCGCTAGTCCCACGACCAGCACGCGTTTCCCTCGCAAATCGAACGCCGGCTTCACCGCGTCACCTCAACTTCAGCGTCGTCAACGCAAACAGCGCAAACACGAGCGCCATGATCCAAAATCGTACGATGATCTTCGATTCGCTCCAGCCAATCAGCTCGAAATGATGATGGAGCGGTGCCATGCGAAAGATCCGTTTGCCCGTCAGCTTGAACGATCCAACCTGCAGAATCACGGAAACCGCCTCGATCACAAAAATCCCGCCGATCGAGAGCAGCAAAATCTCCTGCTTGATGATTACGGCAACGGTGCCGATCGCCCCACCCAACGCGAGCGAGCCCACGTCGCCCATGAACATTTCCGCCGGATGCGCGTTGTACCAGAGAAATCCGAGCGAGGCTCCGGCCAATGAGCCGCAGAAAATGACCAGTTCACCCGCATCCGGGATCCTCTGAATCTCCAGGTAATCCGCAAATTTCGCGTTACTCGAAAGATATGTGAGCACCGTCAGCGCCGCCGCGGTCACGAGAACGCATCCGATCGCCAGTCCATCCAGACCGTCCGTGAGGTTCACTGCATTCGAGCAGCCAACGATCACCGCGATCAGGAAAATCACGAACGGTACATAGGCTAGCGGCCAGACGTAATTTATATTCAGCAGCCAACCCACCACCAGGTCCGGATGAACTCTCTTGAAAAACGGCATACTCAGCTGCGTCGAATAGACGCCGTTGGCCTGCAAATGGATCAATGCTATGCCAACCACCAAGCAGGTCAGCACCTGAAGCGTAAATTTCGCGCTCGGCCTCAGCCCGAGATTCCGTTTGCGCACTACCTTGTTGTAATCGTCGATAAAACCGATGGCCCCAAACGCAACGGTTGCTCCCGTCGCCAGCAGAACATAGGGATTCCGCAAGTCGGCCCAGAGCAGGGTTGGAATCACGATCGACGCCACGATCAATACGCCGCCCATCGTAGGCGTACCCGCTTTCTTCTGATGGGCTTTGGGCCCTTCTTCGCGGATGTACTGCTTCACCTGCAACGCGCGCAATCGTTCGATCACCCATGGTCCCATCAATAACGAAAGTAGCAGCGCCGAAGCGCTCGCTACGGCCGTCCGCACCGTGATGTAGCGAAAGACGTTTAGCGCACTGAAATGCGACCGCAGCACGAAGAAGAAAAGGTAGTAGAGCATTCAGCGATTCTTCTGAGCCGGCGCCATGCCGCTTAGCTCTCCCGCAATCTTTCTGGCGTGCGATGCGTCAATCGCTTCCAGAATTTTTTCCATCTTCACCCCGCGCGAACCTTTCAGAAGGAGCAGGTCCTCACTTTCGACGAAAGCCTTCAGGAATTCCGCCGCTTCGGCAGAATTTTCAAAAAATCGGGTGCGCTCCCGCGGGTGGCCGCTTTTGATAGCCGCCTGAACAAACTCCGCCGCGTTTCCCTGCACGCCGACAATCCAATCGATCGCCTGCATCTGGGCCGTAGTGCGTCCACATTCGCGATGTAATTCTGCCGATGACTCACCCAGTTCCCTCATCTCGCCGGTCGCCAGGATCTTTCGCCGGTAACCGGGTGTCGCCGCAAGCAGCTTCACAAGCTCATTCAGCGCCGTTGGGCTCGAGTTATATGCGTCGTTGATCACGGTAAAACCTTCTTCATACCGAATCACTTCGCCGCGCTTATCCGCCGGCGTCAGGTTCGGAAAAACGCGCTTCGCGTCCTTGGCGCCAATACCCCACACGCTGGCGGCCGCCAGCGCCGCGACGGCATTCATTACGTTGTGCCGCCCGATCAGCGGACATTCCAGCCGCGCGCGCCCGCCTGGCCAGACAAAATCAAATGCGGCGCCCTCGATTCCGCGCTCTTCGATTTCCTCCGCGCGAAACTCCGCCTTAGGGGTCGTCCCAAAACGGATCACCGGCCCGTGTGCGACTTCCGCGAAACGCGCCACGCGCTCGTCATCCGCATTCAGCACAGCCGTCGCATTGGGCCACGGCAGGTTTTCAATCAACTCGCGCTCCGCTAGAGCAATCTCGTCAATCGACGAAAAAAACTCCAAATGTTCCACGGCCACGCGTGTAATCACTCCCACTTCCGGCGAGGCAATCCGCGCCAATTGCGCCAGTTCTCCCCGATGCGACATCCCCAACTCAACCACCGCCGCATCGTGCTCCTTACCCAACCCAAGCAGCGTCAACGGCAGCCCGTACTCATTATTCAAATTTCCTTGCGTCTTCAGGACACCGAACCGCGCGTGCAACAGTGCCGCAAGAATTTCTTTGGTGGTCGTTTTACCCACCGACCCGGCCACGCCTGCAATCCGCCGTCCGGGTTTCGCTCCGCGCCAAACGGTGCAAGCGCGCGAGGCCAGCCGTTGCAACGCCGCGAGTGTATCGTCCACGCCGAACAGCTTGCCTCGGACGTCCTCGGGATATCCGGCAACTCGCCCAGCCTCGACCACAGCCGCCACCGCTCCATTAGCGAGCGCCGGAGACACATGATCGTGTCCATCGTGACGCGGTCCGCGTATCGCGAAGAACAGTTGCCCCGGGTGCACAGTCCGGGAATCGATCGATGCTCCAGCCAGTTCGGTCCCGCCTCCGAGCCCGACAGGCCCCGAGACGCCCAATGCTTCAGCCACTTGCGCCACATTCCACTGCATTGCGTCTCCCGCAGGCCTGTTACCGTCAACCGCACGCCTCGCCTTTCGGCAGGCAGGCCTCGCAAACTTCCGGCCTGCCAAACGTAGTGCAACTTCCGTTCCCTGGTGCGATTACCTCGCTCCCGGTTTCGCCTTCGAATAGCCCTTTCGCCGAAGTATCGCCCGCGCTTTTTCGCGATCGTCAAATGCGATCGGGCCGTCGCGCAATACCTGATACGTTTCGTGCCCTTTGCCCGCGAGTAGCACGATATCTCCTTCGCGCGCCTCGTCGAACGCGATGCCAATCGCCTTTTCGCGATCCGGCTCAACACGGTAACTCGCATTTGCTTTCTGAAGCCCCACAACCACGTCATTAATAATCAGCAGCGGGTCCTCGCTTCGCGGATTGTCGCTGGTTAGCACTACCAAATCACTCGTGGACCCGGCGGCTTCGCCCATCATTGGGCGCTTAGCTCGATCGCGTTCGCCACCAGCACCAAACAGCGTAATAATCCGCGCAGGCGCGCTAATGTCACGCGCCGTCGCGATTAGGTTCCGCAAAGCATCATCCGTATGCGCATAATCCACCACGATGAGAAACGGTTGGCCTTCATCGATTCGCTCGAATCGTCCGGGAACACCTTGCAGGCGGGCAATGCCTTCTTCGATCTTGAGGTTGGGAATTTCCAGAGCGACGGCCGCGCCGACGGCCGCTAGAATATTGTAAACGTTTATGCGGCCCACGAGCGGCGAATCGACCTGGATCTTACCCGCAGGCGTTTGCGCCACAAATTGCAAACCGTCGAAGCCCAAGCTGAGCTTCTTCGCAGTCACGCTTGGCGATCCCTTCAACCCATAAGTCAGCGTCTTCTTCGCCAGTCCCTCGAGCCGCGGCCCATACGGATCATCTGTATTGATCACGGCTATATCTGGAATCCCCGCACCTGTGCCTTCAAAAAGCCGCTGCTTGGCTGCAAAATATTCTTCAAACGTCTTGTGATAATCGAGATGATCTCTCGTTAGATTCGTAAAAATGGCCACGGTGAAATGCAGTCCTGCGAGCCGGTCCATCGCCAACGCATGCGAACTTGCCTCAAGCGTCGCGTGCGTACCGCCAGCGTCGCGAATTTCCGCAAACATCTGCTGCAAGTCGAGCGATTCCGGCGTTGTATTGAGCGCCGGCTTTTGTCCCGCCGGAGTGCGATAACCTGTCGTTCCGATCAGCCCAGACGTGCATCCCGCCGCGCGCAAAATCGCGTCCACAAGAAACGTCGTCGTTGTCTTTCCGTTCGTGCCAGTGACGCCGACTAATTTGAGCGCCGCCGCCGGATGTGCGTAGAAATTGGCGGCCGCCTGCGCCAGCACTCTCCGGTCACTCCCGTGCTGTAACTCAATCCAGACCGTTTCTGCGGGCAAGAATTCCGGACGTGCACTCTCCGCTGCCACCGCAATCGATCCTGCGCGCATCGCATTTTCAACAAATTCCAGCCCATTCGACTTCGTCCCGCGCAGCGCGAAGAAAACTCCTCCCGGCTCCGCTTTGCGGCTGTCGTAAGCCACCGAACGCACCTCGATATCATCACGCCCACTGACGCGGGCGCCTTCGCAGCCTGCAAAAAGATCATTCACTCTCACCGTCGCCGCCGTCTTGCCACCATTTACCCTCTTACGCTGACCCGGCGCTGCCTCCACCACAATACTCAATTCCCCTCTCCATTTGCCGCCGTCGCAATAAATTGCGCCGCCCGCCCAAAACGCACCGTGATTTGGCTTCCCTGCTGGATCTGCGTGCCGGGTTGGGGAAATTGTTCGAGTGCCACACCATCTCCAATGAGCGCTGGGTCCAAGCCCAAATGTGAACACGCCTCTATCACGCTCCGCACGCTCTGGCCCACCAGGTTAGGCATGGTCACCGTCGGCGATTTGCCGACGTCTATTGCGGTCGCGTGCATGTGCCCTGTCTGTCTTTCGACAAGCGCGTCGAACTTGGCTTGATTTGCTTCGTCCGATCCTCGCCGCGAGGCATTTCGCGCCGCAATTTCTGGCGCTTTCTTCGCATTTTTCGCCATCTCGACGCCCGACGGCGCCACAATATCGTGCGGTATACCCATGTATGTGAGGACCTCCTGCGCAATCCGCTTCACGATGGGGCCGGCCGTCATGCCTCCCTCGTGGCCTCCAATAGGGGAGTCGAGCACCACAATAATCGTCACGGCCGGATTCTCTACGGGCGCGAAGGCGACAAACGAAGCGTAGTATTCTGTTTTCGAGTAACGCCCCGTCGCGGGATCGATCTTCTGCGCCGTCCCCGATTTTCCCGCTGCCGAGTAGCCATTCAGTTGCGCGAGCTGGCCAGTTCCCCGCAAAACAACCGATTCCATCATCGACTTCACCTGTTCGGCGGTCTGTTCATCGGTAGCGCGGTGCGGATCCGGGCCGTTCAGATCAGGCAGTGGCCCCACGCTCTGAATATCTCGCACGATCGTTGGGTGGTAATACTCGCCGCCATTTGCCACAGCCGAGATCGCCGAAATTATTTGAATCGGCGTCACGCTCACTTCCTGTCCCATCGCGATCGACCCAATGGAACTGGGCGTCCACTCCGAGACGGGCCGGAACAGTCCACGATTTTCACCTGGAAGTGCGATGCCCGTAGGTTGACCTATCCCAAACGGACGAACCGCATCGTAAAAACGCTGTGGCCCCATGCGCAGAGCTACCTTAATTGAACCTACATCGCTCGAATGGACCAGAATGTCGCGTACGCTGATCACGCCGAATCGGGCGTGGTCGTGAATAATCCTTCCGGCCACATCAATCGAGCCCATCTGGCAATCGATCAGCTCTGCGGGATTCGTAAGATGATTCTCAATCGCGCCGGTCATCGTCAGCACTTTGAATACGGATCCCGGTTCATAGGCGGCGGCGATCGCACGATCCATTCTTGCGTCCGCCGGATAGTGACCGGCATCGTTCGGATCAAAGGTTGGCCAATTCGCGACGGCGAGCAGCTCTCCCGTATTCGGATCCTGTACAACGGCAGTTCCATGCTTCGCGTGCGTTTCCGCGATGCCAGCAGCCAGTTCTTTTTCTGCGATGTACTGGATGGTTTCGTCGATCGTCAGCATCACGCTACCGCCGAGCGTTGGCGCTGACTCCGAACTGTCGTAGAAACGCCGCCGCCCATCGGCCATCACGATCATCTTGCCGGGGCGGCCACGGATCACGCTATCCAGCGAGTACTCGACACCTCCAAGCCCTTTTTCGTCCACGTCTACATAGCCTAAAACGGCTGCTGCAAGGTCATGCTGCGGATATACGCGTCTGTTCTCTTTTTCGAAGAAGACTCCTTTCAGGTTCATATCCGTGATCCGCTGCACAATTTCGGGAGAGAGTTTCCGTGCGAGCCTTACGGGGGTGTGCGCGCCTTGGATCTTTGTTTCTAGGTCGTCAGCTGACAAGCCGAGTACAGGAGCCAAAAGCTGAGCCAACATCGAAGCATCGGAAACTTCCGCGGGGTCCGCAAATACGGAATCCATCGGCAGGCTCACTGCAAGCTCGCGCCCTCTGCGGTCGTAAATCGTGCCGCGCTTGGGGCTGATCTCAAAGACGCGTTGCTGCTGTCTCTCAGCTTTTGCCAGATAATCGCTGTATTGGAACAACTGCAGGTAGGTGAGCCGCGCTACTATCGCGATCATCCAAACCGCCGCCAGCACCCAGATGGTGAGCCAGCGGAGACGCGCGTTGCGCTGCTCCATGAATTCGGGCCTGCCTCGGAATTCCGTACATCGGTAAGGGGCTGCTTGTCGGCTGCCGCACCTGCCTAGCCGCAGGCGGACTCGCTTCGCCTAAAGCGCGACGAAACTTCTCCATCGGGCTCGAATCGATGAAGAGAACTTCCGCCGCTACGAAGCACGGCAAACAAACCCCTACGCGATCTCAAAATCTTTACATCGCCAAGAGCCGCCAATTGCGACTGACTTATCGTCAGCAATCAATGCGTTTTCACGGCTGTGGCATCTGGCGATTCATGCTCGCCTGTGCCAGCACTCCATTAGCGACGGTATAGCTCACGGGCGCAACCTGGCCCGGCACGGGAACCGTCAGGCCAAGCTCGTTTCGAGCGATCGCATCGACTCGGCTCGGAGCGCGCAATGTGGCGACCTCCAGCTGCAACTGTTGGTTCAGTTGACCCGCCTGTGCCTCTTGAGTCTGTAATTGCTCGATCTGATAACGCAGCTGGATACATTCAAAATGCTGCCAGGCATAAAAGAAGAGGCATCCAGCCATCACAGAGCCAGCCATAACTCGCTGCCACAAAGGATTCAGCCGTGCAACAGGAGCCGGTCGTAGGAGCCGGGAATTGTCGATTCTCTTTACTGTGTGATATTCCGTCATAGTGATTCTCTACTGGCGCCTTCAGGCCGCCACTTTCTCCGCCACGCGCAATTTTGCGCTGCGCGCTCGCGGGTTGCCTGCAATCTCTGCTTCGCCTGGGACAATTACTTTTTTAGTCAGAACGCGAAACCCGCCTTCGCGCTCAAGCTGCTGGAAAGCGCGCTTCACCGGCCGGTCTTCGCGCGAGTGGTAACTGATCACCACCCATCGTCCTCCCAAATTCAAAGTGGCAGGGGTCCGTGAAAGAAACTGCTCGAGTTCCTCCTCTTCTCGATTCACCGCTATCCGCAGCGCCAGAAACGTTTTTGTCGCGGGATGCAGCTTCTGCCTTCCCCTTACCTTTCGTACCCCTGCCACAACCGTTGCCAGGTGTTCGGTGTCGCGAATCGGTCGCGCTCTCACGATCGCCCGGGCGATTCTTCGTGAATCGGTCTCCTCGGCCTTCTGGTAGAGGAGATCGGCCAGTTGCTTCTCCGGCCATTCGTTCACAATCTCTGCCGCCGTCAACTCGGCGTTGGGGTTCATGCGCATATCTAGATCAGCTGCGTAGCGAAATGAGAATCCGCGCTCCGGGCTATCCAGCTCCAACGAAGAAATTCCCAGATCGGCAAGCACGCCATCGAACTTTCCGTGCTCTTTTGCCACGTCGCCGATTTGCGAAAACTCCGCGTGCACCAGAATCACCTTTTCCCCAAACTCTTTCAGCCGTTCTCGCGCAATCTCGAGCGCCTGCGGGTCCCGGTCAATGCAAACCAGCCGTCCCGAGGTCAACCGCTGGGCAATTTCTATCGAATGCCCTGCGGTTCCTGTCGTTGCGTCCAGGTATGTTCCCTCAGGCCGAATGCGGAGCCATTCAATCGCTTCCGCAGCCAGCACCGGCGTGTGCAGCACGCTCAACGCCTAAACGCCCATCTCGTCCCAAGCCTTTTCGTCTTCCGCCGTAATCGGGTTACGGTTCAATTGATCGAGGAACCTGGCGTGATTCCAAATTTCCAGGTACGTTAGCTGTCCCTGGACATCCACTTCGCCCTTCATATCCGCAGATCCCCGTAAAACAGGTGGAATAAGAATTCGCCCCTGCCCATCCACCTCGACCACTTGCCCGTAATAATTTGTGCGCGCCAGAAATTTCTGTTTGGCACTGTTGTGAGAGGATAATTTCGCCAGCTTCTTTTCGATCTCTTCCCACGCCTTCATGGGATAGACCCTGGCGTGGTCGCCCTTCGCGCTTGTTACGTAGAACTTCGACCCGCTCTTCTGCATCTGCGCGAGAAAATCGGACGGGATTTTCACCCGCCCCTTTTCGTCCACCGTCGCCAGATAGTTGCCGCGCAGCATCGAAGCCCTTCAAACCGCCAGCCCACATCCTGAGGATCGAAATCACGCTATATTTCGCTCCTGCCACTGGCCTTCACTTCTACCACTTTTCGCCACTTTCTCCCACTTCGTACCGCGATTGTAGATGGGTTGCGTTTCTTGTCAAGAAGAATGTGGGGTTTGTGAAAAACTTTTTGTGGAAATGCGGCGGGGGCCGCACTTTCTAATTTTCGTTCACGCGGAGCCCGAAAATACCATCCCTAGTATGTGCGCGCAAGCCTTTCCGCCAGCCATTGCGCTTTATATCCGCGAAAACGGCAGAATGTCTTCTAAGAGTCAACAAGCACCGGCCGGTGAAGTCCGGCAGTCGGGCGTCGGAATTTCGGGAGAAGCTTGTTCAAAAGGCGTGCTATTGCGACTGTTCATCGGGCGCGGGACTGGGATTCCGCAGTGAGTTTAGGTCACGCAGCATGTTCTGCTCATCCGGACTCAGCCCTTGCATAAATTTCGGATCGTTCAACGCGGACTGCTGCGTTTCCGGGCTCATACGCTGAAGAATTGCCAGATGACGGTTGATAGCCTGCCGTCGGGCCGGAGGCATCGCCTGCCACTTCGGCAACACGGTGTTGCGGAAATACTGGCGCTGGTCGGGAGTCATCTGAGCTAACACCTGAGCCCGCTTTCGCAGCTCATCCTGCTGTTCGGGAGTCAACCGATTCCACCGCTCCAGGTTGTTCCGAATCTGCTGCTGCCGCGCAGGCGAGAGATTTCTGAAACGCTCATCGTTCTGCATAAAACGTTCCTGCTTACCCGGCGGCATATTCTGGAGGTTCTCGACCCACTTTGGCGGGAGGCCCTCCATACCCCGCATATTCGGCTTCGTCGGAGGATTCGCCTTCTCTGCCCTTCGTTGCGCAGCCTCCGCGCGACGCTGTTGAGCGACCTCCCTCAGACGCCCACGCTGCGCCGAGGCGGACGGCGCCGGAATCATCGCGAGGCCCAGGGCCATCACGATCCCAAGCACGAAATTGAGCCAACCTCGTCGCATTGAATTAAGCGCCTCGCTTACTCCGCAGTCGCAGCGCCTGCCTTCTGAGAGTTCATACCACTTTCCGGCGTGCCCGCTGGAGCCAGCTCTGACAGCGCATCCATAGTGGTCACCACGTCGTAGTTCTCCAACACATCCAGGTTCTGGATGGCATTGAAGTCTTCCTGCTGCACGGAAGCCGTCGTCGTTTCAGTGTGTGTATTCACGGGCGACGTTTTCACCATCCAGACGGCCAACACAGCCAGCAAAGCAGCCGAAAGCGCCAATCGTGGCTGCGGAACGATCCATCCAAACCATTTCCGCCGCGGTTCAGATGCCACGCGCTGTCGAACGCGGGCATCGAAGCCAAACGTGGGCTCGATCGCGGGCAGCTCATCCATAACGCCCCATAGCGCTCGAAACTGTTCCGCACGCGTCCGGCAATCGGCGCATGCCGTCAGATGCTCCTCGATCTCTTGCCGTTCGGCAGAATTCGCGCGCCGGTCGAGGTAAGCAACCAATCCCTTGGAAACGTCATTGCAGTTCATAACGATCTTCCTTCCTTCGCCTCTCGCGCGACTGCTTGTCCCACCAGCGGCGCCAATTGCACCCGCAGCGTCTCGTACGCCCGGAAAAGCAGTGACTTTAGCGCGCTCTCCGAGCATGCCAAAACCTTCGATATCTCGGCATAATCCATCTCTTCGTACTTGTGCAGCAGCACCGCGGCGCGCTGCTTTTCCGGCAATGCCCATACCGCCTTGCGGATCAGATCCGTGCGGTCGCGTTCGATCATCTTCTGATCGATCCGCAACTCCCGTGCCGGCAATTCTAGAGGCGGCGCCTCCTCCGCGTCAGTCGAGGCATCAATCGATACGGACAGCTTTTGGAATCGAGTATCTCGTACCGAATTGAGCGCCAGATTCGTCGCGATTCGGAACAGCCAGGTCGTGAATTTTGCGGTGGGAGTGTACTGTTTCCGCGCCCGGTATACCCGCAGAAAAACTTCCTGCGCCAGGTCTTCCGCCGTGGCCGTGTCCCGAACCATACGATAAAGAAAATTCACCAATGGTGAGCGATACTTCTGCAGGAGGAAGTCAAAAGACGAGTCGTCCCCTGCCTTCACGTCCAGCATCAATTGGACGTCGCTCCTGGTCATGGCCTCCACAGTCTACCTAACACCCGCAGACACATAAAGTTGCGGCTGGCTCCGGACTAGTGAGACGTGCGCAGGAGCCTAGAAGCTCCATCTGCTTCTCCCGCAAGCTTCTGATAAGGTAAGACTTGCGGTGCCGAAGCCATATTGGATAGCCAATCCTCCAGCGACTTATGGCAGAGTAGCGAATCAAATCGTTATGGCCGTAACAATTACCGCAGTCAAGGACGACGCGCGGGCGCCGCTTCGCCGGACGACCGTGTGGTTTATGGCTGCCAGCACGGGCGTAGTTGTCGCAAACATCTACTATATTCAGCCTCTTTTGGCGATCATTGCCCACACGTTTGGACTCACATCCACCGGCGCGGGCGCAATCGCCATGATCACGCAGGTTGGCACATGCTTTGGCATGCTGCTCTTCGTCCCGCTCGGTGATAGTCACGAGCGCCGCTCTCTGATTACCTGGATGCTGGCGGGTGCGGTCATCGCCCTCGTGCTGACAGCGCTAGCTCGCAACGCTCTCTGGCTCGCCCTTGCCTCGTTTGGCATCGGCCTCATGGGTGCGACGGTGCACGTGTTTGTCCCATTCGCCGCACATCTCGCGCCTCCTAAGGACCGAGGACGCGTGGTCGGCTCCGTTTTTAGCGGCATTCTTCTTGGTGTGCTTCTCGCTCGAACGTTCAGCGGATTCGTGGGCGCTCACCTTGGATGGCGGACCGTTTACGCCATCGCGGCGGTGCTAATCGCATTCGTCTGTATTTTCGTTCAATACCTGTTGCCACGCAGCGAACCAACGGCCAAGCTGCCCTATTTCTCGCTGCTGAAGTCGACGGTCGCTCTAGCCCGCGAGCACGCCGCATTGCGCGAATCCGCTCTCTTCGGCTCGGCAGCTTTCTGCTGCTTCAGCGCATTCTGGACGACGCTCGTCTTCCTGCTCGAACAAACTCCGTATCATTATCGCTACCCTGCGCAAGCCGCCGGTCTTTTTGGTCTTGTTGGCGCTGCTGGGGCTGCCGGCGCGCCGATCATCGGCCGTCTCGCGGACCGCCGCGGTCCGCGCTATACGATCGGGTTCTCGCTAGCCCTGCTGCTCGTCTCATATATCGTTCTCGGTTTGGCGGGAAAACTGCTTTTCGGCTTGATCGTAGGGGTGCTGCTCATGGATTTCGGCACGCAGGCCTGCCACGTCTCGAATCAAACGCGTATCTATGGCCTGGCCCCTGACGCTCGCAGCCGGCTCAACATGTTTTACATGGTCTGCTATTTCGGCGGCGGAGCTATCGGCTCAATCCTGGGTGCCTATGCATGGAGACTTTATGGCTGGCCTGGCGTCTGCGCCCTGTGCTCGGCGGCCATGGTTCTCATGCTGCTGAAGTTCGTATTCCTCGGTGCCGCTACTCCCTCGGCGCAGCGCGCAGCCGTCAGCGACTCCGCCATCTCCGAGTTCTGAGACAGCATCACAGTGACTCGTGACTGATCGATTCAGCATTCTTACGAAACACAAGAAGGTGAGTGCCGCCCCTGAACAAGGCCTCTTTGCTATCTCTACAAGTGAAAAATTGCCTTGAGGACCACCATGACCGCTACGCCCAGAAAGACGAGAATCGCCATTCCCACGCCCGGCTCGTGATTCACTTCCGGGATCAGGTCTGACGCAGCCACATACAGCGTCACACCCGCCGAAAATGGCAGAGCATCCGCCAAGGTGCCGCGCAATACAAACATCAGCGCCACGCCCGCGAGCGTCGCTGCCCCCAAAATCACAGAGGAAGTCAACGCCGCCATTTTCCCTTGGCCGCTTGCCAGCATGATCGACGCGACCGTGAATCCCTCTGGAATCTTGTGGAGAAAAATTGCCAGGAAGATGATTCCGCCAAGCCAAGCGGAAACCAAGAGTCCTGAGGCAATCGCAACGCCGTCAAAAAACGTGTGGATTACTAAGCCCAGCAACGCGGTGTAGCTGGCGTGCGCGCCGTGAACTTCCTCGTGATGCGTCTCTTCGCCAAAGTGAAAGTGCGGCGCGACGGTGTGTTCAAAGAAGTGAACGACAAAATATCCGGCGAGCACCAAAATGAAAACTGCATCCGTGCTCCCGAACATCGAATCCGCTCGTCCCGCGCGCAGCTTCACGGATTCGGGAACCATCTCGATCAACGCCGTCGCAAGCATGAAGCCCGCGCCAAGCGCGATAAAGTATTTCAAATAGCGCCGCGACCACTGCCGGTGAGTGACGAGCACGCCGCCCAAAAGATTCGCCGCGGCTGCTACAACCCCGAGCAGCCCGGCCATCAAAATCCGCATTCCCTCGCTTGAACTCACTCCCTGGAACCATCCGTGCCGCGAATTTGTCCGTGCCAGCCACTCGCTATCGCTTTTATCCCGAGTGACGGAACAAAATCACATCACCGTCCTGCACGATGTACTCTTTACCTTCGAGCTTCACTTGGGCCTTTTCCTTCGCTGCCGCAAAACTTCCGGCTGCCAGCAGGTTCTCCCAATTCACCACGTCCGCCTTGATGAATCCTCGCTCGATATCGCTGTGAATCGCGCCCGCGGCTTGCGGCGCGGTCATTCCGCGCTCAATCGTCCAGGCGCGGCATTCGGGCTCGCCACAGGTGAGGAAGGAAATCAAACCGAGCAACCTGTACGTCGCTTGAATCAGCCGGTTGCGTCCCGACTCTTTCAAGCCGAACTCCTTCATCATTTCCGCGGCCTCAGCGTCCTCCAACTCCGCTAATTCGGCCTCGATTTTTCCGCAGAATGGGACGACGGCTGTGTGCGGTTTCGCCGCCAGCTTCTCCAGCTTGTATTTCTCGATCACATGATCGATTTCGCCCGCTTCTTCGTCGCCGAGATTCAGCACGTAAAGCATCGGCTTCTGCGTAAGAAACATGTAACCGGTGATCATTTTTTCTTCGGCAGGCGTAAATTCCAATTCGCGCAACGGCTTCTCTGCTTCCAGCGCCGCCTTACACCGCTGCACCACCTGCAACTCCGCCTCAAGCTGCGGATCCTTCTTTTTCTTTAAATCCTTTTCGATTCGCTCAATTCTCTTTCCCACTTGTTCGAGATCGTTCAAGATCAACTCGATCTCAACGCTCTCGATGTCGCGCACTGGATCGATGGGACCCTCATGCGGCACGGCCGGATCCTGAAACAATCGCACGACGTGGGCCAGCGCGTCCGCCTCACGCAACGGCACGAGCGACGCCGAATTCTTTTCGCGGTCCTTTTGCAATCCACCGATATCGACGTACTCGATCGTCGCGTACGTCACTTTTTTCGGCTTGAAGACTTCCGACAGCTTTGCCACGCGCCCGTCCGGGACACGCGCAATCCCCACGTGCGCCTGATTCGGCGCCCCGCCACGCGATTCCACGCGCGCTTTCGTCAAAATCCGGAACAGACTCGTCTTCCCTACCTGCGGCAGCCCAATTATTCCTGTTTGCATAACCTTTCGATCCTACCATACGCCCTTACTTTTCCCCGGCGTCCGTATGCCTTCGCCACTTTCGCTTCCCCCTCTGGCAATTGCGATTAGAACAGGTGCCGCTCGTTTGTTTTCATCGAGTTACATCGAGTTTTAATTATTCGCAGTTGCGATTAGAACCGCTCCAGTGGCGATTGGTTTGGCCTTCGTGAATCAAACTCTCTCTGTCTATCCAGCATCCTTTTCCCATTTTGGAACCGACTCCGGAAAACGGAGTTCGATTCTTAAAAACGGCAGATGGTAGCACGCGAAAAATTAGATCTCTATTGTGGAAAGTACGGACACAGTACTCTAAGGGCATTGGGTGGAACCATGAAGATGAACATCGACATACCCAGATGAGGTTTAGGCTTCAGTCAGGCTGACGCGAACGGGGCGCGAGGAGTGAGTGGAGGGCGACAGCCTGGTTATGGAGTTCGTCGTGAGCGGAATAGAGGAGCGTGACTGTGCCCTCCTGCTTTTCAATTTCTTTGAGCTGCTTGACGAACGCGGAGTTCGTTCGCAGTTCTGCACGGTAGCGCTTTTGAAATTCGGGCCAACGCTTGGGATCGTGACCGAACCATTTTCGAAGTTCGTTCGACGGTGCGATCTCTTTCAGCCAGAGATCGAGATGCGCCTTTTCTTTTGAGAGTGCGCGCGGCCAAAGGCGGTCGACGAGAACGCGATATCCGTCGGTCGATTTGGGCGCTTCATAAATGCGCTTGATCTTAAACATCATCTTAAACATCTAATGGAGATTTTACGCCTGGCAAGTGACAAACGGAACTTAGAGCCTGATTTTTAGCGCGGAGAGAAACATTCGGTAATTTGGGTACGAGAGCAAATGGCGAGAAAGTTAAAGTTGGGACGCTTGCCAAGGGTCGGCGTGGAAGCAGTCAGCAGCCGCGAATTTCTCGTCGGAGACTACGAATGTCTGGATTCGTTAGACCAAGAGTTCTTTTCATATCCTCACAATCTAACGGACTGCTCTTTTTCTTTGTGAACGGGCACCCTGAGGAATTCGGCTCCCTGCCCAGACCAGATGATGCTTAGAACTACTCGGGACTCGGTTGACGTATGATCGTGTTACATAATAAACAGCTCACTCGTTGTTACGACATGAGCGCCCCGAGGGCTCGCTTGTGCGAAAGGAGATCGTGATGAATTCCACGACTGCTCGCTTCATTTTTGGATGTGCTGCCGTGTTCCTCGTCGGGTTGTTCGCGAACGCCTCGGCACAAGTATCACAGATTACCAGCGCTAAAGATCGGACGCGCGCTCCCGCACTCAGTCTTCTAAATGCGCAGGGCAAACAGGTTCGGCTCTCAGATTATCGTGGGAAGGTAGTCTTGCTCGATTTTTGGGCTACGGACTGCGGAGGATGCAGAATCGAAATTCCCGAGTACGTCCAAATCCAGGCTGCCTACAAAAATAAGGGCCTCGCCGTAGTCGGCGTTTCCATGGACATTATGTACGAGGACTTGAATAGCGCTAAGGAAGCGTGGGATCGAGTCAACCCATTTGCTGAACAGCAAAAGGTTAATTACCCGATATTAATGGGCGACGCTCGAACCCCGGAGCTATATGGAATCAATTCCCTCCCTGCTACCTACCTTCTTGATCGGAGCGGCAGGATCGCTGCCTCATACGTCGGTGTTCTTGTGGACAAGGGCAACGTGGAAAAGAATATCGATCTTCTTCTGGACGAACGCTAGGCCATTGCATTACCAAAGCGGCTGAGTGCCGAAGACTGATCATGCCGTCCCGACGGTCGGTATTCAACTCCTGAGTGCCAGCGTTCCCGTCAACGTCGCGTACTAGCCCAGTACATGTCCGAGAAGCCGACTTCTCGGAACTTGCAAGTTCTTCTGGCCGCTGGTTTAAAGCACATGAACTGGATTTCTTTACGGCCATCTCAAGGAGAAAGCGGTCCTGGCCAATATTTGATGAGGAGTGGCGCGGCATAACGGTTTCCGAGGCAGGAGGCGCTTCATTCGTCGATATTCTTGCGCCTAAGACTCAAAACCCACTTCTCCAAAATCGACTCGTGGCCTAGATCGACTTGCGTGAATGCGATACCCATCCCTGTTGGCAGTGCATATGCAATCCGAGCCAGACCCGCAGACACTGAACTTTTGTAGATGATTCGTCTTCTGATCTTTGTTCCGACAAGCCAGTCTCTCCTACGTACGTGGCAGCTTAACAGGTTCAAGTCGCAAATCACCTCTTTCAATTGGGCGCCGCGTTTTGCTGCCGGTCCCGTCGTTGCACCAATGACCGCCGCTGAATCAAATCCCTCGGAAAAATCGCTGCACAGTCCGAGAATTTGAAAAACTGCTTGACAGAAATCCGGTCGCCATTATAGAAGGCCGTGTACGTTAACGTACAGGTTCGCGCGACAGCACGCCGTGCCAGAGAATCAAAATCAAAATCACAGATGTGCACACGGCCCAGGTGATCGTCCACGGGCCGCAGACCCATATTCGCATCTACTCGGACGAGGGCATCTACAGACAGAGTGAATGCACAGACGTCGCCGTAGTGCAATTGCTAGCAGACGGTTGCACCTGTGTGTACGGGAGGCTCGATGAGAGTTTGGACTGCACGGCTAGTCGTAGCGGCATTTTGCCTTGGGTGCGCAATTGCGGTCACAGCACAACAAGCCGGGCCAAGCGCTCCGGAGGAGCTGAAGGTAACCATTGACACACAACAAAGTGCCGAGCCGGTGTCGAAGTACGAATTCGGGATGTTTATCGAGCACATTGGCCCGCTGATTTATCGCAGCCTATGGTCGGAAATGCTCAATGACCGGAAATTCTATTTCCCGATATCGTCCGAAAATGTCCAAGCTCCCACTCGACCGCAGACTCGTTCGGGACCCAATAGCCAGCTTCAAAGATGGCGCCCCGTTGGCCCTGACGAAGCTGTACGGATGGATAAAGAGCGACCCTTTGTCGGAGACCAAAGCCCGCGAATCGAACTCGACTCCACCAAACCCCGTGGAATCCGCCAATCCGGCCTCGCACTGATTCGTGGAAAGAAATATACGGGTCGAATTTATCTTCGCGGCACCCACGACAGCAAGGTGAAGGTGGCGCTGATCTGGGGTAATGGCGGAAACGACCGGCAGACCATCTCGATCAGCGCGCTCAGCCCCGAATACAGGAAGTTCCCCCTTAGCTTTACTGCAGGCGCCGATTCGAATGATGGCACTTTCGAAATCAGGGGAACGGGGACTGGGAATTTTCATATTGGGACCGTCTCGCTGATGCCGGCAGACAACGTGGACGGCTTTCGGCCCGATACAATCGCATTGCTCCGCCAGCTTCACTCCGGCATGTGGCGCCTGCCGGGTGGAAATTTCCTCTCTGACTGGAGCTGGTACAACGGTGTCGGCGATATCGATAAGCGTCCGCCCACATTTGATTACGCATGGAACGCCATGCAGCCCAATGATGTGGGCATGGACGAATTCATGACTCTGTGCAAGTTGATCGGCGTGGATCCGTACATCACCGTGAATGCGGGTTTCGGCGATGCGCACTCGGCGGCCGAGGAAGTCGAGTATATGAACGGCTCCGTCGACACGCGGCTGGGCGCGATGCGTGCGCGGAACGGCCATCCCGAGCCTTACCACGTCAAATACTGGAATATCGGCAATGAGCCGTGGGGCACCTTCCAGCTTGGGTACACGGACCTGAAGTATTACGTGCTCAAGCACAATGAATTCGCTGCCGCCATGCGCAAGGTGGACCCATCGATCACCATCATCGGCTCGGCGAAGATGCTCGAACCCATGGCCCTGAAGGGGGACATGCGCACCAAATATGTCGACAACCTAGAGCCCGTGTTCGGAACGGATATTGACTGGACCGGCGGCATTCTAAAGAACTGCTGGGGGACCTTCGACGGCGTCGCAGAACACTGGTACGAATCCGCCGGCAGGCACTTCGACGTTCAGCTCGCCAAGAAGTTGCCGCCGGACGCGCCCGACGATGGCGCGTGGGTCACTTACAATCCGACAACGCTCGAGTTTGCACGCTATGCGGGCGATATCGTCCGCCGCAAGGCCGAAGAATGGGAAGGATACCAGCAGCGGTTCCCGGCCATGCTTCACAAAAAGACCTTCTTGTCGATCGACGAATACTCATACTCCGGCGGGGGCAGAGGCGCCGGTCCGACTCTTAAGCTGGCTCTAGCCTATGGCATGCTCTTCGATGAAATGATGCGGCACACCGATT
Source organism: Candidatus Acidiferrales bacterium (assembly GCA_035279845.1). Lineage (GTDB taxonomy): Bacteria > Acidobacteriota > Terriglobia > Acidiferrales > UBA7541 > Palsa-295. Next base: position 7,325 of record DATEGW010000042.1, on the reverse strand, counting down.
TTCTCACCATGTCGGCGCACACGATGGGTACCTCGACGCTAGACATCACCCCTACGGCATCGACGATTAATACCACCGGGCTAGTTTTCAAGATGTACCACGACTTTGTGGGGACGATCCCGGTCGGCGTCTCGGGCAATTCGCCGCAGCGGCCGACCGATAGCCAGCGTTACGCGGACGAGCCGAAGACCAGCTCCGGCAGCCCGACGTATCCGCTCGACGTGTTCGCGGCGCTCACGCCCGATCACAAGTACCTCAACATTGCCGTCGTGAACGCGACCGATTCAGAACAAAAGTTCGATCTGAACGTCAACGGGGCCCGGATCGAGGGAGCCTCGACGCTGTGGCAGTTGACCGCGGGCAGCCTGAATGCCAGCGACCGCGTCGGGCAGGCGCCACAGGTCGAAATTAAGGAAATCACGATTGCGAACGTCCCGACGATCGTCACGGTCGCGCCAATCAGCGTGAATGTTTATCGTTTTCCGGTAGTGCAGTAGCGGCGCGTCTCTAAGTTGTGCTCCATGAGTTGTTCGCGCCGATCCGAGAAAATACCACCACCTGACCGCCGTGCACGATGGCACGCGCACCATGGAATTCCGCGTGATGCTAGGGGCTGACGCGATCGAGCCGAATTTGATCTTCTTCCATCGTGGAGTCATCATGGCCTCATGTCAGCACCACCTCCGGAGAGCAGACTTATATCAGTGGTGTTGCGTCGACCTATCGAATCCACCGGACTTCCCGGATTTAACACTCAAACCAAACATTCTATTGGGATGCTGGCGTGCAAAACTATTCAATCTGACATAGAATTTGCGCCTGTGAGGACGCGCCCAAAATCGGCGATCATGGTGTTGCTCTCGATCCTGTTGGCTTCATATTCGGCAGCCGCGCCAGTTTGCGATTTATCTTGCTCCTTCATGCAGCTTCAATCCATGTGCCAAGGAACGTCGGACACGGCTGAGTCGAACCCATCGGCCTCAGACATGGATATGAGCAGCAACGTGGATATGGATGTGTCGGCGACGGCGATGGGCGAGGCGGTGAAGCATTCCAGCCCTGCACATCCGTCGAAATCACCATCGTCCTGCGTTCATGCATCTTGCATTCAAGCGTCCGCTTCGCGGCGGACATCCACGGCGAGTCAGGTACGCGCGAATTTGTTGGGTGTTTCCTTACTACACCACTCTCTTTACAACGGTATCGTCTTCTCACAAACCAGTGCCACGGCCACAGCGTCACCTCCGTTGGTTGCAGCAACCCGTTATCGCACTTCTCCCCTGAGAATTTAGACAGTCTCCTTCCTGTGGCCTGTGTGTATCGGGCTACGTGTGCTTCTCAGTGCCAAAATTAGGTTTTCAGGGAGAGGAAGATGAAGTCGATCTGTACATTTGCGTTTTTGATCTTATTTTTGCCGTCCTTTGCTTTGGGACAGGAACCCAACGGCGGCATGCAGGACATGCCGGGAATGGATCAGAGTAAACTGGAGAATCCGGCCGGAAACCCGATGAGTAGGAAGCCGAAGACTTTTATTCAGGAGATCGTCGGCCATACGTCGTCGGGAACGAGCGCGGAACCGGACTCTACGCCTACGCCGATGCTGATGGCCATGAAGGGTCAATGGATGCTCATGTTCCATGCGAATGCTTTCGTTGCAGACATTCAGCAAACGGGCGCACGGGGCGGAGATAAATTCTTCTCGGCGAACTGGTTCATGCCGATGGCGCAGCGAGTCTTAGGCGGTGGCATTTTCACAGCCCGAACAATGCTCAGTTTGGAACCGGCCACGATTGGGAACGAGAGGTATCCATTGCTCTTTCAGCAGGGCGAGACAGCCTACGGACGGCCGATAGCAGACGGCCAGCATCCGCACAACCTTTTCATGGAGATTGCGGCGATTTATGACTGGAAAGTTTCCGAGCGAACGCTAGTTTCCCTTTACTTCGCGCCGGTCGGCGATCCCGCGATCGGGCCAACGGCCTATCCACACCGTGCCTCGGCGGCGGAGGACCCTCTTGCGGCACTCGGCCATCATCAGGAAGATTCGACGCACATTTCGGACGATGTCATGACTGGCGGGCTGACATATCGATCAGTACGGATCGAAGCCTCGGGATTTCACGGCCGCGAACCCGGAGAATCTCGATGGGGCATCTCCCAAGGCGGTATTGATTCCTGGTCCATTCGCGCAACGATGCAACCAGGAGCGAACTGGAGCGGTCAATATTCCTACGCTCGGATTGCAAGTCCTGAGGCTTTGTTTCCCAGCGAAAATCAGGAACGTATGACGGCCTCAGCTATGTACAACCGCCCTCTCACTCGTGGGAATTGGGCGAATACTCTGGTTTGGGGCCGCACCCGTTCGCTGCAAGAGGGCTCAATTTTCAACAGCTACCTCATTGAGTCGTCGCTTCGTTTTTGCAGAGCAAACTACATTTGGACACGAATCGAAAGCGCGGAACGATCAAGCGAATTGATCGTAGGCGAAAATCCCTTGCCATTGGGGTTTCAGGAGCGACCAATTGGGCATGTTCAAGCGTACACGTTCGGATATAGCCGGGACTTCGACCTCATACCCGATCTCGCATCGGCCGTTGGTGTGCAAGTGACTACGTACGGCGTGCCAAACATTCTGCAGCCGGTCTACGGTACGCATCCGTTCGGCGTCACGTTGTTTGTGAGATTGCGCCCGTTTTCGAGCAAGGAACGATAAAACCAAACATCTCAGGTGATGTGCGGAGGACTCCATGCGTAAATTCCTTTGTGGACTTCTGGCGGGTGTTGCTGTCGTCGCTCTTATTGCATTCACTTATGTTCGCTTCGGTTTCTTCGACCCACGCGCGGACATACCCGTGAACAGATTAGAACAAGAAATTGCGATGCCTTCCCTTGATGCCTCCATCAAACGGCATGCCGTCCACACTGGCTCGGTTGATGGCGACGACGGTGACCTGATTGCCGGAATGAAGCTTTACCAAGCAAACTGCGCAAGCTGTCACGGAGATGTCGATCATCCCCATGGAGCACTTGCAGACGCTCTCTACCCGCGTGCTCCCCAATTTTTGAAAGAGGTCCCTGACATGACCGAAGATGAGAATTTTTACATTATTCAGCACGGGATACGTTTGAGCGGAATGCCCGCGTGGAAACCGCTGTTCAACGATCATCAAATATGGCAAATCACCGCGTTTCTAAGTCACATTGACAAGCTGCCAGTGGATGTTTCAACACAGTGGAAGGCGGAGGCGACTACTGATTAAAGGCGTTACCGTCCATATCGCGTACTAGCCCACCACATGTCCGGCTAGAGGGGCTTATTGAAGCGAACAAGTTGCGTACTACATGGCCCGGTAGTGGACTTCACAGGAGTTCCGGCTGTAGCTTAGCATCCGTCACTCAGAGAAGCCGAACGCAGACGGCATGCAACGGCCCATCGGAATCCGCGGAGAAAAAGCAAAATGGCAAAGACACAAAATGCAAACGCCACGACAGGCCCAACCACGTCAAATCGGACGCCAGACAATGCAGGAGTTAGGAAGAAATCGTAAAATTGCGCCGGGCTGCGGCCCGTTTGACCAAGGAGAGCACCGTGTCTCGACGGCTCGTCACGTTGACTGTGAGCGGTGCTTTAGCCTGTTTATACCGCGCTGCTTTGTGCATCGCCCACATAATCCAATAACGACGCAAATGTATATCCGGCGCAACATAGCCTTCTGACGTCCGACGTTTGCCAGTGACACGACCACCTGGCATCGTGATTGATCACAAGAGTGCACTGCCGACGGGTAAAAACACGCCGCGAGAGTTCGTTGGTGTCGATCGGCTCAAATCCAGCAAGTCTGACAGCCTTAGTAATTTCGTCCGGTATCACGCGTGCCATAGTGTGCATCATGCCACAAAATTTTCGTCGTGACTCCCCTCGCGTGCTCGGTATTGCAAGCACCGCATTCAGCTTATTTTCAGATTGATCGATTTGAAACCTCTTTAGCGCGGCGGACTGCAAATTGAGTGCCACGAAAGGAATCGCATTAGTGCGTTTTGGCGCCGGGCCAAAAGCTCGTTTCGGTACACGAAGCATCCGACCAAGCCATCGAGCGAACCGAAACACACGGATCGTAGCGAGGGCCACAATGGCCAGCACGTCGAAAGAACCGACGATAAAGATGGCGTCCCAGAGAAGCCAATGCTCCGGCTGATCCATTGCCCTGGGTATACGTCGCTGCGCAGCGCAGAACAATCGAGTGGGTTCTGTAGTGAGCAACCACCATATGCCCGCACGTTCCCCGCATGTCTGCAAAGAGCGTTCAGCCAGGATTCATACCTACTCGGGGCCGCGGGGGGCGCGCTGGTCTGAGAGGGCGTCGGGAGGAAGCGCGTTGAGGCGCGCCTGGGTCCACTGGCAGATTGCGGCGACATCGGCCGAAGTAAGCTTTGACTTGGGATGCATCGGAACGTAGATCGTCATCGGCATGTCGCCCGAGCGGACTTCACTGCAGACGTTTCGAAGCGTGTGTGCCAGCCGGCGCGGCGGCGCGATCGTGAAGTTCGATAGGTTCATGTGACGGCGGCCATCGTCCACGTCACGGATGACGAGCCACGATACCGGCGCGAGGTTGCTGTACCACGGCCAAACGGTGCGTTGTGAATGGCAGTCGTTACAGGAGCGCGCGAAGATCGCCTGCACGGCGGGATCGACCGGCAGTTTCGCGGCGATTTCCTGGGAGGCATCGATCGGCGGATTCGTCCGTGCTGGACGGATCGCCTGGATCGCGACGAAGAAGACAGGAATGCCAATCAGCCAGCGGACCCATTTACGTTTCATAAATTCCCTTACGAAGCGAATATCGTACGACATGGCGTAGCGTTGGATAAGGCAAATGTACAGCAGATCGTTGTATTGCCGCGATGATAGATGCCGGCGGGGCGCAGCAAGCAGCGCCCTACGGCCCTCATTCAACAAAAGCCAGATGGTAACTCTACCATATAAAGTACTTTACATAATACCGTTGTTTATGGCATAGTGTGCTTGTTGCGGCGGCCGTGTGACTCCCAATTGAGAGGAATCCAAATGACCAAGCGCATCATCGCCATAGCCGTAATCTACGTTTTCAGCACCATCGCATGGGCCATTCTTGGGGCGACGGTTTTCATACGTACGAACGCCTCCAACTCAACTCTGCGCAACAGCGTCGCTTCGCTCTGGGGCGCTCCGCAGGAACAGACACCGCCGGAGGCGTGGTACGGCACCGTTGACGCCTCGCCGACGACGACCACAACGGCCTCTTCTTCGCCGGTTACAAAGTCCGTTCAGATGCCGATCGATAAGAGCCGAGTGCAGGCCGCGCTACACCTCGACTATCGAAAGAAAGGACTGCTGTGGTACAGCACGTATACGGTGCGGTTCGCGGGCGCATACGATTTTCGGAATGACAGCGATCAGCCGCGCCGCGTGGTTTTCTCGTTGAACTTCCCTACTGCGCAGGCGATCTATGACGATGTGGCGTTCTCGGTGAACGGCACCCCACTTGCAACCTCTAACGCAAAGACCCAAGCGTATGCGCCGTATACGATTCCGCCGCACCAGACGGCCACGTTTCAAGTGGGATACCGATCGCAAGGTTTAGAGAAGTGGAGCTATAACTTCGGAGATCAGGTGAATCAGGTGAAGGATTTCGAACTGCGCCTGACGACGGATTTTTCCGGTTTCGATTTTCCGGATAATTCACTCTCGCCAACGGAGGAGCACCGTGACGGTGCGGGTTGGACGCTGGTATGGAACTACAAGAATCTGATTTCGGGATACAAGATTGGGCTCGCGATGCCCGAAAAGCTTCAGCCGGGGCCGCTGACGGGCCGGATCAGCTTTTTTGCGCCTGTTTCCTTGCTCTTTTTCTTTTTTATTCTGTTCGTATTGACGACGGTTCGGCAGATCGACTTACACCCGATGAATTATTTCTTCCTGGCATGCGCGTTTTTCTCGTTTCATTTGCTGATGGCGTATCTCGTGGACCATCTCTCGGTGAATGCGGCGTTTCTCATATGTTCGGCTGTATCGATATTTCTGGTCGTCTCGTATTTGCGGCTCGTGGTGGGCATGGGATTCGCCGCGTTTGAAGCGGGCGTCGCGCAATTGATTTACCTGGTGCTGTTTTCCTATGCATTTTTCTTCGAGGGGTTCACTGGGCTCGCGGTTACGATCGGCGCGATCATTACGCTCTTTGTCGTGATGCAGGTGACGGGGCGGATTCGATGGTCGGAGCAGTTCGCGAGGAAACCGGTGAGAGCGTAGAGATGCGTAGGAAGTGGAGAAGGCAAAGGAAGTAAAGGAGGTAAAAGATAAAACCTGCGCGTCAATTTTATTCGTTTGATTTATTCGTTGGATGCGTGAGTACCGATCACGGTTAAAACTTTTTCGCGCGAGAGCGTGGTGCACAGAACTCTATCAGGTCGAAATCGGAATACTCGACCGATCGCATGATTTTCGATCCTTCTGTGCCGCTGCCGGAGTTATGAGCCGGATTTTGCGTGGGCGGCTTTGGGTTGATAGTGGCCGGGCTCGGCGCGGAAGGCGATGCTCAGGCGATTCCAGGAATTGATGGTGATGATGGCCATCGAGAGATTCGCGAGCTCTTCGTCAGTAAATTGCGTTTTTACGCGCATGTAGACAGCATCCGGCACGTGGCCTTCGGTGATCTTTGTGAGCGCTTCGGTCCATTCGAGGGCGGCGCGTTCGCGCTCGGAATAGAACGGGGCTTCGCGCCAAGCGTAGAGAAGATAAAGGCGCTGCTCGGTTTCGCCGTTGGCACGCGCGTCTTTCGAATGCATGTCAAGACAATAGGCGCAGCCATTGATCTGCGAGGCACGCATCTTCACGAGTTCCATTAGCGATTCTTCGAGGCCGCAGCCATTGACGTATTGTTGGAGCGCCGACATTGCCTGATAGGCTTTGGGCGCGACTTTAAAGGCGTTCAAACGAGCTTCCATTTCGATTCCCTCCGTCGAATTTGCGGCTACAGAAGTGCCTCGGAACCAGTCTAGTGAGTCTGCGAAGAAAAAACCAGACGCGTGGACGATGAGGCAAAAGCGACTAGACGTCTGGCATCTTATTTCCAGGCAAACCGCCAGCGCTGTACACACTTCCTTGGGTTGAATCCTCGCCAAGCGCTGTGCTAGCATCCCGGCTCTGCCGCCCCTGTGTTCCGCGGGCGTAGGTTCATGGGGACGCAAGACCCGCCGAGGCATTCAACCAAGCGGGCCATCGCGCATCAGCAGAAAGCGTGATGATCATCGCAACGCGCAGCGCCAATTCGTCCCGCCTCAGAATC
>DATEGW010000041.1:0-7060 GCA_035279845.1 Candidatus Acidiferrales bacterium | reverse complement strand
GGAACGGCAAGGGAGGATTCCATGAAACGATTTGCAGGAAAAGTGGCGGTAGTCACTGGTGGAAACAGCGGCATTGGCCTGGCCACCGCTAAGCGTCTGCACGATGAAGGCGCGAAAGTGGCAATTTCCGGTCGCAGCCAGAAGACACTGGACGAAGCAGTCAAGACAATCGGGTCGGATGTGGTCGCGGTGAAATCCGACGTCGCGCGGCTAGACGACCTCGGGCGTCTCTACGAGACCGTAACAACGCAGTTGGGAAAAATTGACATCTTGTTCGTCAATGCGGGCGTGGGAAAATTTGCGCCGCTTGAAAGCGTCAATGAGGAACACTACGACGAGCTGTTCGATATCAACGCGAAGGGCGCGTATTTCACGATCCAAAAGGCGCTCCCGTATTTGAACGATGGAGCATCCGTTGTCTTGAATAGCAGCATCGCCGATGCTCAAGGCATCGCGACGAGCTCCGTCTATTCGGCAACAAAGGCGGCTTTGCGCTCTTTCGCGCGAACAGTAGCTGCGGAGTTGGTGGCGCGAAACATTCGGGTGAACACCGTGGCGCCCGGGCCGATCGCGACGCCGATTCTGTCACGGACGGGACTACCTAAGGAATCGGTCGACGAGTTCCTGAAAGGAATCGTTTCCAAGGTTCCCATGAAGCGGCTCGGACAACCGGAAGAAGTAGCAGGCGTCGTCGCATTCCTGGCTTCGCAGGACGCTTCGTACATCACCGGCGTGGAAATCAATGTCGACGGCGGCTTGGGACAAATCTAAGCGATCCATTTGGCCGTTGCGAGAGACGAAGGAGGGGGCGGCGCATCTCTGTCGCCCCTTTTCTAAGCTTTAGAGTTCAGTGCGTGTGGGACGGATCGGGAGACGACGCTACGTTCATGTCCAAGTGCCATTGTCGTGCAGTATCCAAAGCGACGTAGCAATTCTTATCTGGAGCATAGCCGCTACAGTGCACCGCAGACTCGTCGTCGCGCGGCGACCGAACGAACTGCCAGACAACGGCGTAGGAGACGCCACTTGCAGCGAGCGCCGGAAGGCTCTGAGAAGTAGTACAGCCTGGGGACGGCGGACAGGCATCGTTGTAGACCCAGTATGAAATTTGGCGCGGGCTAAGATGGCTGCGAATGTCATCCGATGTGATGATGGTGTGGCCGTCCCCTTCGTCGACGACCATGCCTGAACAATAAACGCCGGCGCGAAAGCCCGCTTTCGCGAGCCCTTCGACAAAAGCGCCGATGTATGCGTGATATGGATCGGTCAGGCGGCCGCCTTCTTCGATGTCGAGAAAGATGATCGCGTTTGGCGAAAAGCCTTCCGCCTTTGCCGAACCTGCGGCCCGCGCTGCGTCTGCAGTTCCGATTTTAGCCGCTGAAGCTTTCGATCTTAGACGACGCGAATCGGGTGCGGAGTAGAGCAACAACAATCCGAATTTCTGTGATTCAAGAAAACGCCGCTTACCATGCCAGGAATTAGTCTTTTCACCTGGAGGAGGCCCCAGCCAATAGCCCGTGAAAGAAAATGTCTTACGGAGCGTCACCATAGCGGCGTCGCCTGGATAGTCATTCCGATCGAAGCCGAGGTAAGCACCGGGAGAGGCCGCTTGCGGACAGGCCGCAAAGCTCGCCGCAGCAAAGGTGAAGGCGACTAGCAGTCGAATCAGAGTTCGCATGACTCAAAGAGAAAAATAGCACAGAGAATGGAGAAACCGAGCGGTTGATTCAGCCCTCGCGCAGCTTGTGGCCGGAAAGATTTCCAAGGCCATCGTAGGCGGCGTATTTGTACATTTCGCTCAGCGTCGGATAGTTGAAGACCTGCTCGATAAACTCGTTGATGGTCAGACCATTGTCGAGCACCATCATACCGATGTGGATTAACTCGGTGGCGTTTTCGCCGATAATGCTGACGCCGAGAAGTTTTTTGTCTCCAGGGGAAAAAACAAGCTTCAATAAACCCGCGGTGTCGCCGGAAATGTGCCCACGTGCATTGTTGTCGTAGCGCGCACGGCCGACGCAGTACTCGATCTTCTTTTCCTTGCAGCTTTCCTCGGTTTCGCCCGCGGATGAAATCTCGGGAATGGTGTACACACCCATCGGCAACATCGACGCAACGCGTTCTTTGTATTTGAAACCGAACGCGTGGCAAACCGCCACCCGGCCTTGCTCCATGGAAGTCGATGCCAGAGCGGGAAAGCCAATCACGTCGCCAGCGGCGTAAATATTTGGCGATGAGGTACGGTAGTGCTCGTCGACCGGAATGTATCCACGATCATTGAGAGAGAGGCCCGCCTTTTCGAGCGCAAGAGTCTCCGCCGCCGCACGCCGACCGGCCGCGAAAAGCGCGGCTTCGGCTTCCAGGACTTTTCCTGATTTCATTTGCAGACAGACGCCCCTGGGGTGGTTTTCGGCTTTGATGGGCCGTTCGTTGAACCAAAACTCCATGCCGAGAAAGCGCAGGCGGTCTCGCAAGCGGTCGGAGATTTCAAAATCCAGGAATGGCAACAGGCGATCGCGGCCGTCAACGAGCGTAACCTTGACGCCCAAGGCCATGAAAATCGAAGCATATTCGCAGCCAATCACGCCGCCGCCGACAACGGCCAGAGACTTTGGGATGCGGTCCATTCGCAAAAAAGTATCCGAATCGAATGTGTGGACGTCGTCAAAGGCGATTTCCGGCGGACGATGCGGTTTCGAACCAGTAGCAATGAGAATTACTTCGCTCTGCAGGCGAAGCGGTGCCGCGCCTCCGTTGATGACGATCGTGTGCGGATCTTCGAAGGCTCCATGCCCTTGGATGTATTCGATGCCGTGCTGCTCGATGTTCTTGAGAATGCGCTGCCGTTCCATCTCGACGACTTCGCGCTCGTGATGCATGAAGTCGTGCACTGTGAGATTGTCGCGCAGCGAGTAATCAATGCCGTAGAGGCCGCGCTGTTTCAGGCCTGAGAAATACAACGCCGATTCGCGCAGAGTCTTGCTGGGAACGGTGCCAGTGTTGATGCAGCTGCCGCCGGGAAACGTCGCCCGTTCCACGATCGCCACGCGCTTGCCGAAGTAAGCGGCTTGAGCCCCCGCTTTTTCGCCGGCGGGACCGCAACCAATGATGATCAGATCGAATTTCTCTTGGGACACCATGCCCTCGCTGCACAAAAAAGCTTTCTGAAGTGATTTTAGGGATGGCGATAGACGATTTGAAAAAATAGTAAGCAGGATGTGACGAATCCTGCCCCACGACACGCGGCCTGCGCCCGTGTGCTAGAAACTCTGCTGAAATTCCAGATAGTAGAGATGCGCGATCGGATTCGCGCCGCCCTGCGGGTAGATAGACGACTCAACCCCCGATCCCCGAACGCCTGCGAAGTACAAGGTAACATTTGTGCTGCGTGTGACTTTGACGTCCGCGCTCGCGTCGAAGAGCGTACCGAGTCCGGAATGGCCTCCGCTCGGGCGCCCCGAGTAACCGAAGGTGTTCTTCTGAAAAGCACCGCCTCCGGAATACCAAAGATCTTTCGAATTGCTGAGACGGAGATAGCGAACGTCACTGCGAACCGAAAGGCGCTTGAGCGGCTTGAGTCGGAATTCCAACGAAGTGTCTTGAAGATTCATCAAATTGAAAAAAGGAAAGCGTGCATAAATGCGAGGCGTCGGAAGAATCTGAAAGAAAGTCGAGTGCGTACCGTCATTGGGATTGCCGTCGCCGCTGCTCCAGAAATAGCCGCCGCGAATCCAAGGCTGCCATTTTGAGGAAAATTGATAGCCGCCTTCCGCCGAGATTGCTCCGGCTCGTTGCGCAAGATTGCCCCAATCGCCAAATTGTCCAGCGCCCCAAAACAGGAGATCGATATTGCCCCGTCCAGCGGGAATGGCAGAAATCCAGTCGCCGCCGAGCGTGGCAATGCGAAGTTTGTCGTGATCCGCTGCGATGTCGGCAGCAGGACGGTTGTCTACTTTCGTGACGCGACGCCCGTCATGATAGTAGAGACCGAACAAACGCGTTTCACTGACGGCCTTACGAAGCTTCACTTCCCGCGTCCACGCGCCGTAGTACAAATCCACGTCGAGCTCGTTTGTACTACGCAGCTGAAAGACGCCTTCCGTCGGGCGTGCCGCAAAGAACGTAAAGTTGCTCGTTGATGACCCACTGACCAGTTCAAGCCCATCAAAGCTGCGCCCTACGTGAGAAAACCCAAACGGGCCGATGAGCCGCTGGGACAGGCGTTCGCGCTTGAGTGTCGCCAGGATGGCGTTCGAGGGCGTCGTTTCCGAGCCGTCGGAGAATTCCATTCGGCCGACGCGAAGACTGGTTGGTTGACCCGCTATCGAAAACTTGAAGCGCGCATAAGCTTGCTTGGGAACTGCGCTGGCGTCCTGCTGATGATTCGCGCCGAAATACGAGGCCCCCAAACCGAGCTGGCCCTGCGGCGCGGGAGCAATCGCATGTTGCGGCAAATTAATAAGCGACGGAAACTCTCCTTCGACAAGCCAGTCGACGTGCTCCGTTTGTTGGCTTACAGCGAGGCGTAGCGTGAGAGCCCCGAAGGTGTAGGCATCGTTGAAACCGGGCGTCTCAAACCATCCCCAGTCTTCGCCGCGTCCGCGCAAACTGCCCGAAATGACGATTGGGCCAACTTGCAGATGTTTTTGCGGAGCAACCTCTCTGGGCTTGGGCTTTGGCGCGGCCGCATCGCCGGACACCGAAGCGTTTGCAACCAATGAGGACGAGTCTTGCCCAAACGACGGCCATACGAAGAGGAGCGCGAAAAGGAAAGCCGCGAGCAAGCGCGCCCCGAATGCCCCCCACCACTTCTCCGCGCAGCCATGCATACACTTCTGCACGCTGATTAACACTTTTGGCATCAACCGTTCCTTCCGTCCTCGTTTGCAGATACGTTCACGGCGAGGAGCAACTTGTTGTTTCGGATGAAACCACAATTCGACGCGAGTTCAGTCTGCAATTAACAGTGGCGAAGGATTCGTTTTTTCGCGAGAAGTCGAAAAGCAAATGGGAAGCATCAGTCGCACGACATCACACCGCTTGCGCGAGCGCTATGGAGCGGCAACCGATGCAGCGCTATTCTGCGCGCAGAGCGATGTTCGGATCGACCGTTGCAGCACGCCGAGCGGGCATGTAGCAGGCGATCGCCGTGGCTCCGAGGAGCAGCAAGCCCACACCCGCAAAGGTCAAGATATCAGTCGGCGGAACTTCGTAGAGAAGTGATTTCACGAGCCCAGTCAGCGCGACGGCTCCGGCGATCCCGATTCCGATTCCAAGCGCCGTTAACAACAAGCCTTGGCGCAGCACCATACGGAGGATCTCCCAGGGCCGTGCACCGAGCGCGAGGCGAATTCCAATTTCACGGACGCGTTGGCTTACCATGAGCGCCATGATCCCGCCAATGCCCGCCATTGCGATGATGAGCGCCAGAGCGGCGAAGACTCCGAGTAAGGTCGTCGTCAGTCTTGGCGAAGCCATGGATTCGTAACGGGCTTGATTCAGCGTCAACATGCGATTCACGGCGGCTTGCGGATCAACTTCGTGAATCGCGTGAGTCAGGGCGCGCCCCATGCTCTGCGGATCCGCCGTCGTCCGCACCACCAAAGTTCCCGGCGCCGGATTCATCTTTTGCGGAACATAGAGTTCTGCGACAGGCGCGTGTTCAAGACCAAATTCTCGAACGTCTCCAACCACGCCAACGACTTGGCCCCAATGTTCGCCGCCGTCCGCGGAAACCCGCTTCCCGATGGGGCTTTCATTCGGCCACAACTGCTTTTGCAACGTCTCATTGATAATCGTCACGAGGGGAGCTTTTTCGTCGTCTTTATCCGTAAACAGGCGGCCTTCTTTCAACGGTATCCCGAGCGTGATGAAATAATTGGGCGATACCGCTGCGAACGTGCTTACCGGCGGGGCCTGACCTGGCTCCAGATGCCGGCCTTCGACCTGAAAAGAAAACGACACGGACTCCGGTCCGCCGGCAATCATCTCCGGCTCGAATGGAAATCGGTTGGAAACGGCGGCGGTGAGCACTCCCGGTTCTGATTGAATGCGGTCGAGAAGCTTGTTCGCCATTTGCAGCGAAAGTTCTGAGGTCGTGTATTTCGAAAAGCTGAAGGTCGTGCGCATGGCGAGAACATGTTCCGGCCGGAAGCCGGGATCTACGCTCTGGAGCTTGATCAGGCTGCGAAGCGTTAGGCCGGCGCCTATGAGCAACATGAATGAGAATGCAATCTGGCACACGATCAACGCATCGCGCATACGATTCTGTTGGTAGCCCACACCCGCGCCGGTGCTTCCTTCCTTCAAGCTCGAAGCCAAGTTCGCTCGCGAGAAGAGGGCGGATAACGTGCCAAAGATCACACTCGTACCGACTGCGGCGACGAGCGTGAAAACCAGGACGCCGGTATCCACGTGAATCTCTCTCGCTCGTGGCGTAAGCCGGCCCACGAAATCGGTCAGCAGACTCAAACTGTCAAACGCCAGCAGCAGACCAAGCGCGCCGCCGATGAAGGAGAGCAGAAAGCTTTCCGTCAACAATTGACGCAGCAATCTGCTTCGGCCCGCGCCCAGCGCAGTCCGAACGGCCAGTTCGCGTTCTCGCTTCGCCATCCGCGAGAGCATCAGATTTGCAACATTGGCGCATGCGATCAGCAATACAAAGGCTGCCGCAGCCAACAGCAGCAAGAGCGTCGGTTTGGCTCCGTGCGTCAATTCGTCCTGAAGGGATGCAGCCGTGGATTGATACCCGACGTTGTCGGGATACGATTTCGGATAAGCGCTTTTTAAGTTTGCGGCGATGGTCGAGAAATCCGCGACGGACTGCTTGACAGAAACTCCCGGCTTCAATCTGCCGAACACTTCCATCATCCGCATTTCGCGATTCTCGATATGCATTTTTCCGGAACGAAATGGACATGCGGAGGTCGGCATGTACACGTCATTCTCGTTGGGATACTGCGGGACGGGCGGCAACACACCGACTACCGTATGGATCTTGTCGTTCATCTCGAACGTCTTGCCAACAATCTGCGGATTGGCTCCAAAATTGTTCTTCCAG
>DATEGW010000040.1:0-2874 GCA_035279845.1 Candidatus Acidiferrales bacterium | reverse complement strand
CTCAAATCGCCAACTTGGAATGCGGATCCGGTCACTGGAACAGCCCCATCGTCGTTGACGGCAAAATCGCTCTGCCCGAGGGCAATGCAAATCGTCCATCGCCGAACGGCGTCTTTGACATTTGGACGCTTTCACCCGGCCGCTAACCTACTCCAGTTGCTCGACGGTCCGGCGCGGCCTTCGTAGCGCCCACGTTGCCGTGAATTTCCCAGTGAATCTTGGGGCTGTTCCTTTACTTGGAAGGCTGGGCTTCAGCCGCTACGTGGACATCAGCAGCGCTAAGTAGACTGAGCAACGAAGGTAGAGGTATCGCGGTATTGGTTCACACCGCGCTCACTCTACAATCGAGATGCGGAGAGAAAGAGAGCACGCGGCAGTGCCAACCGGCGACTTTTCGGTCATTGTTATCGGCGCCTCTGCCGGTGGTGTTCCGGCGCTCAAGCAGTTGTTCGAGAGTCTACCGCCTGACCTCCCTGCCGCCATTTTCGTAGTCCTGCATTTCCCATCATCCGGCACGAGCTACCTGCCCGAAATCTTGAGCAAACTTGGACCCCTGAAAGCACATCATGTGATCGCGACAGAGGAAATTCGCGCAGGCGAGGTTTACGTGGCGCCTCCGAACCGCCATCTAGAGGTCGACGAAGTTTCGGTTGCCGCTACTACCGCTCCAAAGGAAAACAGGAACCGGCCCGCCATCAACCCGCTCTTTCGCTCCGCCGCTCGGGCGTTTGGCCCGCGAGTAATTGGAGTCGTTCTTTCCGGCATATTGGACGATGGTACTGCGGGCCTGTGGGAGATTAAGCGGCATGGAGGCAAAGCCGTCGTACAATCTCCGGCGGACGCTGATCATCCTCAAATGCCCCAAAGCGCCATTGCCAACGTCGACGTGGATTATGTCGTTCCAATCGACAAAATGGCCGATATATTGGCATCTCTATGCAAATGTGAGACGGCACATGAGTACTGACTGTACAAAATTCACCTGCCCCGATTGCGGCGGGGCCATTGAAAAAATCACTGAAGGCGGTCTCGTTCAATATCGCTGCCGGATAGGCCACCAATACTCCCCCGAAACCGCGCTCGCGGTTCACTCCGAGCGCGAAGAGAACACGCTTTGGAGCGCTGTCGTCTTGCTTCAAGAGGGCGCTGAGTTAGCCGAGGAGGTCGCAAAACTCGAAAACGGCGCGAGCGCCGAAGAACTTAACAGATCGGCTGCGGCGAAGCGCGAACTCGCCAAGCGCGTCCGCGATGTCGTGCTGGATTTTCCCAGAGTAGCGCAAACGGCCGATATTTAAGAAGCGACCAATTCCGCAGCCCCACCCCCTCTCTCCTCCGCCACCACGGTTTAGAAGTAAATGTAGAGCCGCGGTCTTCAGCGCGGCATTCATCGCGACTCTACCCAGATGCTCCCCTCACCGCTCCGCTTCAGCACAGATGCTGAGGAAAGCCCCTAGGTGTTACCATCTACGCACTCTTAGGTGTTTCTGGTATGGAAGAGAGAATGTGCCTCCTGCATCCTGTGCGCACGCGTGGCGCCAAGAGGAACCCAAAATGGGTAATCAGTGGAGAATCGTCGTCGCAACCTCGGACAACGATACGTGGAAAGGTCTTTCTCAGACGCTGGAGGGATTCGGCCTCGAGCGCTCATGGGCGCCCACCGTCGAATCCTGCGCTCATATCTTCCGCCGCGATTTAGTGAACCTCGTGTTTTGCGATGAGCGCGTCTCGGATGGCGACTATTGGGATATCTACGGTGCGATCACGCGCGGCCTGACGAAAAAGCCTCAAATCGTGCTGATGGCTAAGGCGTTGGACATTGCCGAATGCGAGCACGCAAAAGCTTGCGGCGTATTCGCCGTCATCGAATCGCCATTCCAACCTGCGTCTGTCGAATGGACGATCCTGCTCGCAAAACGGGCCGAGCGCGAGCCGCCGAAAGCTGCGCCAGCCGAAACCGTCCCTAAGTTCGACATTTTCATCGGCGCTCCGGATCGCGATGCCCTCTGGGTGTGCACGGTTCGCGGCCTCGCGAACGCAAAAGAACGTATGGACCAAATTGCCGCCGAGCGCCCCGGCCGCTATTTCATCTTTTACACGCCTGAGCGGAAGGTTCTTTCGCAGATTGAAACCTTCGCTAAACCAGCGTTAGTTCCGCAACCGAAGTCGAGTCAGCGCGCCGGCTGAATCGGCGTTGCGCGCTTTACAGCGGAATGCAATCCGATACCGCCCAGAATAAAAGACCGCGCGCTGATCCGTTCATAACCGCTCTGTTCGAGCATCGTAGAAAACTTCTCGATCGAAAGAAAACTGCGCAAGGAATCGGGAATATAGGTATACGTCCGCGCACGTCCATGCAATAAAAGTCCCCACAAAGCGCCTTGGGTAAACAGGTACGCGAGATAGGCCCTTCGGAAAATCGCATTCCTAGGAAGAAAGAAATCCAAACTCACCATTCGTCCGCCGGGCCGCGTCACTCGTTCGATCTCGCGCAGCGCGGTTTTCAGATTCGAAAAATTTCGCAGTCCGTAACCCACGAAAACGCAATCGAAGGACGCGTCCGCAAACGGCAGCGTGCCCGCATCTCCGCAAACGGCCTCGCGAACCCCATTCTCCCGCGCCACTCGCAACATCGGCTCTGTCAAATCCACGGCGACAGCGCGTGCGTGAGGCAATCGCTCCAGCACCAGCTTCGAAAAATCGCCGGTTCCCGCAGCTAGGTCGAGCACTACGGCATTTTCCGGCAACGCGCTCTCCTTCACGCCGGCGCGCTTCCACTTGCCGTCCATTCCGTACGAGAAAATGCGCGTGACAAAATCGTAACGCGGCGCAATCGCGCCAAACATCTCCTTCATCTGCCGCGAGTCCTGTTTTTCC
>DATEGW010000039.1:0-5406 GCA_035279845.1 Candidatus Acidiferrales bacterium | reverse complement strand
CCGGAGGGACAGGTACATTGCGGCGGCGTAGAGGTAACCTCAGTCGAGACCGCAATGAATCGTGCATGGACAGGCTACTTCGTGGCGCCTTTTTATACGCTGTTGCCGAGACGCTGGCGACAAGCCGGGGGCTACGAATCGGAGCGAGCGTTGGTGCCGGCTGCGATGATTTCGGGGCTGGGGGAGGCGTGTGCGGCGCTGCTCGTGCTAAGCGTTTGGTACATGTATTACTTCAATACCCTGGGGAGGAAGTATTCCGTCTTCCAGCCTGGGTCCGCGCATTTTGCCTTCAGTTCCACAGAAGTGGCCGGTGGCGCAGTGTTCATTACGTTTGCGTTGAACCCTTTGACGTGGACGATCATTTATTTCGGCGTGGAAGGAATCGTACGAACACTCGGGGCCCTCACGACCGGCGAAGTGGTGGGCATGCTGCCACTTTATGGATTCGAATTGGGATGGCGAGCGGCGCGACGCAGACGCCAGGCGCCGGAATTGCCGCTTGTGGCGGACGAAATTACACCGGGCGGCGACGGCTGCGATATTCACATCGCGTCATGCAGGCAGCGCGACGGATGGAAGTATCCGTTCACGTTGCGTTATGCGGGCGCGTACTTTCAGGTGATCGGTGAAAAGTATATGGGCGTTGGGCCGCGGCCATTTATTTATTCTTTGCGGCGGCTGCCCGCGGCAGAAGTTGCGCGCGGGCTGAGTAATTACGATCCGACAGATGTGCTCCTGCCGACCTTTAAGATTGAGCCGATTTGAAGGGTCCGTACGGGAATCCCGCAAACCGAAAGCAAAGCGCCCGCCGAAAAAGCGGCTTTTACAAAGGCAAATCGAACATCAACTACACGAGTGGCAAACCCTCCGGTGGTAACTCTTTGAGGATTTATTAGAAATGCTTAACTGAGAAGTGCGGCACTCGTGATGCTACGTTGGGCGCTCTGACATGCGCTCGATTGAATACCCAGGAAAGAAACTTCGTTTGGCGCGCCGCCGTGCCATTTGCGCGCTCCTTTTGTTCCTGCCACTGCTATTTGCAGGATCTGTAAACGCAGCAACTGCCGAGCCTACGCAGAAGGCCGGAGACATTTCAAACAACCTGAAGACGCTGAGCTTGGCGCAACTGGGAAACGTGAACGTCACCAGCGTGTCAAAAGAGCCGATACCGATGCAACGCACGCCGGCGGCGATTTACGTTTTGACGCAGGATGACATTCGGCGCTCGGGCGCGACAAGCGTACCGGAACTCTTGCGCACCGTACCGGGCGTGGAAGTGGCGCGCATCGATTCGGATCATTGGTCGATTGGAATCCGCGGGTTCGGAAGCGAATTCTCGAAGTCCGTGCTGGTACTGATCGACGGGCGAAGCGTCTACAGCCCGCTTTTCTCGGGCGTGTATTGGAACGTGCAGAACGTGATGCTCGAGGACGTGCAGCGCATTGAGGTGGTTCGCGGCCCTGGGGGGACCATATGGGGCGCAAATGCCGTCGACGGCGTGATTAACATCATCACGAAAAATTCCGCAGAAACGCATGGGCTGGTTGTATCGAGCGGCGCGGGGAACGTGGATCAAGGCACGGGCGCATTCCGATACGGTGCAGGCAACGGCGCAGGGACCAATTTTCGGATTTACGGAATGGCGTTCGGGCGCGATGCGGAAATTCATCCGGATCATGCGCCATTTGATGCATGGCAGATGGGCCAGGGCGGATTCCGCATAGACCGCGATAGAGGCGGGCGGGATAGATTTACGTTACAGGGCGACGCGTACAAAGGCTACAACGGCGAGCGCGTCACAATGGCGCTCTATTCACCGCCGTCGACACTGACGATCGACGATGCACATGACGTATCGGGCGCAAATGTGCTGGGACGGTGGCGACGGCAGATCAACGGGCAGTCTGACATCGAGCTGCAGGGTTATTACGACCGCACATCGCGCCTCAGTCCGCAATTGAACGATATTCGGAACACGCTCGACATCGATTTTATGTATCACCGTTCGCTTGGGGCACGGAACGATCTCCTGATGGGTGCGGGCGCGCGATGGAGCGCCGACAACATCACGCAGAAATTCGCGACGCTCAACTTTACCTCCGGACAGGAAACGGACAGCATCTACAGCGGTTTTCTACAAGACCAGATCACAATTGCGCCCGGCCGCGTTGCGTTGACCATAGGATCGAAATTCGAGCACAACAACCGCAGCGGCTTTGACGTTCAGCCGAGTGCGCGCGCATTGTGGACTCCCGCACGCCGCCAAGCGTTTTGGGCAGCGGTGACGAGGGCGGTGCGAACGCCGTCGCGGCTCGATCAGGACTTGCAGCTCACGGAACTCTTGCTGCCGTCGCCGCCCTTCTATTTGCGCGTGACTGGTAGCCCATCGTTCAAGTCCGAGCAAATGCTGGGCACCGGTGCGGGGTCGCGGACACTCATCGCGGGAAATCTATATTTGGACGCGGCGCTTTTTTACAACAATTACGACGATCTCTACGGCTATGGGCCTGCGACAACATCTGTGGAGACATCGCCCGCACCCACGCACATTGTGTTGCAACTGCCGCTTGCAAATGCGACGAAAGGCGATACGGCAGGTTTCGAAATCGCCCCCGATTGGAAGCCGTTCGACTGGTGGGAGCTTAAAGGATCATATTCGTATCTGCACCTACACGTGGGCGACAAACCGCGGTCCACAGGAACCTACAATTCACTCGTTACACTCTCCGATAACGGATCGAGCCCTCATCATCAGATCGAAGCGCAATCGCTTTTCGAGCTGCCGCGAAAAGTCGAAGTGGATATGACTTACCGGTTTGTTTCGGCCCTGCCAGCGCAAACATCGACACCTCCGGGTGCGACGGTAAACGGGTACTCAACGGGCGATTTCCGCGTGGGCTGGCAGCCGAACGGGAGGATCGGAATTTCGTTTGTGGGCCAAAATCTTTTCCAGCCGCAGCACGCTGAATTCAGCGGCGATGACGGTCCGCTCGTGGGAATCAGACGAAGCTATTACGGGAAGATTACATGCACGCTCGAATAGGGGCGAAGGAACGGCACGCGACGCGGCTGACCACATGGACGCGCCTGCGCATGCCAAACACCCTGCTCTGCTCGATGATTGCGCTCAGCTGCCTGACAGCGTCTGGAAAGCCGCCAAGCGCGGGCCCTTATCAGGTCGAGGCCGTCTATCTCTATGACTTCAGCAAATTCGTCGCGTGGCCGAAAGGCTCCGCGAGCGCAAAAAACGAGCCCTTCAGCATCTGCGTGTTAGGTGAGGACCCGTTTGGGGCGGTGCTCGACGCTACTCTTTCGGGTGAAAACATCCAAGGCAACAGTCTGGTGGCGAAGCGCATATCGAAACCGGAAGATGCGGCGGGTTGCAAAATCGTATTTGTTTCGAGCTCCGAAGAAAACAGGCTGAAGGATATTCTGGCGGCATTCGATGGCGCGAATATCCTCACGGTGAGCGATATCCACAATTTTTCACGGCGCGGCGGCATGATCCAGTTTGTATTGGAAGGCGGAAAAGTCCGGTTCGAGGTAAATGTGACGAACGCTGCGAATGCGGGGCTCACGCTAAGCGCCGATCTGCTGCAAGTGGCGCTCGCGGTACGAAGAGCATCGTAGCAGGGAAAGTACATCGTCTTGTCGCGGCTCTTTGCGAAGAAACGCAAGAGAGGTCCTTCGGGCCACCGTTCGCGGCCTTCAGGATCACGTTTTTGTGTTTGGCCCTGTCGGAGTACGCAAGCCTTCAACAGTTAGTTTCGCGGCGTGGCAGAAGCATGAGACGAGAGACTTGAACGAATGAATATAAAGCGAACTTCCTCGATCGCCGCGAGATTGACGCGCATGAACATGCTGGTAAGCGCGCTGGCGCTGCTGCTTGCGTGCGCCGGATTCGTGGCGTACGACGTAGCGGCGTTTCGGCAATCGATCGTGACAAATCTCTCCACACAAGCGCGTGTGGCTGGATCGAGCGTTGTCGCGGCGCTTACATTCGACGATCCGCAGACGGGCGCGCACGCCCTTGCTCCGTTCAAGGCAGCGCCACATATCATCTCGGCGAGAATTTATGGCGCAGATGGAAAGCCATTTGCTTCATATCAGCGTGATGCAACGGCGCGTATTCCGGCGACGCCGCTGATCGCCAGCAACGAAGAAGAAGCCGTCTCGTTCACGGATAAAAATGTGACGTTGACACGGCAGATTCTGTTCGACGGCAGACTTGTCGGCTACATTTTCATCGAGTCGGATCTGCTGTCTCTGATTGACCGGGTCCGGAGTTACGGGGAGATTGCGGGGGGCGTGCTGGCGTTATCGCTGCTGCTGGCGTTGTTCGTTTCACGGCTGGCGCGGCGTGCGATTGCGGTCCCGATCGCAAGGCTTGCAGACGCGGCACGAGTCGTTTCGCGCGAAAAAGATTACAGCGTGCGCGCCACAGTCGATGCAGAGGATAGCGACTTGACGCTGCTGACGACCACATTTAATGAAATGCTGGCGCAGATCGAATCGCGCGACCACATTCTCCAGAATGCTCATGACGAATTGGAACAGCGGGTACTGGAGCGAACGGCTGCGTTGGAGGCCGCGAACAGGGAGCTGGAATCGTTCTCATATTCGGTCTCACACGATCTGCGGGCGCCTCTGCGGAGTATCGATGGCTTCAGCCTTGCATTGGAAGAGGACTACGGCGAAAAGCTCGATGGTGCGGCGAAGAGTCACATTCGACGCGTGCGGGCCGCGACGCAACGGATGGGCGTGCTGATCGACGATTTGCTGAACCTTTCGCGACTCTCGCGTCTAGAAATGGAACGCGAAGACATCGATGTCTCGAATATGGCGCATGCGATTGCACACGAACTCGTGCGCACAGATGAAAGCCGGAAAGTGGAGTGGATTATCCGAGACGGTCTGCGGGCAAATGGGGACCCGCGTCTGTTGCGCGTGGTGCTGGATAACTTGCTTGGAAACGCCTGGAAATATAGTTCGCGGCATGAAAGCGCGCGGATCGAGTTCGGCGCGGAACGCCAGAGCGACAGCATGGTTTTCTTCGTGAAGGACGACGGCGCGGGCTTTGACCCGGCGTATTCGGAAAAGCTTTTTGGCGCGTTCCAGCGGCTTCATGGCACGACGGAATTCCCCGGTACCGGAGTGGGGCTCGCGACCGTGCAGCGGATCATCCGGCGGCACGGAGGAAGCGTGTGGGCGGAGAGCGCCGTCGAAAAAGGGGCAACCTTTTATTTCACACTAAGTACGTCAAGCGGAGAGACGAATGGAAACACGGCCTATTTTGTTGATCGAGGACAATCCGGACGACGAAGCGCTGACGTTGCGTGCGTTGCAAAAGAACAATATCAAGAATGAGGTGGTGATCGCGCGGGACGGCGCTGAAGCGCTGGATTA
>DATEGW010000038.1:0-28385 GCA_035279845.1 Candidatus Acidiferrales bacterium | reverse complement strand
TCGCAGCGTCCTTTTCGGTCAGCATCCCTACGCGATTGTCGCGCCGACCGAGGCGCAAATTGCCGCTTACGACCGCGATGATCTTATCGCTTACTATAAGCAGCACTATTCGCCATCCGATGCCTTGCTCATCGTGGTCGGCGATTTCGTCACCTCAGAAATGTTCGCGCAGATTGAGCGCACGTTTGGCGATTGGCGGGCGCCTCAACCCGAAGCACCGCATCCGCCTGAGCCCCCGCGCGCTACAGGCCGCCACGTGCATCTTGTCCATCTGCCCGGCAGCGTGCAGACGCAAGTGCTCGTCGGCAACCTCGCCATTACGCGCAGCGCGCCGGATTGGCACGCCACGGTTCTCGCCAATGCGATCTATGGCGGCGCATTCCATTCGCGCCTTGTGATGAACATCCGCGAGCAAAAGGGATACACCTATAGCCCGCGCAGCGGCGTAAATCCTTTGCGCCAGCACGGTTACTTCAGCGTTTCGGCTGCTGTGCGCAACGATGTTGCCGCGGCTACTCTTACCGAAATCTTCTACGAAATGGACCGCATCAGAGCGCTTCCCGTCACACCTGAAGAGCTCGAAAGTGCCCGAAATTATCTGACGGGCGTATTTTCGCTCGGCGTTGCCACGCTCGACGGCTTGATCGGGCAGCTTTCGACGGTCTATCTCGAGCGGCTGCCCGAAGACTACCTCGAAAAATATCGAGATCGCGTTCGCGCATTGACCGCCGAAAATGTCCTTGCTGCAGCGAGGCGCCATTTTGATTCGGCAGATTCACAAATCATCCTCGTCGGCGACCGTGCCCAAATCGGTGAACAAGCCGCTCTCTTTGGCGACGTCACTGCGTATGACGCTCAGGGCGAGACGCTAAAGAACTAACCAAAAGGAAGCCTCGTCGTCCTAAGCTTGGGCTGAATGGCAGGCGCACAAAATTTCTGCGTTTGGGTCTGGCTAACTCACCATCTAAAAGGAGGACATTGGGTGAGTCACACCTTTTCTTGATTTCCCCGCTACCAACATTTTCGACAGGGCTTACACGGACCACCTTATGGAGGTTCGCGACCATAGCGTCAAGCTATTCACAGGTGCGAAGGAGGAAGAAAATGCAAGGGGTAGTCTCTCACTGTCCAATGTGCCACGGTCGTCTGCTTACGGCAGATGCGCCCATCGGCGGCGTGCCGGGGCAACGCCTACCCGGCCAGAATTATTATTGCCCTTCCTGTGAAATGTTTGTCGAGCCCGCCAACTCAACCGCCGATCAAAATAAGACTCTCGAGGACATCAATCCGGATTTCGCTCCCGATAATCCGGGCCGCACGCGCTCTTCCGGCTCAAACGCAGGCGGCAGCCAACGCGGCGATCTCTCCGACCAAGGTGCAACGCAATGGCGCCGCGACCCCCAAGAAACAGAGCGCAATACATGGAAGGACAAGGATTGATTGCTACGCAAAATTACTTTGAAGAATGGCGGCACCATTCCTTCCTACGCTCTTGCGATGAATCGTGTTGCCGTGCGGCCCATTCCTCGGACCGACCGTTTCAATCGAAGTCCTGCCTCACTCTTTCCTTCGCGTGGCGAGCGCAAATGATGTATATTCCACGCGTCAGCAGCTAACAAATCAAAACGCAGTACCCAAATGTCTATGAGCTTCTTACGAATGCAGCGTGGCACAGCCACTCCTGGTTGTGTTCCTAAAGCCCGGCGAGATGCAGTTCTCTTCGTAGTTTTCTTAGCCGCTGTGTTGCTATTTCCATCGCGCTCCGCATTCGCCAAAAAGAAAGCGCCCGATCACCCGATCGATTTAAACGCGGCGACGGAGAAGGAACTGGAAGAATTGCCCGGCGTGGGGCCAACAACGGCGAAAGCCGTCATCGAATTTCGCGAAAAAAGCGGAAAGTTCAAGCGTGTGGACGACCTGCTGGTAATCCGAGGAATTTCCGAAGCAAAACTAGCGCGCATCCGGCCCTACGTGGTTATCGGCCCGGCCCCGGCAGCGACAAAGCCGGCCCCAACGCACTCTCGCCCGGAACCAGAGCCGCCGCCGAGAAAACCCTAGGGGCGCTGCTCGCTGCGCCCTTCCACAGATCACAGCACCTGATGCGTCTTCTGACCAGACCCAATCGCCAGCGGCACTTGCTCGGCAATCTCCAATCCGTACCCTTCGAGCGCCACCACGCGCCGTGGATGATTCGTCAGTACGCGAATCCTCTGCAACCCGAGATCGATCAAAATCTGCGCGCCGATTCCGCTCTGCCGCTGAACCGTCCGCTGTGCCGCAAGATCCTGCTCGTGCCGTTCACGCGTATGAAATTGAATCGCCGGCAACGCGTCTCCCTCTGTCGGCTGTAAACCAATCCTGAATCCGCGCCCCGTCTGATGCAGGTAGACGAAGACACCGCGATTTTCCTTCGCAATCGCCGCAAGCGAACGCTCGATCGTCGCATGGCAGTCGCACGCCGTGGACGCAAACACGTCGCCTGTAAGGCAATGCGCATGCACGCGCACAAGGGGCGGCGGTGCATCCGCGCCCGAACTCGCGTCCACATTCCCGCGCACTAACGCTACATGAATTTCCTGATCCACATCGCTGGCGTATGCGATCATCCGAAAATCGCCATAGGGCGTCGGCAAGATCGACTCCCCGATGCGCCGCACATAGCGCTCATGCTGCATTCTGTAGCGGATCAAATCCGCTACCGTGAGCATCTTCAAGCCGTGCTCCTTGCAGAATTCGACGAGCTGCGGAATGCGCGCCATCGTGCCGTCATCGTTCATCACTTCGCAAATCACGCCCGAAGGATCGAGTCCCGCGATGCGCGCCAGATCGACCGAAGCCTCCGTTTGCCCGGCGCGCACCAGCACGCCGCCAGGCCGCGCACGCAATGTATAAACATGCCCCGGCCGCGCCAAATCTTCCGGCCGCGTTTTGGGATCTGTCGCTGTAAGAATCGTCGTCGCACGGTCTGACGCACTTGTGCCGGTCGTTGTCCCACGCAACGCGTCAATCGGCTCGCAAAATGGCGTACCAAACATCGACGTGTTTCGGGCCGAAATCGGTTTGAGATCGAGCACGTCACAGCGCTGCTCGGTCAGCGCCAGGCAGATCAGCCCGCGCCCGAATTTCGCCATGAAGTTGATGGCTTCCGGCGTGACCTTCTCGGCCGCCATCGTGAGGTCGCCCTCGTTCTCGCGATCCTCGTCATCCACAAGGACGATCATCCGCCCCTGCCGAATCTCGGCCAGCGCCTCTTCCACACTCGCGAAAACAGCATCCCTGTTCGCCATGATCCTCATATGATAACGCAATCAGCAAAAGGTTTCGGCCCGCACACCATGATGACGCGCCGTGATCAACAAAGCTGGCGTGATCTATTCTTTCCACCGACTGTGCGCACTTTTGTGGCGAGTGAAGCGCTTGAACCTGCGCTTAGAAAAATGCGGCCGGGGAAATACGGAATCTTTTGCTGAGCTTCTCGATGTGCGTTTTGTTCAGATGGCGCTTCCTGTGCAGGATTTCAGAGACGATACTTTCGGAACCGAAGATTGGTACCAAGTCCTTCTGGCGCAGGCTGTTCGCATCCATCAACGTGCGGAGTACTTCTACTGGAGAAGCATCGGCAATCGAATGGTGCTCCTCTTCATAAGCCTCCACTAGAGTCAGCAAGACTTCGGCATACTTTTCTTCTTCAGCCGAAGGGCGGTCTTTGCTGGCGATCTTGTCCAGCACCGACAAATACTCCTCATGCTGGCGATCCGATTTAATTGGCGTCGGCGATCCCACTTCGAGCGCGTATTTTTCGGCAACGGCAATCATTATTTTTGCCACTCCTTGTCGTCGTATTCGGCATGACTCAGAATCGCCCTGATGTAGACCATTTTCCACTTGTATTTGATGGTTGCGATTAGGCGGCACCTGTTATTGCTGATGTCAAAAACCACGAATTGTCCGACTACGTCTGAGTTCCTCCAGCTATTTCGTACCTCCGCAAAAGTCTTACAGTCCGCGTTCTTCGTGATTTTGTACCACGCGTTCAGGGATGCTCCCCATTCGCTGTGCCGTGCGGTCGCTTCTCTGATCATCTTGCGGCTCACGATCCGCATGACGTTATCTTCGCATTATGCGAAGTCCAAGTCAAAGCCGGCCGGGTCCGAATGGATGCGAGACGGAGATAGATTGCAGGCGACGCCTGCATAGATGTTGCGCCCTCAAGAAGCGTGGGTGTAGATTTGGGCGGCTTTTAAAATGTCTTCGAAACAGAGAGGCAATTGAGCGATGCCGAAATCTCCCTCGTCAAAAAAACTCTCCCGCCGCGCGCTACTGCAAAGCACCGCCCTTGGCATCGGCAGTCTCGGAACGCTCGACTCAGTCCTCGTACCCGCCGCGCTCGCGCGACCGCAAACTCGGCAGGCGGCGCCCGAAGCGCTTCAGCCCTTCAATCATTTCCCGCGCATGATGCAGGACTATTTCGTCGCGCGCCTCGCCGAAGTCGAAAAGCTCGGCGATAAGCGACGTGCGGCCCTCCGGTCCAAAGCAGAGGCCGAAGCCTACATCCAGGAGGTTCGCCGCAAAATCCGCGAATGCTTCGGCCCGTGGCCGCAGAAAACGCCTCTGAGTCCGCGCGTCACCGGCACAATCGACCGCGGCGCGTACAAAATCGACAAGGTGATTTTCGAGAGCCGCCCGAATTTTCCTGTCACCGCGAACGTGTATCTTCCCGCCAAGCGCAACGGCCTCGCGCCGGGTGTAGTCTCTCCCTGCGGCCACACGCCGAGCGGCAAAGCCGACACAGAGTATCAATCATTCGCGCAAAGCCTCGCGCGCCTCGGCTACGTCGTCCTCATCTACGATCCCATCGGCCAGGGCGAACGCTACCAATACGTCGACGCGCAACTCAAGCCGACCCACGGCCGCGGCACCTCCGAACATCTCTACGCCGGCAATCAACAGTCGCTCGTCGGCGAATTTTTCGGCGCGTGGCGCGCATGGGACGGCATCCGCGCTCTCGACTACCTCCTCACGCGCCCCGAAGTCGACGCCAAGCGCGCCTGCGTAACGGGCCACTCCGGCGGCGGCACGCTCACCACCTGGCTAACCGCGCTTGACGACCGCTGGTGCGTCTCCGCGCCAAGCTGCTTCGTCACCACCTTCCTCCGCAACATGGAAAACGAGCTTCCCGCCGACCCCGAGCAGTGCCCGCCGCACGCTCTCTCGCTCGGCCTCGACCATTCCGATTTCATCGCCGCCTTCGCGCCCAAGCCGGTCATCATTCTTGACGAAGAGCGCGATTTCTTTGACGTTCGCGGCGCTCAGGAAGCCGTCGCGCGCCTCAAGGCTCTTTACAAATTGCTCGGCGCCGAAGACAACGTCGCGTTTTCGCTCGGCCCCGGCTATCACAGCTACGGAAAAGAGAATCGCGAGGCGATGTACCGCTGGTTCAATCGCCTCACCAAGATCGAGGGCCCCACCGCCGAGCCCGAGATCACCGTGGAAAAAGAGGAGACGCTCTGGTGCACGCCGCACGGCCAGGTCGCCGAATTCAAGCCGCGCACTGTCTTTTCGTTTACGAAGGAAATTTCGGAATCGCTCGCCAAGCAACGAAAGCCGGCCGACGCCGCGCAGCTCAAAAAAGAACTCGCCAGCGCGCTAAAAATCGACTTGCCCGCGAACGCGCCCGATTATCGCGTTCTGCGCCCTAACAACAATCGCAAATACCCAAAAAAATTTGCCGCCACGTACGCCGTCGAGACCGAGCCCGGCATTTTCTCGCTCGTCTATCGCTTGTCGGACACGGCGCTCGAATCGCGCATTCCTCGCGGCCCTTCGCGCGCGATTCTTTACGTCTCGCATCATTCCGCCGACGCCGAGCTTCGCACCGAGCCGCTAATCGCCGAAATCATGCAGCAGGAGCCGGATTCCGCCGTGTTCGCGTGCGACGTTCGCGGCATCGGCGAATCGCAGCCGAATACCTGCGGCTCGAAAGATTTTGCCGAGCCCTATGGCAGCGATTATTTCTACGCCGTTCACTCGATCATGCTCAGCCGCCCTTACGTCGGCCAGAAAACGTTTGACGTTCTGCGCCTCATCAATCTGCTGAAATCCACGGGTCATGCCCAAGTCCACGTGGTAGGGAAGGGATGGGGCGCGATTCCCGCCACGTACGCCGCGCTATTAGCCGACGAAGTCGCGCAAGTCACCCTGAAAAACGCGCCTGCAAGCTACAGCGCCATCGCCGAATCCGAAGACTACAATTGGCCGCTCTCCTCCTTCATCCCCGGCGTGTTGAAGACGTTCGACCTGCCCGATTGCTACCGCGCCCTCGCCGCCAAACGGCTGCGCCAAGTCGATCCCGCCGGCCCCGAAGGCGTAAAGGTTTAAGCTCCGCCTTTTGGTCGGCGCTTTTGAATTTGATTTTGCAGCGATCGGCTCTCTCTTGCCCTCGCAGGCAGGTGAACGGTCCATCGTCGCGAAGCAAGGGGAATGCGCGAAAGCCCCCGAAGTACGGCTTCCGTCTCAGTTTCTGATCGACAAAAGGGGAAATTTTTAATGCCGAATGGCACTAATGGCCGCGTCTGGGCGGAATCGGAGGGAGAGCCGTTGAAGAGCTAGATACTGAGGAAATTTTCGAGCAGCCGGAAGCCGGCATCGGTAAGAACCGACTCTGGATGGAACTGGACGCCTTCGACTTTCATCTTGCGATGGCGAAGGCCCATGATCGTGCCGTCTCCGGTCTCAGCCGAGATTTCGAGAGATTTCGGCAGCGAACTCCGCTCAACGATGAGCGAGTGATAGCGCGTGGCCGGGAAATCCTGCGGCAAATTGCGAAAAACAGTCTTGTTGTCATGATGAATTTCGCTGGTTTTCCCGTGCATCACTTCCGACGCCCGAATCACCCTCCCGCCGAACGCCGCGCCGATCGCCTGATGGCCCAGGCAGACGCCCAGAATCGGAATCTTACCGGCGAATCGTTCGATAAGCGGTACACTGACGCCCGCCTCTTTCGGAGTGCATGGGCCGGGTGAAATCACGATGCGCTCAGGCTCGAGCATTTCGATTTCGTCGAGCGTGATTTTGTCATTGCGGCGGACTTCGAGCGTCTGCCCCATCTGCCCAAGGTACTGGGCCAGGTTATAGGTAAACGAGTCGTAGTTGTCGAGCAGTAGAATCATTTTTCCGCGCGGTGCGTCTATTCTAGCGCCTTTGCCGGAATTCCAATCGCCCGTTCTCAAGTTCGACCGAGAACAGGCGTGGCCGTCAGATCCGCTGCTTCGATTGACAGTCCGGCTGGCGTGCCATATCGTTTTTGGCGAAGTCAGGTGGAAGGGTAGATTCATGGGCTGTGGGCAGGTGGGGTGCGAACACTTCCGAAAATCTCAGGAGGGAGTATGAAGACTTGCCGTTGGTTCGCGGTTCCGATTGCAATGACGTTTGCGATGGCTCTGAATGCGCAACAAGGTGGAATGGCTGGACAGAACGCCGGGGGAGCCGTGAGCCTTACCGCTGGTATCGTCCAGCAATATAACGGTGTAAAGGGCAATCTTGAAAAGGCCGCCGCCGCGATGCCGGAAGACGGCTATGCATTTAAGCCAATGCCAGCCGAGCGGGATTTCGGCGGCTGGGTAGGACACGTAGCCCAGGCTCAGTTGGGTAGCTGTTCGCGCATCGCAGGGCAGACTCCCGATGCAGACACAATGAAGATGCTGCAGGGTGTTGCCAGCGGAACCACGGCATCCAAAGCCGATCTCGTCGCGGCACTCAAAAAATCATTTGATGTTTGCGATGCCGCCTACAACGGCCTTACAGATGCCAACGCGGCCGACGCTGTCCCGTCTTTCCGCGGAAGCGCGTCGCGAATCTCGGCGCTTGCGGGAAACGTAGCCCACGATAATGAGTGCTACGGCAGCATGGCAGTTTATCTCCGCCTCAAGGGAGTTGTGCCGCCTTCCAGCGAAGGCCGCGGCGGCATGGGAGGTGGTATGCGTGGTCAGGGACGCATGGGCGGATCAAGAGGACCCGGACTCTAGCCTGTCGTCGAGGATCGGTGAATCTCTCTTCCATGAAGAGGGATTCACCTGTTCCCGCCCCCTCGACTTCGAA
The DNA here is from genome assembly GCA_035279845.1 of Candidatus Acidiferrales bacterium. Lineage (GTDB taxonomy): Bacteria > Acidobacteriota > Terriglobia > Acidiferrales > UBA7541 > Palsa-295. The sequence goes on along the minus strand of DATEGW010000038.1, from coordinate 20,288 downwards.
GGTCATGTAAGCAAGAGCTGTGGATAGGAGCGGAAAATCGCAGGCCAAAATAAAAGCCCCTCGGGAATTAATCCGAGGGGCGAGTAAGCCGAGAGATCGCTGAGAAGACTTTAGACGGGCGTAACGAAGCGTCTCTTGCGCGCAACCCAGAATAACGCCACCACGCCGAGGCCCGTCAGCAGCAGCGTGCTTGGTTCTGGCGTTGCTGTCGCGTTTACCTCACTGATCGTGATGGCGCCAGTGGTGCCTGCCGTGACGTCCTCAACACTAAACGTGCCCAGATCGAATGTCGGTGAGCTCTCAGGGCCTGTATACAGAACAGGACCGCCAGTATTCGCAAAGTAAGTCTGACCCGCGCCTGGCGGATAGGTAGCGAGCGCGAAGCCGCCGAAGAAAGAATCCGAAAAGAACTCTACGTCGCCCAGCATACTTGGACCTTGGTTGAGTGTAAACGGGATACCATCGAAGGCGAAGCTTGCGCCTGAAACCACACCCATAGCCGCGACCGGCTCCGGTATCGACCACGCGTACGTGTTGGAGCCAACAACATAAGTGAAATCGTACTCGCCGGAACTTACAACGGCGGGGGAAGTGGCGTTGAGTGAATCCGCCTTGGCCAAACCAGCGGACAATCCTGCAAACAGCGCGAGTACTGAACAAGCAACGATGAAACGATGTGACATCTTACGCCCCCAAGAAAATTATGGCATCTCGCATATACGACTGGCAGCCATTTCAGTCAAACTGCGGTCTGCGACATCGCCGCTGCGACTTCCTAAGTAAGGTCTCGCAACCACGACCGCCGCGTCTATACTGCATTCTGCTTATTGGTTGCCGAGTTATGGTAGGAGCACCCGTAGGGCCATTCTTTAGGAAAAGTACCAGTACGCTTACCTGCAAATGACACTATCGCGTGCCGCTCGCAAACATTCATCCATATGGAGTTAACGGACAGTATAGAGTTGTGGAATAGGGGCAATCGTAGGACGTCTCATTTTTGGACAGTAATGAAGAGCATCGCCAGAAGATATATCCACAAAGCGTCCATGAAGTGCCAATAAAGTGCAATGACACTCACGGCGGTTTCCTGCTTTGGCTTGTCCTTCCATCTGTTAAAGAAAATTACGATAAACGTGAGCACTACGACCCCGCCTAATAGGTGGAAGCCATGCACACCGCTGATGAGGTAAATGAAAAAGCTGCCGGGATTTGAGGCCAGGTAGAGGCCGCGCGTCACGAGTTGCTGCCACGCTACCAACTGCCCTGCGAGGAATACGAAACCCAGCATAAGGGTCAGGAACAACCATCTCGCGCACTTTCCGCTTCCATTTCGCAGGAGCGCCCTCCGCGCGAATTCGAGCGAAAGACTGCTCGCAAGAAGGATCCCTGTGTTTACGTACAGGACGTTCGGGAGAGCGATAGAAACCCAGTCCTCCGAGGTCGCCCAGCGCTGCTTAACGAGGAAAGTGAGCGTTGAGAAAAGCATCACCACGGATACCATCACCCATGTTGTGGCCACGCGATAGGCGCTCAGTGGCGTGACGCTCCGGCCTCGATAACCTTCGGGATTATTGTACGGGCCATCGTCCGGCTCCTGCGGCGGAGGTGGGCCGCCAATTGTGCCGTCATCGAATATAGGGCGCTCGAGCTCTATTTCCTCGAGATCAGGCGGTAATAATGCAGTTGCCATTCGAAGACTCCAGCCCTGTCGGTAAGCCTCAGTTACCTTACTTAATCTCGAAACGAATCCGCCTGAATCCAGGAATCGCGGGACGCCTCATCGCGGTTGACCGGTCGGCCCCAACGCAGCATATTGTGCAACCGTTCCGAGTTTTTCCCGTTTCACCCAGGGCGCTTGGCGATTTGCGTTTCTGCCCAACCATGTTTGCGTTTGCTGCACGATGCAGTGCTCCATCGAAGGAACCGTGGTGTTCGCAGCGCATTTCAAGCGTACCCATTCCGGCGTAATTGCCCATTGCCTCTCCAGGTCGCTGACCACGCCATTGAATTCGTATTCGCTGCATTGGCGTTGATTGCCGCACTTGGTATCCGCCGAATCCAGCATGGCGGGCAATTGGCTTCCGGATATAAAAGGCGGCGCGGTCACCTCGAAATCGCTATGCGTTCCCGCAGGCGGCATCACCGCCATAAAGCCTGCCAGCGCGGCGACGACTATCCCTGTCGCATACAGAGTTGTTGTTTCCCGCAGCTTCATTTGCGTCTCACGTACGAGGTCATTATGCCTCTTGTCGGCGGTGGACGCTCATACGCACACATTATAGAGCCCGGGGCAAAAGCGACAGCTTTTTTATCGGCCGAACATCGAGAGCTTGACGCGACGCGGCTTCTGTTCTATCCGGGCCTCTTCTTCGGTTGAAACGGGCTCTGCTGGCGCAGGTTCAGAAGTGGGATAGATAGGCTCGGTTAGCACTGGTTCGGTAATCGGCGGTGCAAGAGGCGGCTGCGGCTTTGCGGCTTCGGGTGCGACGGCAGTGCTTCGCGTGAGCGCCTGCTCCACTTTGGCAGCGGGCATCACATGCGGCGGAGTTTGTTGCGAGACGGACGTGACTGCTGCAAGCGGCGAATTTTCCAAATGCACAAGCAGCGCTTCGAGCGCATCGGCGGCCCGTGCGACCTGCTTTGTTAGCTCGTCTGTGCCAAAGTTCCTCTGCACCACGACTCGCTTGGATTTCTTCCCGGTGAGGGCGAAAACCAGCAACACGAGAAGGATGATTGCGACGCCTGCGGCGAGATAGTATTCGATCGGCATAAGTCACCTCTGGCCGGGGACAAAACGATCATATGCGACGTCTCCCGCGGCTGGCAACCGGACGATGAAGCTTGCGGACGGCCAACTGGAACCCGGAATCACGGCGAACTCTACTGGGTATTGCCTGCGCTTGTCATCAACCCGATGTGTTCGATTCCGGCGCCTCGCATAACGTCAATCGCACGGGTTACTTGCGAAAAGGATACTTCTTCTGAGCCTTTTACAAACGCCACTTTATCCGCGCGAACTCTGAAAATGGTAGAAAGCTGAGTGCCAAGCGTATTCCAACTGCTTGCCTGATCGTCAACCATCAGCTTCCCGCCATCGAGCACTTGGACGACGATCGTGTCGGACGGAGAAATCGTTTTTGTATCGCGCGAGCTCTGCGGTACCAGTGTGGGCAAGCCGGTCGGCACCCTCGGCGTGATCACCATGAAAATGATAATCAGCACTAGCAGAACGTCAATACGCGGAACGATGTTTGGATCTGAAAACTGCCCTTTATTCTGGACTGGCGTCATTCCCATGTCGGATCTCCTCCGATTCTGTAGCACTCATTGAGGCTGCAGGACCGTTCGCCAGTTTTGCCACCGCGACGTACGCGTTAGTGCCACGCGAACTTGGAATCGTGGTCTTACTCCTCATCAAAGTATCCCGGGATGCGTTGCTTCAGGAGCTCCCGCGGCACCTCGGTGGCGGAACCGGGCGCGAGGTCACCCAACTCGAAAGAGCCGTAACCAGTGCGAATCAGGCGATTCACCTGAAGAGCGAGATGCGCCATGACTTTACGGATCTCGCGATTTTTACCCTCTTGAAGGGTCACCGTCAGCCACGCGTTTGCGCCAGTTTGCTCGCGTTCGATGGCTGCTTCAATCGGTCCATATTTCATACCTTCAACGGTGATGCCGCGCGCGAGTTTGGCGAGTGCCGCGAGCTTAACTGTGCCATGGACGCGCACGCGGTAGCGCCGCTTCCATGAGTTTGATGGCAGCTCGAGGTAACGTGCGAGGCCGCCATCGTTGGTGAGCAGCAGCAAGCCTTCGCTGTTGAGATCGAGGCGGCCTACGCTGACGACGCGCGGAAGACCCGGCGGCAAATTATCGAAGACCGCTGGGCGATTTTTCTCATCCCGCGCGGTGGTCACGAGACCGGCGGGCTTGTGATATAGAAACAGGCGCGGCGCTTCAACGGGCGGCAGCGGTTTCCCGTCGACCAGGATTGTGTCGGCCGGCCCCACGGTGAAGGCAGGCGTTTCCAAAACTATTCCGTTGACTCTCACGCGGCCATCGAAAATCCAGCGCTCGGCATCCCGGCGCGAACAAAGGCCTGCCCGCGCGATCACTTTTGCGATCCGCTGGGCATTTTGGGCTCTATTCAGTGAATTGACCCGTTCAATCATGAAATGGGGCGCCTTCGATTTTACTTCGTCGCTCAATTTTTTCAACGGACGCCGGCAAACCCGTGATGTCAAGCTGGCCTGCGGCCCGGTCGTTTCGTATTGATAAACGCTACACCTCCGTACTATTGGCGCGGTACCCGCGACACGTCAGCATAGGCAGGTAATTCGGTTGAGCAGCCTTTCTACCAGTCCGGAGGGCTCATGAAGGCGCATAAATTCGTACTGAAATTTGCCATTGTGGCGATCATTGCGGCGACGGCGCTAGCGGGCATATCGTTTCCGCAATCGATGGGTGACACGCAGCATGGGTCGTTCACGCTGCCCTTTGAGGCGTACTGGGGGACACTCGACCTGAAACCGGGCTCCTATTCCTTTGACATATCGGCGACCGCGTCGGGATATTTGGTAGGCGTTGAACAGGGCGATCGGCAAGTCGGGTGGGTGTCCGCCGCGTTCGTGACCGCACCGATCGGCTCGCTCGAAGATTCCAATGGCGCGCTGCTTTGCGTTCGCTATGAGGGAGCCTGCGCGATCCGGGCACTGAAATTGCCATGGCAGGCGGTGTACTACTTCAACGTTGTGGGCGGATCAAAGGCATTGGAGTCACAAGAAACGGACACTGTGTCTGTGTTGTACGCCCAGAATTAACGGCGCCTAGCTCCCCCGCCGTCATCCATCTCTTTAAACAAAAACTGCTTTCGCTTTCGTATTGCCTCGCGCTTGGCTGGATCGCCCTGCCTGGATGTGGGTTCGCAAAAAGCCTCAGAGAGAACTCTCGCTAGTCCCGATGGGCCGATACGTATTTGTGTGTATTTCGCGCGGCCTTGTTGCGTTTGAACATGAATCCCTGCGGCTTTGAAGCGCAACGGGGTAGAGAGTTGGCACGTAAGAGATCCGGCCAGAGGAACGCGCGACAAAGGGGGATAAGGCGTAGACGTGCTGCGCGCAAGCCTTCGGCGCAGGTTGCCGAAACGCCGCGCCCCCAAACAGGCTCGGAAATTCCGGCAGGCATCGAGAATGTAACGTTCATAATCGGGCAAGGCGAAGTAAAGCTGACCAACCTACAGAAAGTGTTTTGGCCGAAGCTCGGTCTTACCAAGCGCGACCTGCTGCAATATTACCTCGACGTCTCCGACTGGTTGCTACCGAATTTGCGGAATCGCGCGATGGTGATGAAGCGATATCCGAATGGGATTGACGGGGATTTTTTCTTCATGAAGCGCGCTCCAACGCCGCGGCCCTCCTCTATTCCTATTTGTTCAATTGAGCATCATTCGGGCAACGTAATCGATTTCCCCGTAGTCGAAGACGTCGCGTCATTGCTTTGGGTGGTGAATCTCGGGTGCATTGATCTGAATCCCTGGTATGCACGTTGCGATGATGTGGATCGTCCGGACTATTTGCATTTCGATCTCGATCCCGTTCCCGATGCATCGTTTGCGCTCGTGCGTGAGACGGCCCTGATCGTTCGCGATGCTCTGGCGCAAATCGAAGTGACCAGCTATGCAAAGACGACTGGGTCGCGCGGCATTCATGTTTATGTGCCGATAGAGCGCGGGCCAACGCAGAAGGAGGTTTGGGCATTTGCAAAGGCGTTTGCCATTGAACTGGCGAGAAACAACCCGAGTTTAGTTACGGCGGAATATCGATTGGCGAAGCGGCCTCGCGGGCGCGTGCTTGTGGATTACAACCAGAACGCATGGAATCGGACGCTCGCCTCAGTCTATTCGGTTCGTCCGAAACGGCTGGCGACAGTTTCGGCTCCGGTAACGTGGAAAGAAGTCGAAAAGGGGGTCAATTTGGAAGATTTCACGATGCAGACCGTACCCGAGCGATTGCGGAGGCTAGGCGACCTTTGGCAGCCGTTGCTCACGAAACGAGACCGAACGGATTTGGCGGCCGTCGCGAGAAAGTGAGTGAAGACATGCGTTTGCGGGAACTGCTAGTACGGTCCTTCATGCCGTTATCCTGGGTCTCATGAAACTTTGTTCTGCGCGCGCGTCTTGAAGACATGAGCCTGCCTATTCGAAAGAGCTACGAGCCGATGGAGGCGCAGCCGGCGAGGGAGTTGCCAAAGGGTGCGGACTGGCATTACGAGCCCAAGTGGGACGGGTTCCGGTGCATTGCGTTTCGTGACGCCGCCCGCGTCGATCTGGAATCGAAATCGGGGAAGCCGCTGACGCGCTACTTCCCAGAGCTGGTGCGCGCCCTGGCCAATGTTACTGCAAAGCAATTTGTGCTGGACGGCGAGATTGTAATTCCGGTGGATGGCAATCTTTCGTTTGATGATTTGCTGATGCGGATTCATCCGGCGGCTTCGCGGATCGAGAAACTCAGCAAGACTACGCCGTGCCTTTACATCGTGTTCGATCTGTTGGTCGATTTCATGGGGAAGAAGCTGACAGCTTCGTCGCTGCGGGAACGGAGACAGGCGCTCGAGGAATTTGCGCAGAAATTCTTGTTCGAGAACGAGCGCGTGCGGCTTTCGCCGGTGACGAAGGACATAGATACGGCGCGGAAGTGGTTTCACATGGGCGTGGGGCTGGACGGAATCGTGGCGAAGCGAGACGATCTCGCGTATCAAAGCGGAAACCGCGACGGAATGCAGAAAATCAAGAAGGATCGAACGGCGGACTGCGTGGTCGGTGGGTTTCGCTATCTGGAGAAGAAGAAGCTCGTGGGCTCGCTGCTCTTGGGACTTTATGACGATGCAAAGACGCTAAACCACGTCGGGTACACGTCTTCGATTCACAATGAGGACAGGCCTGCGTTAACAAAGAAGCTCGAGAAGCTGATTAAACCGCCGGGGTTCACCGGCAAAACGCCCGGTGGATTGAGCCGATGGAGCACGAAGCGCTCGATGGAATGGCAGCCGCTCGATCCGAAGTTAGTAATTGAAGTGGAATTCGATCATTTCACGGGTGGACGATTCCGTCATGGGACGAAATTCTTGCGATGGCGACCGGAAAAGACGCCCGAAGCGTGCACAATGAAACAGGTCGAAAGAGAAAATCAATCCGCACTGATTTGTTGTAGGCCCACTACGATACGAATTCTGAGTCCATTCCTTGCTGGATAATTCGCAAATTGCGGAACTGCTCGCGTTGGAAGCTGAAAGTGCGCCGCCACCCGCGAATCGTGCGTTGAGACGCGCGTCAAGACGAGCGTTTTTATGGACCGAAGAAGCGGGCGAGCTGATGAGTCAGAGGCGCAGCTTGACGGAACTTTCCGGCGTCGGTCCTTATATCGAGCGATTGATCGGTGGCTGGATCAAGGAAGGGCGAATCGCCCCCGATCCACCGCAGATTCGCGCGGATTTTCTCACAATGACTCGCGCGCGATCGCTGCTGGCAGAGAACCCATCAAGGCTCAGCGAGATCAGAGGCGATTTGCAGATGCATACCGATTGGAGCGATGGCGAAGGATCGATCGCTGAGATGGTTGAGGCGGCAATCGAGCGCGGCTACGAGTACATTGCGATTACAGATCATTCAAAGGGATTAAAAATTGCGGGCGGAATCGATGAGGGGCAACTCGCGCAGCAGGCACAGGAGATCGATGCGATCAACGACGCGCTGGCCGGCGCCGGGAAGCAGCTGCGCGTTTTGCGTTCGCTGGAGATGAATTTGAACCCGCGCGGCGAAGGCGATATGGAGAGCGGAGCGCTGGCAAAATTGGATATCGTGCTGGGCTGCTTTCATTCGTCGCTACGAAAGAAGGAAGACCAGACGGAGCGCTATCTTGCGGCGCTGCGGAATCCTGACCTACAGATTCTTGGACACCCACGGGGGCGAATTTACAATCACCGACTTGGACTCAGCGCGGATTGGGAGAGAGTATTCGCATTGGCAGCGGAACTCGACAAAGCCGTGGAGATCGATTCGTATCCCGACAGGCAAGATCTAAGCCTCGATCTGGCGATACTTGCGAAAGAAGCGGGATGCAGGATTTCGCTTGGGACGGATTCACATGGCCCCTCGCAGCTGCGGTTTATGGAGTTTGGAGCGGCAACGGCGATGTCGGGCGGAGTTAAGCGCGATAGGATTTTGAATTGTATGAGCAGGGAGGAGTTATTGAATTGGGCGGCGAGCGTAAGGGGACGCACTACATCGAATTCTGGGGAGCGCGTACATTGGGGACGGGATAGATCGCCGAGCCACCGCGCCTATACTGCGAAACTTGAGGAGGTAACGAAGATGGCCTTTACTAAAAATCGCAGGACGGGAAAAACAGGCGGGAACCCTGGATTCATGCCGATCGACGACATTACAAATGAAGAGGGCGTGCTGGATATGGAACCCGATAGCACGACCGGGCGTTTGGCATCGCAGGAGGAATCGAAGGACCGGGGCACGAAACGGCGTCGTTCGCCGCGAAAGAGAAGCAGCCGGAAGACGAGTTAACTCAGCTCTATGATTGCGGGCCCGGTTTGGTGGCCGTGACTGTGAAGAGGCAGGAATACGTCAAGGTTTCGGGGTTTTGCAGATAGCCGAGAAACTTTTCTGAATATTTTTGGGCGGCATCTTCGCCGCCCAGGACGGTCACCAAATGGGGCCGAGCTATTTCGAGCTTTGTGCGCCATTGCGAGAACTGGCGCTCGTCGATAGCTCCCGCGTAGAGGTGATAGGGGTCGAGTTGCACGCGAACATCGGTGAGGCCTGCGCCGAGGCACAGGCTAAAGAGCTTTCTGCCGACGAACGGGTCAAAACCAGTGGACGCCAAGTGCTCGATCACGCGCTCCGTATTGCGGCGGAGTTCGACGTCTTCGGGAAAGTGCCAGAGAAGTTGACCATCCAAATCCTGCAGCAGAATCGTTCCGCCCGGCTTACAGACACGCATCATTTCGCGAACCGCGAGCGGCTTGTCAGGCAAGTATTCCATCAAAAAGCGGCAAAAAACGAGATCGAAGGAATTTTCGGCGAAGGGAAGCGCCATAGCGTCGCCCTGCTGAACGTGCGCATTCGGCAGGCTGCGGAAACGCTCCTGAGCATCGAGAACGCGGCGGGCGCTAATATCAACGCCGACCACTTTCATTTCGGGATGGGCTCCAGCTACCTCAGAGAGGAATACGCCGGGACCGCATCCGACCGATAGCAAGCTGGTGACGCGAGGAAAGTGAGGCGCGAGGAATTTTGAGATCCAGATCTCCGGATCGGCCTTGTCCAGAAGGCGCTGGCCCTCACGCGGGTCGTCCATAATGTAGGGTTTCGCTGTCGTCATAGCAATGGTAATGAGCGCGTGTGGCGGGTCACCGGGCTACGTTCTGGGTAAGAAGCGCCTCGGCGTCCTCGCTACTCAGTGGTTTTGAAAAGAAGAACCCTTGAGCGTATTTGCAATCCAACCTTTTCAGTTCCTGTGCCTGCTCCTCCGTTTCGACTCCTTCCGCAACGACATCGAGGCTGAGATTTTTGGCCAATGGCATGATCGTCCTCGCGATTTCCATTCCGTTTACGCCGCCATTCGTGCCGCTGATGAACGAGCGGTCGATTTTGAGCGTATCGAGCGGGAAACGGTGCAGATAGCTGAGCGAAGAGTATCCCGTGCCGAAATCGTCGATGGCGAGGTGAATGCCAAGCGCCTTCATCTCACGAAGCATTTCGATGGCCGTCGCCGGATCATCCATCACCGTGCTTTCCGTGATTTCGAGTTTCAATGCGTCCGGCGTGAGGTTCAATTCAGTCAGCAGGTTTCTGATGTTCTCCACCAGATTGGGTTGAACGAATTGCTTGATCGAAAGATTCACGCTGACAATCAAATCGCGACCTGGGTCCATCGAGCGCCATTCCGCTATGCGGCGGCAGGCCTCGCGCAGACTCCACCAGCCGAGTTCACGAATGAGGCCGGTCTCTTCTGCGACCGAGATGAACTCTTTGGGGCCGAGCAATCCGCGCGTGGGATGTTGCCAGCGCAGGAGAGATTCAAAACCGTTAATTTCACCGTTTGAGAGCGAAACGATCGGCTGATAATAGTTGCAGAATTCTTCGCGATCGAGTGCCCGGCGAAGATCGGTCTCAAGTTCAAGACGAGCCATGACGCTAGCGCGCATGTCTGCGTTAAAGACTTCGAACCGTGCTTTGCCGAGCGACTTGGCGCGATACATGGCTGTGTCCGCATCGCGCATGATCTCTTCCGGATCTTGGTAAGCGGAGTTGCAGAGCGCAATGCCGATGCTGGCGGAAGTGAACACTTCCTTGCCTTCGAGGTCGAACGGGGCGGATAGGCCTTCCATGATTCGTTCCGCTGCGCGGTTTGCATCGGCGGGATCTTTCAAATCGTCGAGCAGCACCGTGAATTCATCGCCACCCATGCGGGCGAGAGTAAATGTCTCCTGTCCAAGCCGGGCGACGGTATCGCTCGAGCGAAGGCACTTTTCGAGGCGCTTGGAGACGCCGAGCAAGAGTTGGTCGCCGATCAAGTGACCTAAGGAATCGTTGATCATCTTGAATGCATCGAGGTCGAGGAAAAGAACCGCGAATAGGCGCTCGGAATGTCGCTTCGAGTGCTTCATCAAGCGATCGAGTCGATCGAGGAAGAGCAGGCGGTTGGGCAAACCGGTTAGCGGATCGGAGACCTTTCCTTCCGTAATATCCGTTTGCGAGCCGGCCATTCGTACCGGTTTTCCGGAGCGATCTCGGACCGCAAGGCCGCGGGTGAGCATCCAGCGGAAAGTACCATCTTTGTGCCGGATGCGATGGACGTTTTCGAAGTGAGGGGTGTGCCCGTTTTGGTGCGAGGCAATTTCATCGAGCATGCGCTGGCGGTCATCGGCATGGACACGATCCAGCCACTCTTCGGGCTTGTCGCTCATTTCTCCTTCGGAGTAACCGATCATCGCCTTCCAGCGGTCTGAGAAATAGATCACATTGGTGGCGAGGTTCCAATCCCAGAGGCCGTCATTGGCGCCGCGAGCAGCCAGCGCATACCGTTCTTCGCTTTCTTTCAGCCCCTCCTGCGCGCGCTTGTGGGAGAGCTGCGTGCCGATGCGAGCCAGGGCAACGGCGAAGTCAATGGGCTTAGTGAGATAGTCGTTGGCGCCCATCTGCAGGGCTTTAACAATGTCTTCGCTTTGGTTCCGTGCTGTAACCATGATCACCGGCAGTTCGATGGCAGAATAGAGAGTGCGGATACGCTGTAGACCTTCGAGGCCGCTGATCTCGGGCATTTCAATGTCGAGAAGCACGAGCTCAATCGAATCTTTCTTGATTCGTTCCATCAACTCATGCGCGCTTGCGGCGACGCTGACTTGATAGCCTTTGCGTTCGAGTCGGCGCGCGAGCATATCCCGATTCATCTCATTATCGTCGACGATCAGGACACGATTGGGCCGGGAGTTCATGACGGTTTCTTCTCCAGAAGCAAACTGCTGATTTTTTCCTGCAGCCTGGTGAAGTCGACAGGCTTGGTGTCGTAGTCATCGCAGCCTACTTCAATGGCTTTGGCGCGGTCGGTAGCCAGTGCGTGAGCGGTGAGCGCGATGATTGGGATATGGCGCGTGGCTTCTTCGGATTTGAGCAAGCGTGTGACTTCCCATCCATTCATCACAGGAAGGCTCATATCCATCAAGATCAGATCAGGGAATTCCGAATGCGCCAATGCGTGCCCTTCTGCTCCGTCGTGAGCGGCCACGACGGTATAGCCTTTGCGCTCAAGACGCCGCGTCAGCATGTCCCGATTCATTTCGTTGTCTTCGACGAGCAGGATCTTGATAGACATGCCTAATTTCTCCTGGAACGCGGATCCAAGCGCGGCGCTGAAGCGGATTTGTGAGACGCATGCGACGCGCCAACAGGAACGTTCTGCAAATGGGCTGCGGTATTGGCTGCGCGGTACTGCTCGACCATCTCCGCCAACCGGTCGCGGTCCACAGGTTTCACAAGGTAATTCGAAGCGCCGAGATTCATCGCCGCTACTTCGTTATCCACGATCGTCACCATGATCACCGGAATATTGGAGAGGTCGGGATCGGACTTCAGTTGTTTCAAAACTTCCCAGCCGTCGAGGCCGGGCATAACGACGTCCAGGGTAATCACGACAGGGCGCAGAACTTTTGCGAGCTTCAGACCTTCGTCGCCGTTCACTGCGGAAACGACGTGATAGCCCAGCTTCAGAAGGAAGCGCGACATCAAGTCGCGCACGGCAGGATCGTCGTCAATCACCAAAATCGTTTCAGCCAGCGGCTTCGGTGCGGGTTCGGCCGATCGCGGCTCGGTTTGCGGCTTTTGCGAAGAGGGATCCGCTCTTTCGGCGCTGACCTGAACGGGGAGCTGGACGATGAATGCAGAGCCTTTGCCGGGCTCGCTTTCCACGCTGATCTGACCGCCCATTAATTGGGCGAAACGGCTGCTGATGGCCAGACCAAGGCCCGTGCCGCCGTATTTACGCGCAATCGAGACATCCGCCTGTGCGAACTCTTTGAAGAGGTTCTCCTGCTGCTCCTCGCTAATGCCGATGCCCGTGTCGCGGACGCGGAAGGTCATCCATTGCTGATCGCGATTCTCGATGCGTTGGGCATCCAGCGATATCGTGCCATGATCGGTAAACTTGCACGCGTTGCTCAGGAGATTGGAAAGGATCTGGCGGACTTTGGTGATATCAGACCGCATCATGCCTAAATCATCGGCAAGATTAAGCTGAAGCGTATTTGAATTTTTCGCGACCGCGGGTTGGAGCGTCGCTACCATCTCCTGAATCATTCCAGCCACCTCGAAGTTTTCGAGATGCAGCCCCATCTTGCCGGCTTCGATTTTGGAAAGATCCAGCACGTCGTTGATAAGGGATAGCAGGTGCTTGCCGGCGTATTCGATTTTTTGGACGTCCTGGATATTTTGAATCTGGCCGGATTCCTGTATTTCTTCCTCGATCATCTCGCTATAACCGATGATGGCGTTGAGCGGCGTGCGAAGCTCATGGCTCATGTTAGCGAGAAAGGCGCTCTTGGCGCGGCTGGCATCTTCGGCAGCGCGTTTTGCGGTGAGGAGTTCTTCCTGAGCCTGTTTGCGGTGAAGAATTTCTCCTTCGAGCTCCTCGCCCCGCGTTTTCAATTCGTCATTGGCGCCCTGCAGCGCGGCGTCGCGCTGCTGGATTTCCGAAAGCATCGTGTTGAAACCATCGATTAGGCGGCCGATTTCGTCATCGTAGAATTTCAGGGCGCGGACTTCGTAATTCTGCTTTGCGGAGACGACGCGCATCGTGTCTTCAAGGCGCAGAATCGGGCGCGAAATCAAAGCCTGCAATTTAGAGGCGATCAGCAAGGCGAGGAAGGCTGAGGCCAGCATGATCATGAACAGGAAGATCGCGTAGTTTTTTGCGCGTGAACTCCACTGGCTCATGTCCGACTGCAAGAAAAGCATTCCGAGAGGCTCTCGGTCGAGAGAAACACCGTGAAAAACCTCCAAATAGCTTCCCTTGAAGCGCGACGTATTGGCCTGTGGAAGGTCCGTGGGAAGGGCAGGATGCGTGACGCCGGCGCGAACGTACTGAGCGAAAATTTTGCCGTCAGGACTGTACAGAACGGCAGCAACGATATCTTCTTTTGCCTTCAGGGCGGACAGCGTCGCTGTGGCCGTCGAGGCATCCTTGAACGCCATCGCCGTGGCGCTGTTGTAGCCGATAATGTCGGCTTGAGTCGCCAGGTCATTACTTAGAAAATGGCGGAAGTAGACTAGGTCGTAGATAAGGAAACTGGCGGACAAGAGAACGAGCGCAACGCTGCTAGTCAGCATCGTGATTAGCAGCAATTTCCGCTTAATGGATAGGTTCTGGAGGTTCACGGCTTTCTCCCATCCGGAGTACCATGAACGGGAATAGCTAACGAGAGAAGCCGGGAGCTGATGTTAATGTTTGCCTGCTTCGCGGCATCAGCGTTAATTTCGAATCGCACCCTATTGTCTTCCACGACGAAGTTGATAATTCCGCCGCGTTGCGCAAAGCCGGGAGTGTCGCCTATCGTAAGGATCGACAAGCCTTTGATGTTGTGAAAAAGTTCGTCGAGGTGTGCCGTCTCGGAGTCACTGACAAAAAGAATATTGCAACCCCTAAGGTCTGCACCCCATTTGAGATGTTTAACCTCGAACGCTCTGCCGTTGGCCTGTTTTCCTTTGAGCACTTGGTCGAGAGTGCCGTTAAAAGGGTCGGTACCGAGGACGCCAATGACGATAGGGGAATCGGATTGCGCGAATGCGCCCGAAGGCCACTCCATCAACTTTGCGAAGTTATAGGTGAAGCCTGCTTTGATTAGGTATTCAGATGAGTCTGAGGAGTCCGTATTCTGCGCCCGGCTTGGGGCTGCAGCTACCAGGCTCAGGCAGACCAAGCACACGACGATGAAGGGGACTTTCCTCATTAGTCTTTGACTCTTGCTCACCATGGTTCCCGTGCTTCCCGAAGACGATTAACAGCAGTTAGCGCTTGTCGAAATCCCACGTGACCGATCCATAGAACGTGCGCGAGACCACGGTGGGCACGGTGTTGATGAAGTCAGGCACAAACTCAAGATGGCGGTTGTCGAGCCAGTTCTGGCCATCAAAGGACAATCGAAGATTAGTCATGGGCTTCCAACTGAAGCCGGCATCGACGGAGGAATAACTCGGGATGCCGATGCCTGGCAGGTTGTCCACAAAGCGGTAGCCCAGATGCTGTTCCAGATGCCAAGGCAAGTCGACTGAGGACTGGATAAACACCTGGTTCTTTGGATTGCTGCCGTTGGGTATGTCCGGTGTCGGATCCAAACTGTCGGCATTCTTGTGAATGTTCATTTGCAAATAGCTGTAAGAGCCGAAGATCTTCCAGCGTGGCATCGCCTTCCAATCGAAGAACGGTTCGATGCCATACGTCCCGCCGCTCATCTTGTTTTCGGCAACGAAGGGATAGACCACATCCGTGGGCACCGGGCTTCCTTCGAGGAAAGGTATCCCCGGCTCGGCGCTTCGCAGGTTCGTGTAATTGTTGTAGAAAGCGGAGATATCCGCCGACAATGACTTTGTTACGTCGACGCGGTAACCCACTTCGTATGCTAGCAAGTCTTCGGACCTGAACTGTTTGCTTCCATAGACCGCTTCGATCACCGGGAGTGGACTATTGAAGGGCGGCACATTCGGCGGGACAACTGCATCCGCGAGGCGCAAGCCCTGCTCGGTAATGGCCGGCGTCCGTACCGCTCGAGAAATGGCGGCCCATACGGACTGACTCTTTGTGACTTTCGCCAGGAACCGAACGTTCGGCTGAATTTCGAAACCGGTAAAGGAATTGTGCTCGAATTTCGAACCGACGGTAACGTGTAACCGGTCCTGTAGGAACCCGACTTCATCCTGAACGAAAGCACTGAAGAGGTTGTACTGTCCCTGGCTTGGATCGACCATCACAGTAAATGTCGAATCGCTGCGATCCTGCACCGACCGGTAGCCCGCGCCCCACACTATTTCATTGTTGTGATCGAGATGAAAATCGTGCTGAAAGTCGATGTCGAAGACGCTCTCGTGATCTACGAACAGATTGTTATCGGCATAGTTTGTCCGGTCAAAGTACGTCTGAACGGATACGTTGGACGAATTGCTGTAGTTGTGGGTCCAGCGGCCGAGCAGGTTCCCGCCGCTGTATTCGCCAACGTTGCCGAAGGTGTTGGCGTATGGCGCCGCGAGCGTTGGAACAGTGAGCGTCTCACCATCCCGGCTGTGGTACATGTCTCCCTGGAAAGTGACGGAGTCGGCGTTCGAGAGTGTCCAATCCGAACGGAATCCACCGCGGACCTGATTCCAGCCATCGCCCGCATACTGTCCACCCAAACCAGTCGAGGAATTCCAATCAAAATACTTGGCATAGACTCGGTAATAGCCCTTATCCGCAACCTTCCCGCCATAGCGGGCGCTGTCTGCGCTGAGTTGCTCATCGCCGCCTTCGGCCTTGACGAGAGCCGATTGGGTGTCCTTCGCGGATTTCGTGATGATGTTAATGACGCCGTCAACGGCGTTGGCGCCCCAGAGTGTTGCGCCCGGACCGCGTATCACTTCGATTCGCTCGACGTCCTCGAGCATCACGTCTTGAACATCCCAATAGACGCCGGAAAAGAGTGGTGTGTAGACGCTGCGTCCGTCGATTAGGACGAGCAACTTGTCATCGAAGCGCCCGTTAAAACCACGCGACCCGATAGCCCACTTGTTTTCGTCAATGCGAGCGACCTCGAGACCCGGGACCATGCGCAAAAGCTCAGGAATGCTACGCGCACTCGAGTTCTGGATATCTTCCTGCGAGATCACGAAGATCGCGGCCGGCGCATCTGCGACAGATTGGGCTCTTTTCGAGACGGAAGTAACCTGCATCTGCATCAGGTCTTCGACGCTCATGTTCGTGACATCTGGAAGATCCTGAGAGCCCGTGTTTGCCAATGCGGTGGACGCGATGAGCATCGCCGCCAACGCCGTGGCGAGAAATTGTCGCGACCATGCAGCAGCGCGAGTAGCCGCGTGCGCGCGGACTAATCCCTTGCGCTTCTGAGCGCTTCGTCCAGCGACGCCCGCCCAGAACGTTCCCTTGCTACTAGGCGATGCGTATCTCTTGCAATGCGAAATTATCGTTGTCATGGCTAATCCTGGAGGACGAGCGAACGTTGTAAGCCGTGCCGTCCTGAGCGAACTAACACCTTGGAATAAAAACTATCCACGTGCCGGTACGAACGTGCGTAGCCATCCTTGAGCCAAATACATTGACAGTAGTAACGAAGGAACTGAGCTCCCAGCTTCGAAAGAGCGGGAACGCTATTGTCCGGAGCAATTACTGGAATTTCATCGAGCTCGAAATTCTCGTAGGCACTGACCGCCGCACCGAGCAGCGCTCCGGATGCCGATTCCACTTCGGCCGCCGAAAGATACGGCATCAGAAGTAAATCGCAGCGGCTTTCCAGATAGCTGAAATTCAAACCGAGCGGACCGCGATAGGCCACTACAGCGCCCATTACTTCATCTTTGCCCTCGCGATATGCGAGCCAAACGTGGCGCGTGCGGCGCAGGCCTACACGGCGATAGAGTCCATCGAGCGATTTGAACTGAACATCGCGCATCAGCTCTTCGGCCACGACAAACACGTGCCCCCGAGCCTGGGCGGCCACCGAACACAGGTCTTTGTTACGCGTATCTTCATACGGAATCACGCGTACACTTGCGTCTGATACGGACGAAAAGTTTCGCGGCAGCGCAAAGTATGCGTGCCGCTGCGACGAAGAAAGCGATCCGCCGATTGACTGTATCATCGAGCCGAACACCCGCGCCGGAAAACGGTTCTCAGGACGATACCAGTTCTGCGTGGATTCGTCGGACCCTTTCAGGATGATTTCCGCCCCGGCTGCCAGCATCACCGCGCGCGATGCGTATGGATTGTTTTCTGACACAAGGTGCTGATACGTCCAGCCATGGCGCGTGGTTCGCCAGACGGCAAGGGCAGCGCGGCCCAGCTTTTCATCGCCGGCTGTGAGGACGTAAAGCAGCGATTCTTCTGCGCGCAGCATTCGGCGCCAGTTTTCTTTTACGCGATCCATGTGCGGCAGGAGGCGGGCTGCCTTCTCCGGGTACAGAAATCCAGTGCGCTCATACAAGTCAAAGAGCTCATCGATGTCGATTCGGTTCACCTGCACGCCATACGCGGCATGCAATTCAGAAAGGCGGGGCAGCTTGTTCACTGTCTCCTGGTCTAGCGCGTCCAAGGGCATATCATCTCCATCGTCACGATTCGAAATTTCTGCGACTGCAAACTTCTGGCTTTGCGAGCCAATCCCCCAGAAACACAGCTCTACCAGCACTGCAGCGTCTTGAAGCCATTTAGCGCCGGTCACCTAATCCGGACGCGATTCGACGCGTTTCTTCCTAAGCCTAGTTATAGAATTTCGGTTCGTCTCACCCAATGGACTCTAAGTACTATTTGTGGACAGGTGCAGCGATTGGATTAATAGTAGGTAGGCCATGATTGCCGAGTGAAAAATCTCTTCCATTCGGGTGCCACGGTTGGCAGAACGAGGAACTTCGAGAAGTACAGGTGCCTCTTTCGGCAAACATGGCACAGAGGACCCAATTACATCGGCGCTTTTTTCCCTTACAATGGATGCTGATTTCGGGACTGAGGAGGAATCATGGCAAAGACTACTTATGCGGTGAAGCGCACGAATCCGCGGTTCCCGTTTTCCGCAGAGGCCGAAATCACTCTACAGGACGGCACATGGATGCCCGCGCAGATTGCCGAGATAAGCGCACGCGGATGCTATGTCGATACACTGGAGCCGATTCCCGTCGGCACGGAATTTGAACTTTCCATTTGTGATGGCACGCATGCCTGCGAATTGCCCGGCAAGGTGATCTACGAACATACCGGGGGCGGACTGGGAATTATCGGCATGGGCGTTGTATTCGGGAACGTCGGATTCGAGCAGCACTCGGCAATCGATGCGTGGCTGCTCGAGCTAGCCGGTCACCACTCCAATAGCTCCGCTAGCCACTAGCAATCAGCCGGCAATCAGCAGAAGCTGCACACAGCGTGGCGTGCGATTTAGCGCCAGCACTTTTTTCCTTACTGCGGCAGAGCAAACGCTACGAAGACGCCGCGTGTTCCGTCCTTGCGATTACCCCTCATGCCGGTAGCGGCGATCACAATATATTGGCGTCCGTTCACCATGTAGGTGATCGGCGTGGCGCTACCAGCGTATGGCAGTGTCGCCTCCCACAATAATTTCCCCGTGTCTTTGTCGAAGGCGTGGATTTTCTTGTCGAAGTTAGTCGCCGCTATGATCACGAGGCCACCTGCTGTGACGATCGGACCTCCGTAATTTTCCGTTCCCGTATTTTTCATGCCTTGTGCGGCGAGTGCAGGGTATTCGCCCAGTGGAATTTTCCAGACATATTCGCCCGTATTCAGATTGATGGCGTTGAGTGTCCCCCAAGGCGGAGCCACTGCGGGGTAGCCGTCCGGATCGTAAAATCTTTTGTAGCCCGTGAAACGATACGGCATGTTTTGCGCATCGTTGGGATCGCTCTGCGCTGAGTTGGCGCCACCTGCACCGGATTGGGCGATTCCGGCGTTCGCTGGCGCGGCAGGCTGTGGCGCTTGGCCGCCGGGACCTGCCGATGACGCAGCGGCTCTTCCGCGGCCCCGGCCTGCCTGGCCGCCGTTCGTTGTCAAAAACTGCACGAGTGAAGACACCTCCTCGTCACTAAGGCCGGAGAATGCTGGCATGCGGCCTCTTCCCGTGCGAATCGTCGTCGTGATTTGGCTCGGAGAAAGACGCGCGCCCACATCGACGAGCGAAGGAAAATCAGGCGGCTGGCCTTGCATATTCTCCCGATGGCATGAGGCGCACTGACTCAAGTACAGCCCGCGCGTCGGCGAAGTGCTTGCAGACATGTTGTCCGCCAGGGCGCCAGTCCAGGCGATGTCATTGGCGTTAACGTAGAGCACTCCTTGCGGATCGGCAGCGGAGCCGCCCCATTCGGCGCCACCGTCGAAGCCCGGAAAAACAACGGTGTCTTTACCCACGCTAAGTGGAACGAATGGTCCTTCGCTGCGAAACGTCTTGAATTGTTCGACGGCCCAGGCATGCGCCTCCGGCGTCCGGTTCGTCAGCATATCTTCGGTGAGCAACTGGCGGGCGAACGGCGCGGGCTTTGTCGGCATTGGCTGTTCGGGCGAAGAGATCTCGCCCGGAACCGTACTCGCAGGATATTTCTTCTCGACGATAGGAAAAAGAGGCTCGCCCGTTTCACGGTTGAAGACGTAAACGACGCCCTGCTTTGTTGTTTGCGCCACTGCATCGACCATCTTTCCGTTACGCCTGACCGTGAGCAGTGTGGGCGGCGACGGAAAATCCCGATCCAAAAGATCGTGGTGGACTGCCTGAAAATGCCAAATCAATTTTCCAGTTTCTGCATTGAGTGCGAGTAAGCAGTTTGCGTAGAGATTGTTGCCGATTCGATTCATCCCCAGGAAATCCGAGGCGGCCGAGCCGGTAGGTACGTAGACAATGCCGCGTTTCTGATCGACCGCCATGCCGGGCCAATTGTTGGCGGCGCCTTCGTAGGTCCAAGCGTCCTTGGGCCATGTTTCGTAGCCGGGCTCGCCGGGATGCGGAATCGTGTGAAATTGCCA